>NZ_JBITUP010000002.1:0-453530 GCF_044542535.1 Microbacterium sp. NPDC078428
GCGGTGACGATCATCGTGCCGTTCAACTGGCCCATCGCGATCCTGGGCGCGGCGCTGCCCCACGCGCTGCTGGCGGGGAACACCGCGATCGTCAAGCCGCCGCCCTCGGCGCCGCTGGCGACCACCCGGCTGGTGCAGCGGGTGGCGGAGAAACTGCCCGCCGGGGTGCTGAACATCGTCACCGGCAAGGACGAGAACATGTCCGGCCTGATCCAGAACACCGACATCGCGAAGGTCTGCTTCACCGGGTCCGTCGGCGGCGGCAAGCGCATCGCCGAGATGGCCGCCCGCTCCCTCACCCGCGTCACCCTGGAACTGGGCGGCAACGACGCGGCGGTGTTCCTGGAAGACGCGCTCCTCGATGACACCCACCTGGACCGCCTCTACGCCGCGATCTACGACAGCACCGGACAGATCTGCATGAACGCCAAACGCGTCTTCGTGCACCGCTCCCGCCTGGACGAACTCGTCACCGGCCTGGAAACCCGCCTGAACAACGTCGTCCTCGGACACGGCCTGGACCAGGCCACCACCATGGGACCCCTCCACCAGGGCGCGCAGAAAGCATTCGTGGAAGACATCATCCAAGAAGCCAAAGACGCCGGCGCCGACGTCCGCGAATACGGCACCCTCCCCACCGGAGACCTCGCCGGCGGCAACTTCCTCCGCCCCGCGATCGTCATCGACCCCGACCCGGGCCTGCGCGTGGTCACCCAGGAACAATTCGGACCCGTCATCCCCATCATCCCCTTCGACACCGAAGACGAAGCCATCCGCCTCGCCAACGACACCTGGGGCGGACTATGCGGATCGGTCTGGACCGCCAACCCCGACACCGCCCACCGCGTCGGATCCCAACTGATCTGCGGATACGTCTGGATCAACGACCACGGCGCCACCCGCCTCGACCTCCGCGCCCCCTTCGGCGGCATGAAGCAATCCGGCTACGGCCGCGAACAAGGAATCGAAGGCATCCGCGCCTTCCAAGACACCCGCTCCATCGCCACCATCGACCCCCAAGCCCTCGCAAACATGGCCCACTGACACCACGACCGTGAGGCCCGCACCTGGGGCAGGTGCGGGCCTCACGCACGTCCGGGGCCGGGATCCGGGCGCTCCGCCGGCCGCCGGGTGTCCCCTCTCACGCCGGGGGGAAGTACGGTCGTGGTGGAGCGACAACCGCCCCAGGATCAGGAACCCTCGATGAGCACCCCCTCCCCCGCCCCTGCCGCGCGACGCGGCCGCCGGAATCGTCCCGACCCCGATGGCCCACGCGCCACGTTCCGGCAGCTGCTGCCCTTCCTGTTCGAGCACAAGAAGGTGCTCGTCGTCGTCGCGGTCCTCAGCGTGCTGGGTGCCGGCGCGACCCTCGTCCAGCCCCTCCTCGTGGGTCAGGTCATCTCGCGCGTGCAGGAGGGCCTGGACCTCGGCATCCTCATCTGGCTGCTCATCGGCTTCGTCGTCGTCTCCTCGGTGATCTCCGGCTACCAGCACTACCTGCTGCAGCGCACGGGCACCGCGGTGGTGTACTCCAGCCGCCGCAAGCTGATCGCCCGCATCCTCCACCTCCCGGTCAGCGAATTCGACGCGCGCCGCACCGGCGACCTCGTCTCCCGCGTGGGCACCGACACCACGCTGCTCTACGCGGTGCTCACACAGGGGCTCGCGGATGCCGTGGGCAACGCCCTGATCCTCGTCGGCGCCCTGCTCGCCATGATGTTCATCGACCCGCTCCTGCTCGGTCTGATCCTGCTCGTGATCGGCGGCTCGGTCGTCGTGGTGGTGCTGCTGAGCGGGCGCATCCGCACGGCGTCGACGCAGCAGCAGATCAAGGTCGGCGAACTCGCCAGCGGCGTCGAGCGCGCGGTCGGCTCCATCCGCACGGTGCGCGCGGCGGGCGCGACCGACCGCGAGGTCGCCTCCGTCACGAGGATGGCGAGCGAGGCCTACGACGTCGGCGTGCGCATCGCCAAGGTCTCCGCGCTCGTCGTCCCCGTCGCCGGCATCGCGATGCAGCTCTCGCTCCTCACCGTCCTCGGGGTCGGCGGCTTCCGCGTCGCGGCGGGCGCCATCTCGATCGCGCAGCTGGTGACCTTCGTGATGTTCCTCTTCCTTCTGATCGCGCCGCTGGCGACCACCTTCGGCGCCATCACGAGCGTCAACCAGGCCCTGGGGGCGCTCGGCCGCATCCAGGAGGTGCTCGACCTGCCGACCGAGGACGCCGGCGACGGCGTCCCCCGCGAACGGGTCGGGACGGATGCCGTGGCCGTCGCGGACACCGTGCCCGCGATCGCCTTCCGCGACGTGCGCTTCCGCTACCCCGATGCCGTCATCGCCGCGCGGGAGAAGGCCGCCGCGGAGGCGCGCTCGCTGCTCGAGGAGGCGCACGTCGAACCGCGGGTCTCGGACGGGGCGCCCGAGCCGGAGCCCGCGCGCGAGGTGCTGCGCGGGGTGAGCTTCGCCGTCCCTCGGGGCGCTCGCGTGGCGCTCGTCGGCCCGAGCGGTGCGGGCAAGAGCACGATCCTCTCGCTCATCGAGCGCTTCTACGACCCCACGAACGGCTCCATCCTCGTCGACGGCGTCGATGTGCGCGACATCGCACGCACGGATCTGCGTGCCCGCTTCGGCTACGTGGAGCAGGATGCCCCCACCCTCGCCGGCACAATCGCGGACAACCTGCGGCTCGCGTCACCCGAGGCATCCGACGCCGACTGCGAGCGCGTGCTGCGGGAGGTCAACCTCGGCGACGTGCTCGAGCGCAACGAGCTGGGGATCGACGCCCCCGTCGGCGAGGACGGCGTCATGCTCTCCGGCGGCGAGCGGCAGCGGCTCGCGATCGCACGAGCGATCCTGGCGGCGCCTCCCGTGCTGCTGCTGGACGAGTCGACGTCGTCATTGGACGGCGTCAACGAACAGCGAATGAGGGAGGCCATCGATGCGGTCGCCCAGGGCCGCACGCTGCTCGTGATCGCCCACCGACTGTCGACGGTCGTCGACAGCGACCTGATCGTCGTGCTCGAGCAGGGGCGCGTCGTCGGCACGGGAACGCACGCCGAGCTGGTGGAATCGACACCGCTGTACCGGGAGCTCGCCCGGCACCAGTTGCTCGTCTAGCGGCGGCGTCCGCCCACCTCGCGTGCGGGGCGCCCCGCCCGCACGCGAGGGCGTACTAGCCGGCCTGCTTCAGGCGGTATCGCAGCGCGGCGAGCTCGGCGTACAGCGCGGGCGGCACCCTGCCGTCGAAGGTCGCGTAGAACTCCTCCGTCAGATCGGCCTCGATCTGCCACGTCTGCGGCGAGACCGAGAACAGCTCCTCGAGATCGGCCTCGGGCACGTCGATCCCCGAGAGGTTCAGGTCCTCGGTCCGGGGCAGCCGCCCGATCGGGCTGTCGACGGCGCCGACCTCGCCGTTCAGACGCCGCACGATCCACTCGATGACCCGTGCGTTGTCGCCGAATCCCGGCCACAGGAAGCGGCCGTCGTCCCCACGACGGAACCAGTTCACCTGGAAGACGCGCGGAGCCCGGTCGAAGCGGAGCTTCTGACCCACTGCCAGCCAGTGCCCGAAGTAGTCCGCCATGTTGTAGCCGCAGAAGGGCAGCATCGCGAACGGGTCCCGGCGCAGCTCGCCCAGCGTCCCCTCGGCGGCGGCGGTGCGCTCGGAGGAGATGTTGGAGCCCATGAAGACGCCGTGCGTCCAGTCGGTGGCCTCGACCACGAGGGGCACGTTCGTCGCACGGCGACCCCCGAAGAGGATGGCGTCGAGGGGCACGCCCTCCGCGGCATCCCAGTCCTCGGCGATCTGCGGGCACTGCCCGGCGCTGACGGTGAAACGGGAGTTGGGGTGCGCCGCCGGCCGCCCGGAGTCCGGCGTCCACGGGTTGCCCTCCCAGTCGGTCAGGTTCGCGGGCGCCTCGTCCGTGAGACCCTCCCACCAGACGTCTCCGTCCGGCCGCAGGGCGACGTTGGTGAAGATCGTGTTGCCCCACAGCGTCTCGACGGCCGTGACATTCGTCGACTCGCCGGTACCGGGAGCGACGCCGAAGAAGCCGGCCTCGGGGTTGATCGCCCAGAGGCGGCCGTCCTCCCCCGGCCGCAGCCACGCGATGTCGTCTCCCAGCGTCTCCACGCGCCATCCCGGGATGGTCGGGCGCAGCATCGCGAGGTTCGTCTTGCCGCACGCGGACGGGAACGCCGCGGCGACGTGGTACCTGCGGCCCTGCGGATCGATCACCCGGATGAGCAGCATGTGCTCGGCGAGCCATCCCTCGTCGCGTCCGATGACGGAGGCGATCCGCAGCGCGAAGCACTTCTTGGCGAGGATCGCGTTGCCGCCGTACCCCGATCCGTACGACCACACCTCGAGCGTGTCGGGGAAGTGGACGATGTACTTCTCCTCGTTGCAGGGCCAGGCATCGCTTTTCTCGCCAGGCGCCAGGGGGGCTCCCACCGAGTGCACCGTCCTGACCCACGGCTTTCCGGCGGCGATCTGGCGCGTGACCTCGGCGCCCACTCGCGTCATGATGCCGATGGAGACCACGGCGTAGGGGCTGTCGGTGAGCTGGACGCCGATGTGGGAGAGGGGGCCGCCCACGGCGCCCATCGAGAACGGCACGACGTACATCGTGCGCCCGCGCATGCTGCCGGCGAAGATCTCGGTCATCGTGCCGCGGATCTCCTCAGGGGCCACCCAGTTGTTCGTCGGCCCGGCATCCTCCTCGCGCTCCGACGCGATATACGTGCGCCCCTCGGTCCGCGCGACGTCTCCCGGGTGCGAGCGTGCCAGGTAGGAGCCCGGGCGCCACTCCGGATTGAGTTTGATGAGCGTGCCGTCGTCGACCATCTGCCGCAGCAGTGCATCGTTCTCCGCGGCGGATCCGTCGATCCAGTGGATGCGGTCGGGCCGGGTCAGCGCGGCGATCTCGTCGACCCACGCGAAGAGCTCCCGGAGACCGGGCTCGTCGGCCGGGCGGCGGCCGAACGCGGCCATCGATCGCGCGGGGGTGGAAGGGGTGCGGCTGGTGAAGGTCTCGGCGAGGGCCATCTGTCGCTCCATTACAGGTCGGGTTTCCTCCATCTCACCGACTTTCCCGTGCGATTTGTCCGGAATTCGCTCGAAAGAATCGTGATTCCTTCGCTATCCTCAATTCATGGCGACCGGCATCGAACTCTCCACCCTGGGTCATCGGGTCCGTCACCACCGCCTGGGGGCGGGACTGACGCTCGACGAGCTCGGCGCGCGCGTTGGCGTCGCGGGCAGTCAGCTGAGCCTCATCGAGAACGGCAAGCGCGAGCCGAAGCTCTCCCTGCTGCAGGCGATCGCCGACGCCACCGAGACCGACGTGTCCGATCTCATCTCGGGCGAGCCGCCGAACCGACGCGCCGCGCTGGAGATCGAGCTCGAGCGCGCCCAGGCGAGCCCGGTGTTCCGCCGACTGGGCATCGCACCGGTCCGGGTCACCAAGGGCATCTCCGACGAGACGATCGAGTCGCTGCTGGGCCTGCACCACGAGCTCCAGCGCAGGGAGAGGGAGGCGATCGCGACCCCCGAGGAGGCGCGCCGGGCCAACACGGAGCTACGGCTGCGGATGCGCGACCGCCACAACTACCTCGCCGATATCGAGCGTCTCGCCGAGAAGCAGCTGCGCGCCGCGGGACACACATCGGGCGCGCTCACGCACCGCACGGTGAGCATCATGGCGGACAAGCTCGGCTTCGAGCTGATCTACGCGGGCGACCTGCCCTCCTCCACGCGCTCGATCACCGACCTCGAGAACGGGCGCATCTACCTGCCCCCGGCATCCATCCCCGGCGGCCACGGCCTGCGCTCCATGGCGCTGCAGGCGATGGCGCACCGTCTGCTCGGGCACACCAGGCCCACCGACTACGCCGACTTCCTGCAGCAGCGACTCGAGATCAACTACTTCGCCGCGTGCTGTCTCATGCCCGAGACGAACGCCGTCGCCTTCCTGCAGCAGGCGAAGAAGGATCGCAACCTTGCCGTCGAGGACTTCCGCGACGCGTTCGGCGTCACCCACGAGGCCGCAGGCATGCGGATGACCAACCTCGTCACGCAGCACCTCGGCATCGCCCTGCACTTCCTGCGGGTCGATCACAACGGCTCGCTGCAGCGCGTCTACGAGAACGACGGCCTCCCGCTGCCGATGGATGTCACGGGCTCCGTCGAGGGTCAGATCGTGTGCCGCAAGTTCTCGGCGCGCAGCGCCTTCTCGCAGCAGAATCGCACGACCGAGCACTACCAGTACACGGACACGCCCGCCGGCACCTACTGGTGCTCGACGCAGACGGGCACGACCCCCGACGGGGAGTTCTCGATCACGGTCGGAGTGCCCTTCGACGATGCGCGATGGTTCCGGGGGAGGGAGAGCTCGACGCGCGCCGTATCGACGTGCCCGGACGAAGCGTGCTGCCGCCGACCCGCGGCAGACCTCGCGCACCGGTGGGACGGCAAGGCGTGGCCGTCCGCACGGGTGCACACGCAGATGTTCTCACCCCTGCCCCGCGGGGCGTTCCCCGGGGTGGACGACTCCGAGGTGTACGCGTTCCTCGAGCGTCACGCCGAGGGCTGAGGCCCCTCACCCGCGACGATCTCCGCCCCCGCATGCGCCAGCTCCGCGAGGGCGCGCTCGCTGGCCTCCGCGGAGACCCCCGCGACGAGGGCGGTGAGGATCCGCACCCGACGGCCGTGCTCGATCGCATCGAGGGCGGAGGCGCGAACGCAGTGATCGGTCGCGATCCCGACGACGTCGACGTCGAGAACGTGGTGCTCCTCCAGCAGCTCCGAGACACGGCGCCCGTCATCCGTCGTGCCCTCGTAGAGGGAGTAGGCGGGGACGCCCTGCCCCTTCTTGACGTGATGGGTCACGGCCGACGTGTCCAGGCCCGGGTCGTACTCGGCGCCCGCCGTTCCGGAGACGCAGTGGATCGGCCACGTGTCCACGAAGTCCGGTTCGGGGTGGAAGTGGCCGCCGTTGTCGCTGTCGGCATCGTGCCAGTCTCGGGACGCCACGATGAGCGCATACTCGCCCGCATGCTCCGCGAGGTGGGCGCTGATCCGCTCCGCGACCGCGTCACCGCCCTCCACGGCGAGCGCGCCTCCCTCGGTGAAGTCGTTCTGAACGTCGACGATGAACAGGGCCTTGGTCATGCTCCGAGGGTACGCCGCGCCGCGGCATCCGTCAGCGGCCGTCCGTACGAGCACAGGGGTTCGCCCGAGAACAGGAGCTCACAGCCGGGATCGGCCTGTCTCGAGCGAATCGCCTGTTCTCGGGCGAGCCGCCGCCCGGCGCGCTACGGGCGCGCCGCCGCCTCGTCCACCTCGCGCCGCGCGAGCCTGCTCGGCCACCAGATCGCCCGGCCGATGTCGTGGGCGAGGGCCGGCACGAGCAGCGAGCGCACGATGAAGGTGTCCAGGAGCACGCCGAAGGCCACGATGAACGCGATCTGGGCGAGGAAGAGGATCGGGATCACCCCGAGAGCGGCGAACGTCGCGGCGAGGACCAGACCCGCCGACGTGATGACGCCGCCGGTCGCCACCAGGCCTCGCAGGATGCCGGGGCGGGTGCCGTGCCGCAGCGACTCCTCGCGCACCCTCGTCATGAGGAAGATGTTGTAGTCGATGCCGAGCGCCACGAGGAACACGAAGCCGTAGAGCGGCACCGCGGGGTCTGCCCCGGGGAACCCGAAGACGTGCTCGAACACGAGCGCGCTCACCCCGAGCGCCGCCCCGAACGAGACGATGACCGTCGCGACGAGCAGTACGGGAGCCAGCACGGATCGCAGCAGGAGCATGAGGATCACGAGGATCACCACCAGGACGACGGGGATGATCAGGGTGCGGTCGCGGATGGATGTCGCATTGGTGTCGAGCGCGACCGCGGTCACGCCGCCGACCTGCGCCACGCCCTCCCCCAGCTCCGCATCGAACGCGGTGCGCAGATCCTCCACCGTCGCCT
Organism: Microbacterium sp. NPDC078428; assembly: GCF_044542535.1. Lineage (NCBI taxonomy): Bacteria > Bacillati > Actinomycetota > Actinomycetes > Micrococcales > Microbacteriaceae > Microbacterium > Microbacterium sp. NPDC078428. Next base: position 7,977 of record NZ_JBITUP010000002.1, read on the forward strand.
CGGCTGCGAGAGAGTCGGCCGCATCCGAGAGAGTGACCTGCAGCAGCACGTCCCCGTCGGAGACAGTCGGCGCGGGCTCCGGAGTGCCGGGCGGCCCGACCGCCGTGAAGACGGCCTCGCCGTCCCGCACCGTGACCGCCGCCTGCCCGGTCGGCGAGTCCCCCGACGCGATAGCGACGTCGTCGGCGCCGTCGACTCCCTCCACGACGTCGACCGCCGCGGCGACGTCGCCCTCGGGAACGACGACGTAGGCGGGGCTGCCCGATCCGCCCGGGAAGTGCTCGGAGAGGACCTCCTGGCCGTCCCTGGCCTGGGAGTACCCCAGCACGAGGTCGCTGGAGGCGACCCCGTCGGCCTCCAGCTGCAGCACGCCGACCGTCGCGGCGAGCAGGCCCACCGTGCACACGATCCAGATGCTGCGGGCGCGGCGCGCGACGAAGCGTGCCGTCGCGGGCCAGACGCCCCGACCCGCGACCGGGTCGCCGGCGATCGCCTCGGGCTTGGGCACGAACGGCCAGAAGGCCGCCCGGCCGAACACCGCCAGCAGCGCGGGCAGGAAGGTCAGGGCGGAGAGCATCGCGAAGGCGATCCCGATGGAGGCGATCGGGCCGAGCGCCTTGTTGCTGGCGAGATCCGAGAGCAGGAGGCAGAGCAGGCCCGCGATGACGGTGCCGCCGGAGGCGAGGATCGGCTCGAACGCTCCTCGCCAGGCGGACACCGCGGCATCCCACCGCGTTTGGCCGCCGGCGAGCGCCTCGCGGAACCGTGCCACGTAGAGCAGGGCGTAGTCGGTCGCCGCACCGATGACGAGGATGAACAGGATGCCCTGCACCTGGCCGTTGAGCACGAAGATCCCCGCGAAGGCGAGCCACCACACCGTCAGCAGGGCCACGCACAGCGCGAAGACCGAGGAGGCGAGCACGAGCAGGGGGAGCAGCGGCGAACGGTAGACGATGACGAGGATGACGAAGACGGCGCCGAGAGCGACCGCCAGCAGAAGCCCGTCGATGCCGAGGAAGCCCTCGGTCAGATCGGCCGTGAAGCCCGCGGGTCCCGTCACCCAGCCATCCAGCGGTGCGGGCAGGCCGGCAACGAGGTCGCGCAGCTCCGTCACGCTCTCGCGCAGTTCGGCGTCCGCATCGATCGGCACGAAGATCTGCAGCGCCTGGCCGTCCTCCGACGGGACGGGCGGGGACGCATCCCCCGTCACGCCGTCGACCCGGGCGAGGTCCTCGGCGAGCGCGGCGACATCGGCCGTCTGCTCGGAGGTCAGCTCGCCCTCACCCGTCACGACGACGAGCGCGGGCACCGAATCCGCGCCGAGGAACCCCGCCAGCCGCTCCTGGACGGCCGTCGCATCGGCGCTCGCGGGCAGGAACGACGACTGGTCATTGGTGGAGACCTCGTCGACCTTGCCGAAGTAGGGCCCGCCGATGGAGCCGCCGACGAGCCAGACGAGGATCAGCAGCACGGGTAGGCCGATGCGCAGAAGCCGGGGCGGCCGGGAGATGGTTTTCACGATCGCTAGCTTAGCTAGCTAAATGTCCCCGGCGCGAGGGATCACCATCTCTCGATGATCAGGGGGATCCAGCCGATGACGAACGCCGCAAGTCCCACGCCGAGCATGAGGAGCCCGAGGCGGACGAGGAATCGCACGGCGTGGGAGCTGGCCTCGATGCGCATCTTGTTCCGCCAGCCGCGCCGGTAGTGGATGTCGGCCATGTCGCGGGAGCCGATGTGCCGGACGTCCGCGGCGCCGAGCGGGGCTTCGTTGACGTTGCCGTCGTCGTCGAACCAGCGCACGACGGGTCCGTGGTCGGTCTGCTCGACGACGGCACGCACCGCGACCCAGTCACCATCGGCGAGCCGCGCGATGAGGGCGATGAGGAGGAGGCCCACTCCGAGCCCCGCACCGATCCAGGTGAAGATCTCGGCAATGAGTCCCACCGTGTCGCCCACGATCTACAGATTAGCGGCGCGCATGCGCGGCGACGTCCCCGGCTAACCTGTTCGCGTGGCAGCAGGACACGGACACGCGGGAGGCGGTGACCACGGGCACCGGCCCGGCGGCACAGCCGGGCACGACCACACCGCCGGCGCCTCGCGTACGCGCCTGCAGATCGCCTTGGCACTCACCGCGGCGGTGCTCGTCGTCGAGGTGATCGGCGCGGTGATGACCCGTAGCCTCGCCCTCTTCGTCGATGCCGCGCACATGCTCACCGACGTCGCCGGCCTCGCGACGGCGGTCGTGGCCTCGCGTCTGGCCGATCTGCCGACCTCCGACCGTCGGACGTGGGGATGGGCTCGCGCGGAGGTGCTCGGTGCCCTCGCCCAAGCCGCCCTGCTGCTCGGAGTGGGCGTCTTCGCCCTCGTGGAAGGGGTCCGGCGGCTGTTCTCGCCCCCGGAGGTGCTCGCGGGGCCGCTCGTCGTCTTCGGAGCGATCGGCCTCGTCGCCAATGTCGTCGCCCTCCTGGTGCTCGCGGGTGGGCGACGCTCGAACCTCAACATGAGGGCGGCGTTCCTCGAGGTCGTCAACGACGCGCTGGGGTCGGTGGGCGTGATCGTCTCCGCCCTGTGCATCGCACTGTTCGGCTGGCAGCGGGCGGACGCGATCGTCGGCATCCTCATCGCCGGGCTGATCATCCCCCGCACCCTCGTCCTGTTGCGCGCGGCAGGCAGCGTGCTGATGGAGCAGACTCCCCCGGGTCTCGATCTGGCGGCCGTCCGGTCCCACATCCTCGCGCTCCCGCACGTGCGGGAGGTCCACGACCTGCACGCCTCGCGCGTGGCATCGAACCTCCCCGTGCTGAGCGCGCATGTCGTCGTGGACGAGGAGTGCTTCACCGACGGCCACACGGCCGCGCTCCTGAACGACCTGCAGGAATGCGTCGCGGAGCACTTCGTCGTCTCGATCGAGCACTCCACCTTCCAGTTCGAGCCGCCCTCGCATCCAGACGAGGGCTCACGGCACGTGTGACACGGCCGGAGCATAGACTCGCATCTATGGATGCTGCGGCGCGACTGGCGGTGATGGCCGACCCCACCCGCGCGCGGATCGTCGCGCTCCTGCGCGGTGCGCCGGCCGGGCGGGCACTCGTCGGCCACCTGGCGCGCGACCTGGGCCTTCGCCAGCCGACGATCAGCCACCACATGCGGGTTCTCCGCGAGGCGGGCGTCGTCGAGCGCGATCCTGTGGGCCGCGAGGCGTGGTACTCCCTGACGCCCGGCGACGCCGAGCAGCTGGCCGACATCGTCGCGGCGCCGGCGGCGGCACCCCCGACGCCCCCGGTGGACCTCGACCGCATCGCCGACGACCTCGGCGCGCGCTATCGCGGCGTGCTCGGGCGCGACACGATCCGCCGCCACGTGCAGGAGAGCCACGATCTGCTGAGCGCCACGACGGGGGTGCGGATGCTCGCCTCCCGCACGAGCGCGTTCGCGGCATCCCGGCTCGAGGCCGCGCTCGCCCACGACGCCGTCCCCGCCGCGCGCGAGGTGCTCTTCGTCTGCACGCAGAACGCCGGCAGGTCTCAGATGGCCGCCGCCCTGCTGCGCCACCTCACCGGGCCGGACGTCGTGATCAGGTCCGCGGGCTCCGAGCCCCGCGGCGAGATCCGGTCGGCCGTCGTGAGCGCGCTCGACGAGATCGGGGTCGGGATCGGCGGCGAGTTCCCCAAGCCACTGACGGACGACGTCGTGCGCGCCGCCGACGTCGTGGTCACGATGGGATGCGGCGACGCCTGCCCCGTCTACCCGGGCATCCGCTACGTCGACTGGGACATCGCGGATCCCGCCGGGCTGCCGCTCGCGGACGTGCGACGGATCCGCGACGAGATCGAGCTCCGGGTGCGCGAGCTCGCCGCGGATCTGCGACCCGCGTGAGCGTTCACCCGGCGTTCACCATCGATACATAGACCGCGGTCTATCATTAGGTGACCGTGAGGAGCATCATGACCGACAAGCCCACCGTTCTCTTCGTCTGCGTCCACAACGCCGGACGCTCGCAGATGGCCGCCGGATACCTGCGCGCGCTCGCCGGCGACGACGTCGAGGTGCTCTCGGCCGGCTCGGCGCCGAAGGACCGGATCAACCCGATCGCCGTGGAGGCGATGGCGGAGGAAGGCATCGACATCGCGGGGCACACCCCGAACGTGCTGACGGTCGAGGCAGTCGAGGTATCGGATGTCGTGATCACGATGGGATGCGGCGACGCCTGCCCGATCTTCCCCGGCAAGCGCTACGAGGACTGGGAGCTGGACGACCCGGCGGGACAGGGCATCGAGTCCGTCCGCCCGATCCGCGACGAGATCCGCCGCCGCATCGAAGCGCTGATCGGCGACCTGCTCCCCGAGAAGGCCCGCGCATGAGCACCGCCCGCGGCCAGGACGCGCTGCTGTCCTCGGACGCCGTCCTGCAGCGCGCCGCGGAGCGACTGGCGCAGCACTTCGCCGGCATGGTCAACGAGGAGACCGTCGAGCGTGTGGTGTTCGAGTCGTATGCCGCCCTGGGGCGCACCGCGACGGTGTCGACCCACCTGCCCGCGCTCGCCGAGAAGTTCGCCCGCGATCGGCTGACGGCCCTGGCGCAGTCCAAGGGCCTCGTCGCCAAGCCCGTTCCCGAGGTCCTCTACGTCTGCGTGCAGAACTCCGGACGCTCGCAGATGGCCGCCGCCCTCACGCGCCAGCTCTCGGGAGGCCGGGTACACGTGCGATCGGCGGGGTCGCAGCCGGCCGCCGGCATCCTCCCCTCCGTCGCCGAGGTGCTCGCCGAGATCGGGATCGACGTGGGGCAGGACTTCCCCAAGCCGCTGACCGACGACGTCGTGCGCGCCGCGGATGCCGTGGTCACGATGGGGTGCGGGGATGCCTGCCCCATCTACCCGGGCAAGCGCTACCTGGACTGGCCGCTCGCCGACCCGGCTGGTCTCGACCTCGACGGGGTGCGCGCCGTTCGCGACGACATCCGGGACCGGGTCGAGCACCTGCTCGCGGAGCTCACGAGCGCTCCCCCGCGCTGAGCGCGGGCGTCGGAGGGCGCACGTACCGTGTCGGTATACCCCTGGCGCTCCTACGATCGCTGGGTCGCGGCATCCTCGTCGCTCTCTGCTGATGCGACGTCCTCCCACCCGGGGCGGCGTCGATCGGACGTCAGTCCCAGTCGAGGTAGTCCTCGATGGCCCATGAGGTGGCACCCACGTGGGTCGCCGGGAAGAGGTGGCCTCCGCCCTCGACGCGCACGACGCTGACCCGGTCCGGCGCCGCCGCCTGCAGCGCGTCGCCGTTGGCGGCCGGCGCGACCGGGTCTTCCGTTCCCTGGATGACAAGCACCGGAACCGCGGGCGCGAGCGGGGGCAGCTGCGCCGAGCCGCGCGCGGAACGCTGCATCTGTGCGACCGCGTCGTCGCGCAGGTGCTCAGGAGCCTCCACCGCCCCCGGCGACGAGGCGGGCTCGTCGACGCCGAGCAGCAGTACTCCGTTGACGCGGTCGGCATGCTCGAGGGCGACGATGCGCGCGACCGCGCCGCCGAACTCGTGACCGCCGATCCAGGCGTCCGCGATGCCGAGCTCGTCGAGGACGTCGACGACGTCCTGCGCCAGCTGGCTCATCGTCACGGATGCGGACGGGTCGGAGGGGACGCGGCGGGTGCCGAGCCGGATGACGCGGAAGTCCTCCTCCGAGACCGAATGGGCGAGCGCGCCCAGATAGTCGATTCCCAGGCCGAGACCGGCGATCAGCACCAGGGCGGGCCCGTCACCCTCGACGGCGAAGGGGATCGCCCGGCCGTCGGCGTCGAAGATCTGGGTGTCGGTCATTGCTCGGGTCCTCTCTGGGGACGGTCATCGTTCGTCGCCGGCGCCCTGCCGGCACGGCCTTCGGGGCTCAGACGTTGAAGCGGAACTCCACCACGTCGCCGTCCTGCATGACGTAGTCCTTGCCCTCCAGGCGCGCCTTGCCCTTGGCCCGGGCATCGAGAACCGACCCCGCCTCGATCAGGTCGTCGAACGAGATGACCTCGGCCTTGATGAAGCCCTTCTCGAAGTCGGTGTGGATGACTCCCGCCGCCTGCGGCGCCTTCCAGCCCTTGCCGATCGTCCAGGCGCGGGACTCCTTCGGACCGGCCGTGAGGTAGGTCTGCAGTCCGAGCGTGTCGAAGCCGATGCGCGCGAGCTGGTCGAGGCCGGACTCCTCCTGCCCCGTCGAGGCGAGCAGCTCCGCCGCGTCCTCGGGGTCGAGGTCGATGAGCTCCGATTCGATCTTGGCGTCGAGGAAGACGGCCTTGGCCGGGGCGACGAGCTCTTCCAGGCTCGCCTTCGCCGCGGCATCCGTCAGGATCGCCTCGTCGACGTTGAAGACGTAGATGTACGGCTTCGCGGTCAGCAGCCCGAGCTCCCTGATCGGCGAGAGGTCCAGGTCGGAGTGCGAGAGCAGCACGCCCCGCTCCAGCGCGTCCCGCGCCGCCGTCGCGGCCTCGAGCACGCTCGGATCGCTCTTCTTCCCCCTGACCTCCTTCTCGATGCGCGGGATCGCGCGCTCGAGGGTCTGCAGGTCGGCCAGCTGCAGCTCGGCGTTGATCGTCTCGAGGTCGTTCTTGGGGTTCACCCCGCCCTCGACGTGCACGACGTCGTCGTCGGTGAAGCCGCGGACGACCTGCGCGATCGCGTCGGCCTCGCGGATGTTGGCGAGGAACTGGTTGCCCAGGCCCTCGCCCTCGCTCGCGCCGCGCACGATGCCCGCGATGTCGACGAACGACACCGTCGCGGGCAGGATGCGCTCGCTGCCGAAGATCTCGGCCAGCTGCGCGAGGCGCGGGTCGGGCAGGCTCACGACCCCGACGTTCGGCTCGATCGTCGCGAACGGATAGTTCGCGGCGAGCACGTCGTTCTTCGTCAGTGCGTTGAAGAGGGTGGACTTGCCGACGTTGGGCAGGCCGACGATGCCGATAGTGAGAGCCACGGGCATCGAGTCTACGGCGGTGCGCCGGTGGATTCCTCCGGGGGCCGGCCTCAGCCGCCGACGACGGCCCGGAACGCGTGCGTCACGTAGGGCATCTCGATCGAGCCGTCGCCGGCGCGCAACGGGTGCGCGGCCACGTGGGCGACGACCTCTCGTTCGATGCGGGCGCGCTCGTCGGGCGCCGCCGTGATGACGTAGCTGCGCGAGCGCACCATCTCGAGGACGGTCGCGGGCGACATCCGCCGCGACCACGTCCACTCGCGTCGCTCCAGCGTGGCGAACGGGTCGGCGACCCGCGGACCGCCCTCCGCGATCAGCCGCTCGGCGTTGCTGCCGTGCACGATCTCGGTGAGGCGCGCGACCCAGGGCACGTGCTCGTCTCGGACGTTCCAGACGAGCCCGAGCACACCGCCGGGCCGCAGCACGCGACCGGCCTCGGCCGATCCGGCATCGGGGTCGACCCAGTGCCATGCCTGGCCGAGCAGGACGGCGTCGACGGATGCGTCGGGCAGCGGCATCCGTTCCGCCGTGCCCTCGACGGTCCGCACGCCGGGGACTCCCGCGCGCAGCTGCTCGAGCATCACGGGGTCGGGATCGACCGCGACGACGTCGGCCCCGAGCGCCGCCAGCTCCCGTGTCAGCTTGCCCGTGCCGGCTCCGACGTCGGCGACGCGGATGCCGGGGTCGATCGCCACGGGAGCGAGCATCCACGCCACCGCCGCGGCGGGATACCCCGGCCGGCCCGTGTCGTAGGCCGCGGCGGCCCGCCCGAACGACCTCGCCAGCCCCTGTCCGTCATCCATGGCCCGAGCCTATGTCGACCGCGCCGTCCGCGGCGCGCCTGCCGCCGGCCCGGACCGGGCCTTGCGAGGCTGAGCGCGTGTCCCTGGATTTCACCGCGATCGACTTCGAGACGGCGAATTCCAGCACCGCGTCGGCCTGCGCCGTGGGGATGGTGCGCGTCCGGGGAGGGCGCGTCGTCGCCCGCGCGGGATGGCTCATCCAGCCGCCGCCCGGCCACGACGCGTTCGCCCCCGTCAACATCGGCATCCACGGCATCCGGGCCGAGGACGTCGTCGGGGCGAAGGGGTGGAGCGCCCAGCTGGACGATCTCTGCGCCTTCGCGGGCGCCGACGTTCTCGTGGCCCACAACGCCGGCTTCGACATGAACGTCATCCGACGGGCCTGCGAGGCCACCGGCGACGCGTGCCCGCCCTATCGCTACCTGTGCTCCCTGCAGCTGGCGCGCCGCTCCTACGAGCTGGACTCCTACCGCCTCCCCCGCGTCGCGGCGGCCGCGGGCTTCGCCGATTTCGCCCACCACGACGCGCGGGCCGACGCGGAGGCGTGCGCGCACATCGTCGTGGATGCCGCGCGTCGGCACGGCGCGCGGGACGTGCCGACGTTGGTCGCCGTCGCGGGCGTGCGGATCTCCGCGCTCGCCGCCGCCCCGGCGGCCGCCGCGGCCGCACGGGTGGCCTGACCCCCGCGCGGCGCGCGCACCCGCCGGTGTCCGAGCCCGGTGCCACGATGGGGCCATGGATGCCGTGACCATCGCCACCCTCGCCGTCGCCGCCCTGCTCGGCGCCCTCATCGGGTGGGTCGTGCGCGGCTCCCGCGGAGCGGCCGAGCTGGGCGCCGCCCGTGCGCGCGCGGATGGCGCGGAGTCGCTCGTCGCGGGGCTGCGCGATCAGCTGGCGCAGGAGCGGGCCTCTCAGGCCGAACGCGCGGAGCGCGAGCGCCGCGAGCACGCGGTGCTCGAGGCGCTGGCCCCCGTGCGGGAGACGCTGCACACGATGCAGCGTCAGGTCGCCGACCTCGAGCGGGAGCGCACGGCGCAGTACGGGGCCATCTCGACTCAGCTGCGCCTCTCCCTGGAGACCGACGAGCAGCTGCGCCGCACGACGGAATCGCTCGCGGGTGCCCTGCGCGACAACGGCACGCGCGGAGTGTGGGGCGAGGCGGCGCTGCGCAACATCGTCGAAGCGGCGGGGCTCACACGGCACGTCGACTTCACGACGCAGGCATCGATCAATTCCGACGCCGGCGCAGGGCGCCCCGACATGGTGATCCGCCTCCCCGGCGGTGCCGCCATCCCCGTCGACGCGAAGGTCCCCCTCGATGCGTATCTCGAGGCGGCCGCCATCCCGCTCACCGCGACGGGCGAGGACGCAGAGCGGCGCCTGAGTCTGCTGCAGCGGCACGTCAGGGCCGTGCGCGCGCACATCGACGCACTCGCGCGCAAGGCGTACTGGAGCGGTCTCGAGACGGCGCCGGAGTTCGTCGTCTGCTTCCTGCCGAACGAGTCGCTCCTGGCCACGGCGCTGGATGCCGACCCGGCGCTGCTGGACTACGCGTTCGGCAAGAGGGTGGCGCTGGCATCCCCCGTGAACCTCTGGGCGGTGCTGAAGACGGTCTCCTTCGCCTGGACGCAGGAGGACGTCTCCGCCGAGGCCAAGCAGCTCTTCGATCTGGGCACCACGCTCTACGCACGCCTCGGCACCCTCGCCGGCCACGCCGAGACCCTGCGCCGATCGCTCGAGCGAGCCGTCGAGAGCTACAACGCCTTCGCGGGGTCGTTCGAGAGCCGCGTCCTCGCGACCGCGCGGCGCTTCCCTGGGATCGATGACACGAAGCTGCTCCCCGAGGCGGCTCCGCTCGCGGCGACCACGCGGGCGATCACGGCGCCGGAGCTGTCGCCCCCGGCCCACGACGCGCGAGGCGACGAGGCGCTCCCGCGCGACACTGCACTCCAGAGCGACAGTGCACTCCAGAGCGACGGGGACCTCGCCGCCGTGCGAGCCCGCCTCGCCGAGTGAGTCTTGCGATCAGACGCCGCCGCCGGGGATGAGGCTCATGAGGGCGACGACGGTCCCCGCGACGAAGACGAAGGCCCCGACCAGCCACCACGGGCTGACCTCGTGGCCCTCTTCCCGGCGCACGCGCAGGAGGACGTCCTCCCGTCGAGCGGGATCGACGGCGTTCTGCACGACGGCGATCGCGCCGGTCCTGGGTTCCTGAGCAGTGCTCATGCGTTCCGTCCCGTGTCTGCTGTGTACTGAGGTCCACCGTCGACGCTGACTGGCGGCTCCATTCTCGCAGATGACCGCGCGAGGGTCAGGTAACGATCAGGTCGCGGCGTCCTCGCGCCCCGCCCGCGACCGGCGGCTCACAGCCACTTGGACGTGAGGTGCTCGGAGGTGATGCGCCGAAGCGTGCCCGACGCGCCCCGCAGCACGATGCTCTCCGTGTAGACGTAGTCGCCCTCGCGCCGCACCCCCGCGACGAGCTGGCCGTCGGTGACCCCCGTCGCGACGAAGATCGTATTCCTGCCCTTCACCATGTCGTCGGCCTCGTAGACGTGGCCGTCGAGCGCGAGGCCGGCATCCAGCCCCTTCTGCTTCTCGTCGTCGTCCCGCGCCCAGAGCCGCCCCTGGATATGACCCCCGAGCGCCTTGATGGCGCACGCGGTGACGATGCCCTCGGGGCTTCCTCCGATGCCGACGCACATGTCGGTGCGGGCGTTGTGGCGGGCGGCGTTGATGCCGCCCGCGACGTCGCCGTCCGTCATGAGGCGCGTGCCCGCGCCCGCCTCGCGGATCTCGGCGATGAGCTTCTCGTGACGGGGGCGGTTGAGCACCGAGACGACGATCTCGTCGACGGGCTTGCCCAGGGCCTTCGCGAGCAGGCGGATGTTCTCCCCGATGGGCAGGCGGATGTCGACGACGCCGACGCCGGCCGGTCCGGTGACGAGCTTGTCCATGTAGAACACCGTCGACGCGTCGAGCATCGACCCGCGGTCGGAGACGGCGATGACCGAGAGGGCGTTGTTGCGGCCCGCGGCCGTGAGCGACGTGCCGTCGATGGGATCGACCGCCACGTCGCACTGCGGCCCCCGGCCCGTGCCGACCTTCTCGCCGTTGAAGAGCATGGGCGCGTTGTCCTTCTCGCCCTCGCCGATGACGATGACGCCGTCGAAGTTGACGGTCGTGAGGAAGGCGCGCATCGCGTCGACGGCGGCGCCGTCGGCGGCCTCCTTGGCGCCCCGACCGATGAAGGGCACCGAACGGATCGCGGCGGCCTCGGTGGCGCGGACGAGCTCGAGTGCGAGGTTGCGGTCGGGATGGAGAGGGCTCATGTCCCCCGTGATGCTCACCATGCGGGCCAGCCTAGCCAGCCGGGCGAGGCGGGCATCGGGATTCTGGACGCCTGGAAACGAAGGAATCGCGTTTCTTAACCGCCCGTCATGCGGGAGCCGTGCGGGTGGCCCGGACCCCACCCGCCGCCGGCCGCGCGCTTCGCTAGAGTGGCACGCGGCACGAGACCCGATACGAAGGAGCTGCCATGCCCGTCGCAACCCCCGAGCAGTACGCCGACATGCTGGACCGCGCGAAGGCGGGCGGCTTCGCCTACCCGGCGATCAACGTCTCGAGCTCCCAGACGATCAACGCCGTCCTGCAGGGTCTCACCGAGGCGGGCTCCGACGGCATCCTCCAGGTGACCACGGGCGGCGCCGACTACTTCGCCGGCCACACCGTCAAGGCGCGCGCGGCGGGCGCGCTCGCCTTCGCGAAGTTCGCGACGGAGGTCGCCAAGAACTACCCGGTCACCGTCGCGCTGCACACCGACCACTGCCCGAAGGAGGCCCTTCCCGGCTTCGTGATGCCCCTCATCGAGGCATCGGAGGAAGAGGTCAAGGCCGGGCGCAACCCGATCTTCCAGTCGCACATGTGGGACGGCTCGGCCGTGCCGCTGGATGAGAACATCCGGATCGCGAAGGAGCTCCTGCCCCGCCTGAAGAACATCAACGCCATCCTCGAGGTCGAGATCGGGGTCGTCGGCGGCGAGGAGGACGGCGTCGCGCACGAGGGTTCGAACGAGGCGCTCTACACGACGGTGGCCGACGTGACGAAGGCCGTCGAGGCCCTCGGACTCGGCGAGCAGGGCCGCTACATCTCCGCGCTGACGTTCGGCAACGTCCACGGCGTCTACAAGCCGGGCAACGTGAAGCTGCGTCCGGAGCTGCTCGGCGAGATCCAGGAGGGCATCGCGGCGCGCTTCGGCACCGGTCCGAAGCCCCTCGACCTGGTCTTCCACGGCGGCAGCGGTTCCACCGACGAGGAGATCGCGCTCGCCGTGGCGAACGGCGTGGTCAAGATGAACATCGACACCGACACGCAGTACGCCTTCACGCGCTCGGTCGCGGGTTACATGTTCCAGAACTACGACGGCGTGCTCAAGATCGACGGCGAGGTGGGCAACAAGAAGGCTTACGACCCGCGCGCGTGGGGCAAGGTGGCCGAGTCGGCGATGGCCGCCCGTGTCGTCGCGGCGACGCGGCAGCTCGGCTCCGCCGGCAAGTCGCAGGGCTGATCCGCACAGCCCCCCGGAACGGTCACGGATGCCCCGACCCGGCGCTCTTTCGAGGGCAGGGTCGGGGCATCCGTCGTTCTAGGCGGGGCTGCGGAAGCCGTCGAGCAGTCCGGGCGCGTCATCGGGGGCTGCGACCACGACGATCTCGTCCCCGGGACGCACGACACCCCCTCGCACGACGCGCAGGTAGGGGCCGAGGCGACGCTCTGCGGCGAACCGCTTGACCCAGCCCCGCTCGTCGGCACCGCCGACCCACCGCGAGAACGTCTGGCAGGGAGTCCGCGGCATCGTCACGGCAACCTCGACGCGCTCGCCGATGCGCCACACCTCGCCGATGCGCGCCGCGTTGACGTCGATCCCCTCGGTGCGCAGGTTCTCCCCGAAGTACCCGGGCGGCACCTCGCGTCCGAGTTCCTTCTCCCAGAACTCGGCGTCCTCCTGCGCGTAGGCGTAGAGCGCCTTGTCGAGCCCGCCGTGGTGCTTGCGGTTGACCTGCACGTCACCCCGCAGGCCGAACGGGCCGACCTTCGCCCCGCGCGCGAGGGGGCGCTTGTCGATCGCGGTCACCCCCGCGCTGCCGGCCTCGGGCAGCAGCTGATGGACGACGCAGACGGCGAGGAGGCTCGGCATCCGGCCATGATACGGGCGCCCGCCGGCGAGGCTATGCGCCGACGACGGCGGCCAGCGCGCCCCGCACCGCGGGGTCGTTCAGGAGCGGGATCAGCATGAGCGTGCTCGCGATCATGTTGAACACGATGCCGGCGACGAGCGGGATCCAGAACGTCAGTCGCGCCGCGCGCAGGCTGCGCCACGATACCCACGCCGTGGCGATCCAGCCGAGGCCCAGCACGAGCGCGGCGGCGATCCCCCACCCGCGTCCGGCCGCCGGATCCGACAGCTCCGCCTGCGCGCCCATGACCTCCAGGAGCATCTCGGCGTAGGCGGGGAAGTCCGTCAGCGCGGGGATGGAGGTGAGCACCTGGAAGAGGCCGTATCCGAGCAGGGCGAAGGTCGCGATGCGGTCGATCGTGCGACGACGGGGGTGCGCGGCGGGCGCTCGAGCCGGGGTCGCCGGGGCCGGGGGCGCCGAGGGGGGATCCGCCTCGTCGGGCGCCTGTCCCGATCGGAGCGCCCAGGTCGCGTCCGGCTGCCGGATGCGCGCCTGCTGTTCCTCCGGGCTCGCGTATTCGCCGAACTGCGGACGGGGTCGTGCGTCGCGGTCGGGATCGCTCATGCGCGGCCCCGGCCTCCGAGGCCCCGGCTGTCGCGCTGTCCGCTCGGCGACTGGCGCAGCTCCTTGGGCAGCGAGAACATCAGGTCCTCCTCCGCCGTGCGCACTTCCTCCACGTCCCGGTAGCCGGCGCCCGCCAGGTCGGCGAGCACCTCCTTCACGAGCACCTCGGGAACGGAGGCGCCGCTGGTGACGCCGACCGTCTCGACGCCCTCCAGCCACTCCTGCTTGACCTCGTCGGCGTAGTCGACGCGGTAGGCGGCCTTGGCCCCGTGCTCAAGGGCGACCTCGACCAGACGCACGCTGTTGGAGGAGTTGGCGGATCCCACGACGATGACGAGGTCGGCGTCGCGCGCGACCTTCTTGATCGCGACCTGCCGGTTCTGCGTCGCGTAGCAGATGTCGTCGGAGGGCGGATCGCTCAGCTGGGGGAAGCGCTCCCGCAGCCGGCGCACGGTCTCCATCGTCTCGTCGACGGACAGCGTGGTCTGCGAGAGCCACACGACCTTCGACGGGTCGCGCACCTCGACCGTGTCGGCGTCCTCGGGCGAGTTGACCACCGTGACGTGGTCGGGCGCCTCGCCCGCGGTGCCCTCGACCTCCTCGTGCCCGTCGTGGCCGATCAGCAGGATCTCGAAGTCGTCGCGCGCGAACCGCACCGCCTCGCGATGCACCTTGGTCACGAGCGGGCACGTGGCGTCGATGGCCTGCAGGCGCCGGTCGGATGCCGCGGAGACGACCGCGGGAGAGACGCCGTGCGCGCTGAAGACCACGTGCGCGCCCTCCGGAACCTCGTCGACCTCCTCCACGAAGACCGCCCCCTTGCTCTCGAGCTCGGTCACGACGTGGATGTTGTGCACGATCTGCTTGCGCACGTAGACGGGTGCCCCGTAGCGCTCGAGCGCCTTCTCGACGGCGACGACGGCTCTGTCCACACCCGCGCAGTATCCACGGGGAGCGGCCAGCAGCACCCGCTTCTGTCCGGGCACCGGGATATCCTGAAGCCGGCCCGAACGCCCCGGGATGCGGGGAACGGGCATGTGGACGGTCGGGGTAGTCACCCTGACGATTGTACGGGCGTGCCCCCGCGCACGGGCCGAGTGCCGCCCCGCACGCCCCGACGAGGATGAGATGACGACGTTCCAGCCCGCCGTCGCAGACGGCGAACAGCCCCCCGCCGACTCCGTGCACCCGCGCGAGTCGAGCCCGCAGGCCCCCACGTCGGTCTCACGGCTGAACGAGACCATCCGCGGCTTCGTGGAGAAATGGGGCTCGGTCTGGGTCGAGGGCGAGATCACCTCCTGGAACGTGCGCGGCGGGAACGTGTTCGGCCGTCTCAAGGACCGCGGGACCGACGCGACGCTGTCGTTCCGCCTGTGGTCGAGCACACGCTCGCGCCTGACCGAGGACATGGCGGTCGGCGACCATGTCGTGACCTGCATCAAGCCGGACTACTTCGTCCGCTCGGGCGATTTCTCCTTCACCGTGTCCGCCATGCGGCACGTCGGCCTCGGCGAGCAGCTCGAGAAGCTCGAACGACTTCGCGCGGCGCTGCGCGCGGAAGGCCTGTTCGATCAGGCCCGCAAGAGGCCGCTGCCGTTCCTGCCCCACGTCATCGGGCTGATCACCGGCGAGCGCTCGGACGCCGAGAAGGACGTGCACCGCAACGCCGAGCTGCGGTGGCCGCAGGTCCGCTTCCGCACGATCCACGCCGCCGTCCAGGGCGATCGCTGCGTCCCCGAGACGATCGGCGCGCTCCGGCGGCTCGACGCCGACGCCGACGTCGACGTCATCATCATCGCGCGCGGCGGCGGCGACCCGCAGACGCTCCTCGGCTTCAGCGACGAGCGGCTGCTGCGGGCCGTTGCCGCGGCATCCACCCCGGTCGTCAGTGCGATCGGGCACGAGAACGACCACCCCCTGCTCGACGACGTCGCCGACCTGCGCGCGTCGACGCCGACGGATGCCGCCAAGCGCGTCGTGCCCGACGTCTCCGAGCAGCGGGCGATGGTCGCCCAGCTGCGGGCCCGCCTGGGCTCCCGGCTGCAGCAGCGGGTGGCCCACGACATTGCGCAGCTCGAGCAACTGCGCTCGCGGCCCGTGCTGCGCGCGCCCGAGCGCGGGCTCGACGAACGCGCTGCGCAGGTCGCGCAGGCGATCGGGCGGGGACGCGCCGCCGTGGATCGCCTCATGGCGCACGCCGACCGCCGGTCCGCCGAGCTGCGCGCCACCCTGCGCGCGCTGAGCCCGCAGCACACGCTCGACCGCGGATACGCGATCGTCCAGATGAACGACCGCATCGTGCGCGATCCCCGCGACGCCCCGGAGGGCGCGGAGGGATTCGTGCGCGTCGCAAACGGCCAGTTCGCCGTGCGCTCGCTCGGCGGCACGGCACCGTGAGGCGGCAGAGCGCGCGCACGCGCGTGAGAGGATGGGAATCATGACGGAGCAGGCCGACACCGCCACGCTCTCGTTCGAGCAGGCACGTGACGAGCTGCAGCGAGTGGTCGCGCAGCTCGAGCAGGGATCCCCCACTCTCGAGGAGTCCCTGCAGCTGTGGGAGCGCGGCGAGGCGCTCGCTCAGCGATGCGAGGAATGGCTCCTCGGCGCCAAGCGCCGGCTGGATGCCGCGCGCGGCACCGACGCGTCCGAGCGATCGGGGGCCTGACATGGCCCGCGTCGTCGCCGAGCTCGGCAGGCCCGAGACCCCCGAGGAGACCGCCGCGCGCAAGGCGGAGTCGTCGGCGCGCTACCGCTCCAGCCAGACCTTCCGCAATCTCATCGCGGCGCTTCTGGTCACGGTGGGGATGGTGGTCGTGATGGTCTTCGTGGTGCCGCGCGGGGAGCTGCCCGAGCGCGCCAGCATCGATCCGGCCCCCATCGCCGAGCAGGTCGCCGAGACCTATCAGCGCCCCGTCCTGGTTCCCGCCGCGCCGCAGGAGTGGCGCGTGAACGCCGCCTCCGTCAGCTCGGAGTCCGCCGGCACCTCCACCTGGGACATCGTCTACGCGCCGGGCGAGCAGGGGTTCCTGCGCTTCTCGCAGGCCTTCGACGCGGAGGAGACCTGGGCCCGCGGGGAGCTGCGCGGCACGGCCCCCGCCGACGAGATCGACCTCGGGGGCGTGAGGTGGCAGGTCTTCGAGCCCCGCGATCCGGCGCAGACGGGGAACATCTCGTACGCGCTCGGCACGCAGGCCGGCCCCGACTACGTCCTCGTCTACGGATCGACGCCCGCCGAGCTCACCGAGCAGCTGGCGGCGACATTGGCCACCCAGATCACCGACCTCCAGGAGGAGCGCCCATGAACGACCGCCCCACCCCCGCGAAGGTCTGGACCGAGATGAAGCGCGGCAACGCGCGCTTCGTCGCGGGAGAGCCGCGCCACCCGCGACAGGACGTCGAACGCCGCAACGAGCTGGCCACGGCACAGAAGCCCCGGGCGGCGCTGTTCGGATGCTCCGACTCGCGCCTGGCGGCGGAGATCATCTTCGACAAGGGCCTCGGCGACCTGTTCGTCGTTCGCAACGCCGGCCAGGTGATCTCGGACTCCGTCGTCGGCAGCCTCGAGTACGCCGTCGCCGTGCTCGATGTCTCCCTCATCGTCGTCCTCGCCCACGACGCCTGCGGCGCCGTGGGCGCGGCGATCGAGAGCACCCGCTCGGATGCGCCCGAGCTGCCCGCCCTCATCTGGCGCCAGATCGCGCCGATCGTGCCAGCCGCCCGCTCCGTCCTGGCGGCGGGCGCGGATCAGGGCGTCACTCCCGAGACGGTGGATGCCGAAGAGGTCGGTCGCGCGCACCTGCGCAACACCGTCGCCGAGCTGCTGCGCGCCTCCGAACTGATCAGCGAGGCCGTCGCCGACGGGCGCGTCGCCATCGTCGGCGCCAACTACCGCCTCGCCGAGGGCACCGCGATCCCCGAGGTGGTCGTCGGCCGGACCGACGACGCCGCGGCCTGATCCCACCCGGACAAGAACCACTCACAGGAGGACAACGACGTGACCGACACCGCCTACCGCATCGAGCACGACACCATGGGCGAAGTGCGCGTTCCCGCATCCGCCCTCTACGGCGCTCAGACCCAGCGGGCCGTCGAGAACTTCCCGATCTCGGGCGACAGCCTCGACCCCGCGCAGATCGTCGCCCTCGCCCGCATCAAGAAGGCGGCCGCGCTCGCCAACAAGGAGCTCGGCACGCTCGAGGGCGACATCGCCGACGCCATCGCCGCCGCAGCCGACCGGGTGATCTCGGGCGAGCACGCCGACCAGTTCCCGATCGATGTCTACCAGACCGGCAGCGGCACCTCGTCGAACATGAACATGAACGAGGTGCTCGCCACCCTGGCTTCCGCGAGCCTCGGACGACCCGTCCACCCGAACGACCACGTCAACGCGTCGCAGTCCTCGAACGACGTCTTCCCCACCTCCGTGCACGTCGCCGTCACGCAGGAGCTCATCGACGACCTCATCCCCGCCCTGGACCACCTCGCGGTCGCCCTCGAGGAGAAGGCCGAGTTGTGGAAGGACGCCGTCAAGTCCGGGCGAACCCACCTCATGGACGCCACGCCGGTCACGCTGGGACAGGAGTTCGGCGGGTACGCGCGCCAGATGCGCCTCGGCATCGAGCGCGTCCACGCCGTGATCCCGCGCGTCGCCGAGGTGCCCCTCGGCGGCACGGCCGTAGGCACGGGCATCAACACGCCCCTGGGGTTCCCGCAGAAGGTGCTCGAGCTGCTGGTGGCCGAGACGGAGCTGCCGATCACCGAGGCGAAGGACCACTTCGAGGCGCAGGCCAACCGCGATGCGCTCGTCGAGGCATCCGGAGCGCTGCGGACGGTGGCGGTCTCGCTGACGAAGATCAACAACGACCTGCGATGGATGGGCTCCGGCCCCAACACGGGCCTCGGCGAGCTCCACATCCCCGACCTCCAGCCGGGTTCGTCGATCATGCCCGGCAAGGTCAACCCCGTCGTCCCCGAGGCGACGCTCATGGTGTGCGCGCGGATCATCGGCAACGACGCGACGATCGCGTGGTCCGGCGCCTCGGGGTCGTTCGAGCTGAACGTGGCGATCCCCGTCATGGGAACGGCGCTGCTGGAATCCATCCGGCTCCTGTCCAATACCGTGCGCGTGCTCGCCGACAAGACGATCCGCGGGCTCGAGGCCAACCTCGAGCGCGCGGCTGCCTTCGCGGGCATGTCGCCGTCGATCGTGACGCCGCTGAACAAGCTGATCGGATACGAGGCGGCGGCGAAGATCGCCAAGCACAGCGTCGCGAAGGGCATCACCATCCGTGAGGCGGTCATCGACCTCGGCTACATCGAGCTCGGCGAGCTCACCGAGCAGCAGCTCGACGAGAAGCTCGACCTGCTCTCGATGACGCACGCGGGCTGATCCGCACCCGGAACGCGGCGCGGCGAGCGCGAGAGCGCGTCGTGGCCGGATAATATGACCATGACGCGCGAGCGGCGACCCATTCCCGCAAGGGCACTGATCCTGGGCGCCATCCTCTCCGTCGCGGCTCTGGGGTTCGCGATCGTGGGCGGGGTGACGTTCCTCGTTCAGCGGGATCGCACGCTCATCGAGATCGACGACCGCCTGGGGGCTCTCGTCGAGTCACTGGGGGAGGTGGCCGATCTGTCCGTGATCGTGGAAGACGACGCCGCTGCGGAGGCGGCCCGCCGAGGCGACGACTTCGCCGACGTCGGGGAGTACCTCCGGGCCGCCGTGTCGCGCCTCGTGCCCGCCCGCACGGAGGCGTCCCTGGCCGTGGTCGACGGCGACGTCGCCTTCCGCACGGCGGGCGGCTTCAGCGACGCCCTCGTCGCCGATCCCGACTTCGTCGCGGACGCCGTCGCGCGCACCCTCACGACCGACCCGCGCGGCGCCGTCATCGAGAACGCCTCGGTGGACGGCATGGACGTGCGCTACCTCGCGGTGCCGGTGGAGGTGCGCGGCGACGACAGCCAGGGCGTGTACATCCGCGCCGTGAACGTCACGCGCGAGCTGGCGCCGGTCACGGCATCCTTCCTGACCTACACCGTCGCCGCCCTCGCGACCCTGACCGCCATGGGCGTCGTCGGCTGGTTCGTCGCGGGACGCATCCTCTCCCCCATCCGCCGCATGCGCGAGACCGCCGACTCGATCACCCCGACCGATCTGCGCGCCCGCCTCCCCGCGGAGGGCAACGACGACCTGTCCGACCTCAGCCGCACCGTCAACTCCATGCTCGACCGCCTCGAGGGGTCGATCGACAGCCAGCGTCAGCTGCTGGACGACGTGCGGCACGAGCTCAAGACCCCGATCACGATCGTGCGCGGCCACCTCGAGATGATGGTCGTCTCGAATCCGAGCGACGTCGCGGGGACCCGCGACATCGGAATCGCGGAGCTGGACCGCATGACGCGCCTCGTGGAGGACATCGACCTGCTCTCCTCCGCAGAGGGCGACCAGTTCGATTTCTCCCCCGTCGAGCTCGGCGACCTCACGGAGCGGATGGGGGACCTCGTCGAGGGAATCCCCGGGCACACCTGGCACCTCACGCGATCGGCGCGCGGCCTCATCGAGGCCGACCGCGACCGCCTGCTGCAGGCCTGGCTGCAACTGGCCGACAACGCCTCCAAGTACACCCCGCAGGGCTCGCCGATCGAGATCGGAAGCGACATCGACCCGCTCACGGCGCGACTCTGGGTGCGCGATCACGGCCCCGGCATCCCGCCCGCGGCGCGCCGCCGCATCTTCCATCGGTTCGCCCGCGCCGACCATCGCACGGTAGGCGGGTCGGGCCTCGGCCTCGCGATCGTCGACGCGATCGCCAAGGCGCACCAGGGCACCTGCGTCGTCACGGACACCCCCGGGGGCGGCGCCACCTTCACGATCCACGTGCCCGTCTCGCAGAGCGTGGGGCAATCGCTCCCCTCGCCCGTTCGCGCCGGCGACGTCGTGCTCCAGAGAGAGGCCACCGGATGACGCACATCCTCATCGCCGAAGACGAGCCGCGGATCTCGTCGTTCGTCGCGCGCGGACTCGAGTCCGCCGGCTACACCGCGACCATCGTCGAGAACGGGCACGAGGCCCTCGAGTACGCGCTCGACCGCGATGTGGACCTCGTGCTGCTCGACGTGGGCCTGCCGGGGATGGACGGCTTCGAGATCCTCCGGCATCTGCGCGGCCAGGGATCGACCGTGCCCGTCATCATGCTGACCGCGCGCAGCAGCACCCGCGACACCGTGCAGGGGCTGGATGCCGGGGCCAACGACTACGTCGCGAAACCCTTCAAGTTCGACGAGCTGCTCGCACGCGTGCGCTCTCGCCTGCGCGAGACGGTCTCGGCGGGCGCCCCGGGCATCGTCCACGGCGACATCAGCCTCGACCCCCTCACGCGCCGGGCTCTCGTCGGCGGCAAGGAGCTCGACCTCTCGGCCCGCGAGTTCGCCCTGGCCGAGCAGTTCCTGCGCCATCCCGGGCAGGTGCTGAGCCGGGAGCAGCTGCTCTCGAGCGTGTGGGGCCTGGACTTCGACCCGGGCTCGAACGTCGTGGACGTGTACGTCCGCTACCTCCGCAGCAAGTTCGGCGCCGACCGGATCTCCACCGTGCGCGGCGCGGGCTACCGCTGGCAGTGAGCCCGCCGACCGCGTGACGCGGGGCGCGCGCCCTCGGGGCACGAAGAAGCCCCCGGCGCTGGGGGGACACCGGGGGCTGGGAGACGTTCGAGCTGGGGGCCTCGCGTCTCTTCGTCAATCCCGCCACGAAGGGAGGGGGGCGGGATTGCGTCTTCCGACACACCGCCGAACTGGGACATCGGCGGTGACCGGACCCGCTCGCGCGGGCGTGTGTGAAGTTCTTATCCTCTAGGATGCCCCCGCGGAATGAGAGGGGGCTCGGAAGGGGATGAGACTTCTCTCACACGGGCGGTCCCAGCCGCCCCCGCATCACGAGAGCTCCCCCACCTCCAGCAGCTCCGTCACGAGGGCGGCGATGGCGGAGCGCTCGGAGCGCGTGAGCGTGACGTGGCCGAAGAGTCCGTGTCCCTTGAGCGATTCGATGACGGACGCGACGCCGTCGTGGCGGCCCACCCGCAGGTTGTCGCGCTGACCCACGTCGTGGGTCAGCACGACGCGCGAGTTCTGGCCCATCCGGCTGAGCACGGTCAGGAGCACGTTGCGCTCGAGTGACTGCGCCTCGTCGACGATCACGAACGCATCGTGGAGCGACCGGCCGCGGATGTGGGTCAGCGGGAGCACCTCGAGAAGCCCCCGCTCGACGACCTCCTCGAGCACGTTCCCCGACACCACGGAGCCGAGGGTGTCGAAGACCGCCTGACCCCAGGGGTTCATCTTCTCCGCCTGGTCGCCGGGGAGGTAGCCGAGCTCCTGCCCGCCGACGGCGAAGAGCGGGCGGAAGACGATGATCTTGCGCTGCTGCTGCCGCTCGAGCACGGCCTCGAGCCCGGCGCACAGGGCGAGGGCCGACTTCCCGGTTCCGGCGCGACCGCCGAGCGAGACGATGCCCACGTCGGGATCCAGGAGCAGGTCGATCGCGATGCGCTGTTCGGCAGATCGCCCGTGCAGGCCGAAGACGTCGCGGTCGCCGCGAACGAGGCGGAAGTCCTTCTCGCCCGTGACGCGGCCGAGGGCGGATCCGCGCTCGGAGTGGATGATCAGGCCCGTGTTGACGGGCAGCCCCGCGACGGCGTCGTGGGATCCGACCTCGCTCTCGTAGAGATCGCTCATCTCGTCCCCCGAGAGGTCGACGCCGGCGATACCGGTCCATCCCGAATCCACGGCCTGCTCTGCGAGGTACTCCTCGGCGTGCAGGCCGAGGGAGGCGGCCTTCACCCGCATCGGCAGATCCTTGGAGACGACCGTGACCTCCTGTCCGTCGCGGGCCAGGTGCATCGCCACGGCCAGGATGCGCGTGTCGTTGTCGTTCAGCCGCATTCCCGAGGGCAGCACCTGCGGGTCGGTGTTGTTCAGCTCGACACGCAGCGTGCCGTCGTGCCCGGCCGGCACGGGGAAGTCGAGGCGCCCGTGCTCGACACGCAGCTCGTCGAGATGACGCAGCGCCTGACGGGCGAAGTAGCCGATCTCGGGATCGTGGCGCTTGCCCTCCAGCTCGGTGATGACGACGACGGGGATGACGACGCTGTGCTCCGCGAAGCGGAAGAACGCCCGCGGATCGGACAGGAGCACCGACGTGTCGAGCACGTATGTGCGCAATGCCTGATCGGCCGATGCCCCGTCTTCTTCGCGCGGCGAGCGACGCGCGTCGATGATCGTGTCTTGCTGGTGCGATGCCGCTGTGGTCACAACCTGCTCCCGACCCGGGCGTATCCCCGGTGCCTGCGCGTCGACCACTGGAGTTGCGAGTCGCACAGATGTGGCCGACCCGACCGGGCGCCTTGCCCGATGTGACGAAGGTACGACCGCGTCGCGCACCGACGCCATCCGACACGCCCCCCGCGAGGTTACGGACGCGTTAATTCGCAGTGCACGACGGTCACCGCCCGAATCGGCGCTCGCGCGAGCCGAAATCCCGGATCGCGCGCAGGAAATCGACCTCGCGCAGGTCGGGCCCGAGCGCCTCGACGAAGTAGAACTCGCTGTGCGCGCTCTGCCACAGCAGGAAGTCCGAGAGCCGCTGCTCCCCCGAGGTGCGGATCACGAGGTCGGGGTCGGGCTGCCCGCCCGTGTACAGGTGCTCCCCGATCTGCTCGGGCGTGAGGCTCGCAGCCAGCTCCTCCAGCGAGCCACCGGTACCGCCGTGCGCGGCGATGATGCTGCGCACGGCGTCGACGATCTCGCTGCGGCCCCCATACCCCACGGCCAGGTTCACGTGCAGACCCGTGTTGGCTCTCGAGCGCTCCTGCGCCTCGCGGAGGACTCGGGACAGATCGTCGGGGAGGCCCTCCGCACGCCCCACGTGCTGCACGCGCCAGTCGCGCTCCCGTGAGATCTCGTCCGCCAGCTCGGCGATGATCTCCAGCAGATCCTGGAGCTCGCGGGTGTCGCGCTTGGCGAGGTTGTCGTGGGAGAGCAGGTAGAGCGAGACGACCCGCACGCCCACGTCGTCGCACCAGGTCAGGAACTCGCGCATCTTGGCGGCGCCGGCGCGGTGGCCGTGCGCGGCGGTGTCGTACCCGAGCTGGCGGGCCCAGCGTCGGTTGCCGTCGATCATCATCGCGACATGGCGGGGCACCTGCTCGGCGTGGATCTCGCGGCGCAGCCGGCCGATGTAGAGCCGATAGAGGGGACCCCGGCCCTCATCACGTCGGCGACTCATCACGTGCCTACGCTACTCGCCGCCACGGGCGGATGCGCGCGCCGCCACCGGCGCGGCACGCGGTGCCGCATATCGCGGCATCCGGTTCCGCTATGTGCGCCGCGCGGCATGCGGCCGCGCCTACGCTGGAACCGTGAGTCGTCGCTCGCGCTCCCGCGCCCCCGAGGTCCCCGTCCTTCCGCTGATGCAGGCCGCCGACGTCGATGCCGCGGTCGAGACGCGGCCGACGTGGCGCGGGTGGATCCACGCCGGCACGTTCCCCGTGGCCATCGCCGCCGGGATCGTCCTCATCGCGCTCGCCCAGGGCGCGCCCGCCAAGTGGGCGTCGGCGGTCTTCGCGGCCACGTCGCTGCTGCTGTTCGGCAACTCCGCGCTGTATCACCGCTTCGACTGGTCTGCGCGCACCAAGGCCGTGCTCAAGCGCATCGACCACGCCAACATCCTGCTCCTGATCGCGGGCACCTACACCCCGATCGCCGTGCTCGCGCTCCCGCCCGACAAGGGCGCCCTGCTGCTGTCCATCGTGTGGGGCGGGGCGGTGCTGGGCATCCTTTTCCGGGTGTTCTGGATCGGGGCTCCGCGCTGGCTGTACGTCGCACTGTACCTCGCCCTCGGGTGGGCCGCCGTGATGTACATGGCCGATCTGTTCGAGGCCAACGCCGCCATGATGATCCTCGTGATCGCCGGAGGGCTGCTGTACACGGCGGGGGCCGTCGTCTACGCCGTCAAGCGGCCCAACCCCTGGCCCGGCCACTTCGGCTTCCACGAGATCTTCCACGTGTGCACGGTGCTGGCTTTCCTCTGCCACTGGAGCGCCGCGCTGCTCATCGCGCTCGACCCGGTCTACAACCCCTGATCGCCGCGGCGTCCCGCCTCTCCGGGTTCCTCCCCGTCAGGTTTGTCGCCCTCCGCGCGACCGCCGACCGCGTGCGCGCCACCCCGCGCGGCCGGCTCGCCTCCGCGGGCCTCGGCGTCCAGACGCTCGTCGATCTCCTGGCGATAGCGCGTGCGGCGGATGCGGCGCTGCATGTCCCAGACGAGCACGATCACCGCGACGACGAGCACGACCATGATGGCGAAGCCGGTGAATCCGGGGGTCACGAGTTCGTCGGGGGGCTCGAGCGGTGCGGGCGACGGCGTCGCCGCGAGGCCGACGACGGACAGCGTGAGAGTGTGCCCGATGTCCGTCGCGAAATGCATCCGTCGTGTCCTCTTCCGCGCCGCGAAGCGCCTAGCCTGGAATCTCCAGCCTAATCCGTCCCCCGAAGGTGCTCATGAGCGTGCAGGCCCGCCTCGACGAGCGATACGGTCGCGGTCGCGCCACCGGCCGCCGCGGCGCCCTCATCGCGGGCATCGTCGCCATCGTGCTCGCCGTCGCCGGCACGGCGTGGTTCGCGATCGCCACGACGCTCGACGACGTCCGCGCCGACGGCGTGTCTTTCACGGTCGTGGACGAGCACACGGTCGAGGTGGGCTTCCAGGTCTCCGGACCGGCCGACCGCGAGATCGCCTGTGCCGTCGAGGCGCTCGACGAGGAGTTCGGCGTGGTCGGCTGGCGGGTCGTCGTGTACGAGGCGACGGGCGAGCGCACCCGTGTCATGTCGGAGCGGGTGCCCACCGTCGCGGCGGCCACGACGGGTTTGGTGAACTCCTGCTGGGTCACCTAAACTTTCGACACCCACGACGCCCTGGCACGACGCCGGGGCGTTTTGGCATGTCGGACGGGAATGCCCCGCGGCCGAGCCGCGTCACCCACGAACGAAGGAGAATCCGTGTCTCAGGATGCCCAGGTCACCTTCCTCACCCAGGATGCCTACGACCGACTCGCCACCGAGCTCGAGCACCTCTCGACCACGGGCCGCGAGGAGATCGCCGCGCGCATCGAAGCCGCCCGCGAAGAGGGCGACCTGCGGGAGAACGGCGGATACCACGCGGCCAAGGACGAACAGGGACGGCAGGAGGCGCGCATCCGCACGCTCCAGCACCTGCTCGCCACGGCGGAGGTGGGCGATGCCCCCGAGTCCAACGGCATCGTCGCGCCCGGCACCGTCGTGACCGCGAAGGTGGCGGGACGGGAGCTGCGCTTCCTTCTCGCCAATCGCGAGCTCGCGGCGGACTCGGCCCTCTCGGTGTACAGCGAGGCGAGCCCGCTCGGCGCGGCGATCCTCGGCCTCAAGGAGGGCGACACGACCGCGTACGCCGCCCCCAACGGCCGGGAGATGCCGGTCGAGATCGTCTCCGTGGAGACCTACGCGGGCGACTGAGTCCGCTCGCCCTCCCGGATGCGTGGGGGGCGCACGGCGTGCTCAGTCGGGAACGACGACCGGCCGGAAGCCCGCCTTCTCGAGGGTCTGGAGCGTGAGCGCCTTGTGGTCCTCGCCGCGTGTCTCGACACTGATCTGGAGGATGACCTCGCTGATCTGCAGCCCCTGACCGTGGCGGGTGTGCATCACCTCGGTGACGTTGGCGCCCGCCTGCGCGACGAGCTCGGAGACCTGGGAGAGCTGCCCCGGGCGGTCCGGCAGCGGGATGCGGAGGGTCATGTACCGACCCGACGCGGCCAGACCGTGCGCGATCACCCGCTGCATCAGGAGCGGGTCGATGTTGCCGCCGGAGAGCACCGGGATGGTCGGTCCGGTGGCGGACACCTTGCCGGCCAGGATCGCGGCGACCCCCACGGCACCGGCGGGCTCCACGACGACCTTGGCCCGCTCGAGGAGTACCAGCAGGGCGCGGGCGATGTCGTCGTCGCTCACCGTGACCACCTCGTCCACGAGGTCGCGGATGATCCCGAACGGCACGTCGCCGGGGCGCGAGACCAGGATGCCGTCGGCGATCGTGGGTCGAGTGAGGACGTCCACCGGATGCCCCGCCTCGAGCGAGGGAGGGTAGGCCGCGGCGTTCTCCGCCTGCACCCCGATGATGCGCACGGCGCGGCCGGTCGCGGCCGCCCGCGCACGCACGGCCCCCGCGACGCCCGCGAGCAGCCCGCCGCCGCCGATGCCGACGATGATGGTCTCGACCTCGGGCAGATCGTCCATCAGCTCGAGGCCGAGGGTGCCCTGGCCCACGACGATGTCGCGATGGTCGAAGGGGTGGATCAGCACGGCGCCCGTGCGCTCGGCGAACTCGGCCGCGAGGCGCAGGGGGGTCTCGACCGTGGCGCCCTCGAGCACGACCTCGGCGCCGTAGCCGCGCGTCGCGAGCAGTTTGGGCACGGGCACGCCCAGCGGCATGAAGATCGTGGCGGCGATGCCCAGCTCCTGCGCCGCGAGCGCGACGCCCTGCGCGTGGTTGCCGGCCGAGGCCGCGACGACGCCCCGCGCGCGCTCCTGTGCCGTCAGGCGTGAGAGCCGGTAGGTCGCGCCGCGGATCTTGAACGAGCCCGTCCGCTGCAGGTTCTCGAGCTTGAGGTGCACCGGGACCCCGAGCATCTCCGTCAGCGAATGCGAGAGCTCCAGCGGAGTGTGGCTGATGACGCCGCGCAGGCTGCGCGCGGCATCCTCGAATTCGGACAGGGCGGGCAGGTCGGTGAGGAGTTTCTCTGGCGCGGTCATCGGCGGGTCTTCCTGTTGCGGGGCACGGTGCTCCAGATGAGGTCGGCCGAGACGGGCGAGGTGTCGACCCCCACGCGTCTGCGGGCGATGGAGACCGCGAAGACATTGACGAACGCCGCCAGCGGAACCGCGAAGAGGGCTCCCGGGATGCCGGCGATCATCGCCCCTCCCGCGACGACGAGGACGACCGCGAGGGGGTGCACCTTCACTGCGGAGCCCATCAGGATCGGCTGCAGCACGTGGCTCTCGATCTGCTGCACGCCGAGGACCACGACGAGCATCCAGAAGGCGATCCACGGCCCGTTGTAGACCAGGGCCAGGAACACCGCGAGCGCGCCCGTCACGATCGCGCCGATGAACGGCACGAACGCGCCGAGGAAGACCAGCACCGCGATGGGGATCGCCAGGGGCACGCCGAGCAGCAGCGCGCCGAGCCCGATGCCGACGGCGTCGATCGTGGCGACGAGCAGCTGGGTGCGCGCATAGGTCACCACCGTGGCCCAGCCGGCGTGCGCGGCGTCGTCCACGGCGGGGCGAGCGGCCCGCGGGAACAGCCGCAGCGTCCAGCGCCAGATCCCGCCGCCGTCGGCGAGGGTCGTGATGAGGATGAACAGGGCCAGCAGCGCACCCGTCGCGACGTGACCGAGCGTCGTGCCGAACGCGAGCGCGCCCGAGAGGAGCAGCTCCGCCTGCTCCTGGATGAGCTGCCAGCCCTCCACGAGCCATCCGTCGATCTGCGTGGCCGTGAGATGCAGCGGCCCGTCGATCAGGAACTCCCGCAGCTGCACGACGGCGTCCGCCGTGCGCTCCTGGACGCTCGCCCACTGGCGCGAGACCTGCCAGATCACGAGCCAGAACAGCCCCGTCACGGCGGTGATGGTGCCGAGCAGCGACAGCACGATCGCGAGCCACCGGGGAAAGCGGTGCCGCAGCATCCACGTGAAGGCCGGCCACAGCAGCGCCGTGATGAGGATCGCCACGAGCAGCGGGATGACGAGGAGCTTCAGCTGGATGACGAGCCAGACCGCCACCGCCGCAGCGCCCGCGATGACGAGGAACCGCCAGGCGTAGGCCGTCGCGATCCGCAGTCCGCGCGGCACGGAGCCGGTCGTCTCGGTGGACACCGTCCGCTCGCGCAGCACGTCGGCCAGACGTCTGCGGGGAGGATCGGGGCTCTCGCTCACCCGGCAAGTCTAGAAGCAGCACCGAGCCGGGTGCCGCACCGCGCCCGGGCCGCGCGGCGCCGCCGCTAGGCTGGCGCGGATGAGCCCGACCCTCCCCCGCACGCTCAGCCCGGCCGCGCCCGCTCGCCCCGGGCGAAGGGCCGCGCGCGGCAGGACGATGCCGGCATGACGGTGCCGGCATGAGACGGGGCGCCGCCGCGATCGTCGCGAGCGGGGTCGTCCTGGTCGCCTCCGTCGCGGTCGTCGCGTGGGTCGTCTTCGGCCGAGGACCCTCCGCCGACGACGCCGCCGCCCGCTACGTCGCCGCGCTGGGCGCGGGGGATCTCGACGCGCTGCGCGACCTTGAGGCCGTCGACGCCGGCACCGCCGCGCTCGCGTTCGAGGCCGCGACCTCTCGCGTGGAGGACGCCGAGATCACCGGCATCCGCACGGAGGGCGATCACGCGGTCGTGGAGGCCACCGGCCGGATCGCAGACGCCGAGCGGCCCCTCGACTTCTCCCTCCGTCGAGAGGAGGGAGAGTGGGTGGTCGAGGACAACCTCGGCCGGCTCGAGGTGACGACGACCCTCGGCGACACGCTGCGGGTGGGGGACGCCGACGTGCCGGCCGGCTCCGTCGGCCTGCTCCCGGCCGGGTACACCGTCTCGCCCGCTCCGGGTGAGGTGCTGGAGGGCTCGCAGGACGTGTCCATCGGCAGCGGGCAGACCGTGGCCGTCGCGATCGCCGCCCGCCTGCGGGACGACGCGGCCGCTCGGGCGCAGCCGCTCCTCGACGCGTACACGGCCTCGTGCACGACGACCGCCGACGCCGTTCCCGCGGCCTGCGGGCTGCGCATCCCGTGGGCGGCAGACCTCGCCACCGCCGACCGGTTCGCCTACCGGGTCGAGCGGATGCCGCAGCTGACGTTCGAGGGTGCGGGGCTCTTCGCCGCCGTCGGCGGCGACTACGTCGTGACGGTCTCCGGCACCACGCGCGAGGGCGCGGCGGCCACGGTCACCTTCCGCGACGACGACTGGACGTTGCGGGGCTCCTACGACCTCGGCGGCGGCGAACTGGCGCTGCGACCGTTCTGACTCAGAACTGGATGCGGGGGGGCTCCGAGATCGCGGCGCCGTTCTCGACCTCGAAGAATTCGCGCTCGCGGAAGCCGAGCCGCCTCGCGAAAAGGGCGCTGGGGAAGACCTTGATCTTCGAGTTGAGCTCGCGGACCCCGCCGTTGTAGAACCGCCGGGACGCCTGGACCTTGTCCTCGGTGTCGGCCACGGCGTGCTGCAGCTGGAGGTAGTTCTGGCTCGCCTGCAGCTGCGGGTACGCCTCCGCGACGGCGAACAGCGACTTCAGCGCGCGCTGCATGTGGCCTTCCGCGACCCCCGACTGCGCGGGGCCCTCGGCTGCGAGCGTCTCGGCGCGCGCCTGCGTGACGCTCTCGAAGACGCCGCGTTCGTGCGCCGCGTAGCCCTTCACCGTCTCGATGAGGCTCGGCAGCAGATCGGCGCGCCTCTTCAGCTGCACCGTGATGTCGCTCCATGCCTCGTCGACGCGCGCGCGCAGCGCCACGAGCGAGTTGTAGGTGGCCCAGAGATAGATGCCGATGATGACGACGAGCGCCACGACGATCAGAATCGGGACGAGCCATTCCCACATGAGTGTCTCCTGCGCGTGCGGACGTAAACCCCTCCATCGTAGTCGCGCGGGTCCCGCGCGACCTGGGACGCCGGTGGGTATCCCCGCGTGCGCTCCGCGTCGCCGACCCGGTGGGCTACAGTGGAGGGCGCAAGGGGAGTATTCCCGATCGCGGCGGACCCGTCACTACGGACTCGATGTCGAGTCCCGGCCCGCCGGCCCCCCGGGGTGGAAGAGACCTTGACGAGAACCGTCACCGTCTTTTGGAGTACCCGTGAACGTCACGCCCCTTGTCTGGATCATCACGATCGCCGTCACGATCGCCTTCTTCGTCTACGAGTTCTTCGCGCACGTGCGAAAGCCCCACGAGCCCACGATCGGCGAGTCCGCCCGATGGTCGGCCTTCTACATCGCCCTCGCTCTTCTGTTCGGCGTGGGCATCGGCGTCGTCTCGGGCTGGGACTTCGGCGGCGAGTACTTCGCGGGCTATCTCACCGAGAAGGCGCTCTCGATCGACAACCTGTTCGTCTTCCTTCTGGTCATGGCCGGCTTCGCCGTCCCCAAGGCCTACCAGCAGAAGGTGCTGATGATCGGGATCGTGATCGCGCTCATCCTGCGCGGTGCGTTCATCGCGGTCGGCGCGACGCTCATCGAGAACTTCTCCTGGATCTTCTACCTCTTCGGCGCGCTCCTGCTCTTCCTGGCCTGGAGGCAGGCGTTCTCCGACCACGAGGACAACCCCGTCGACGGCCGGTTCATGCGCTTCGTCAGGCGCCACCTGCGCGTCACCGACGAGTACCGCGGCGACCGCCTGACGGTCCGCGAGGGCGGCGTGCTCTTCGTCACCCCGATGATGCTCACGATCATCGCGATCGGCTTCGTCGACCTCATCTTCGCCGTCGACTCCATCCCCGCCATCTACGGACTGACGAACGAGGCGTACATCGTCTTCACCGCGAACGCCTTTGCGCTGATGGGGCTGCGTCAGCTGTTCTTCCTCATCGGCGGACTGCTCGAGCGCCTCGTGTACCTCGCGCAGGGTCTCGCCGTCATCCTCGCCTTCATCGGCGTGAAGCTCGTCTTCCACGCGCTCCACGTCAACGAACTGCCGTTCGTCAACGGCGGGCGACACGTGGAGTGGGCGCCGGAGATCCCGATCTGGTTCTCGCTTCTGTTCATCGGTGCGACGATCGCGGTGGCCACCGTCGCCAGCCTCATCAAGACCCGTCGCGACGCGCGCGGGCTCGACGCACAGGTCGAGGAGGTGCGCGGCGAGGGCGTCGAGGGAGAGATCCGCTACGACGACGAGGCCGCGCGAGCGACCGATCGCGGTCGCTCGACCGACTGAGCACCGCGCCGCTCCACCACGCATGATGGACGCCCCTCGCCCGTCGGGCGGGGGGCGTCCATCGTGCGTACCCGAATCGGCGGCGGACGGCAGGCTCACGGTCGGGAACGCCGGTTCCAGCGTGCCCGCGCGTACCCCCGGTGGGACTCGAACCCACACTGAAGCGATTTTAAGTCGCCTGCCTCTGCCATTGGGCTACGGGGGCGTCGCCGCGGGGCGACGGCTCCAGTATCCCGGACGCCGTGCGTCTCAGCGGGATGCGGCCGCCTTCGCCGCGTCCACGGCCTCGGGCTTGTCGGCCTCCTTGCCCGCGCCGCGCGGCTCGGCCGGCGGCGTGACGGGCGGCTGCGCGGGCCGCGGACGGGCCGCGAACTCCTCGAACACGTACCGCGGGTTCTGCACCGTCTGCAGGTTGACCAGGTCGCGGCCGAGCAGCAGGTTGTTGCACCAGCCCCCGATCACACGCAGCTTGCGCTCCCACGTCGGCATCGCGAGCCCGTGATAGCCGCGGTGGGCGAGCCACGCGAGGGGCCCGGTGAAGCCGATCTTGCCCTTCTGGAACGCACCCCGGCCGAGCCCCAGGCCGGCCACCGCGCCGAGGTTCTTGTGCACGTAGTCGCGCGGGGCCTCGCCACGAAGCACGGCGGTGATGTTCTTGGCCAGCAGCTTTCCCTGACGCACCGCGTGCTGCGCGTTGGGGACGCAGAAGCCGCCCACGCCGCCGCCGGTGAGGTCGGGCACGGCCGAGACGTCGCCGGCCGCCCAGGCTCCCTCGACGATCTCCTCGTCGGTGCCCACGCGCAGGTCGGGTCGGGTGACGATGCGTCCCCGCTCCTCGACCGGGAGGTCGCTGCCGCGCACCACCTGCGGGTTGGCCATGACTCCCGCCGTCCAGATGATGAGGTCGGTGGCGATGACGTCGCCCGTGGAGAGCTCGACGTTGCCGTCGACGGCACCCTTGACCTGCGTGTCGAGGTGCACGAAGGCCCCGCGCTGGGCCAGCTCGGCGAGCACCTTCTCGCTCGTGGCGAGCGATACCTCGGGCATGATGCGGCCCATGGCCTCGATGAGGTGGAAGTGCGTGTCGTCGAACGTCAGCTGGGGGTAGGCCCCGAGAAGCGCCGACGCGAGGGAGCGCAGCTCGGCGAAGACCTCGATGCCGGCGAATCCGCCGCCGACCACCACGACCGTCAGCAGGCGGTCGCGCTCGGGGCCCGGAGGCAGCAGCGCGGCCTTGTCGAAGTTCGACATCAGGCGGTCGCGGATCGCCACGGCCTCCTCGATCGACTTGAGGCCGATCGCGTTGTCGGCGATACCGGGGATCGGGAAGGTGCGCGAGACGGCACCGGCCGTCACGACGATCTGGTCGTACTCCTGCTGCCACGGCTCGCCCACGGGCGGCGTGATCGTGGCGAGCTTGTGGGCGTGGTCGATGCCCGTGACTTTCGCGGTGATGACCGTCGAGCGCTTCAGGTGGCGACGGAGGGCGACGACCGAGTGCCGAGCCTCGATCGAGCCGGCCGCGACCTCGGGGAGGAAGGGCTGGTAGGTCATGTAGGGCAGCGGGTCGACGACCGTGATCTCGGCCTCGCCCTTGCGGAGCGTCTTCTCGAGCTTCCACGCCGTGTAGAAGCCGGCGTAGCCGCCTCCGACCACGAGGATCTTGGGGACGGCGGGTGCGCTGGTGGCAGTGCTGTTCACAGAGCTGGTCACGATGGGGGGTAACTCCTCAGAGGATCACGGAGTCGAGCGCGGCTGTGTGCGCGCCGATCGGATGCGTCGGACAGCTGCGGTGACGCCGAGCGCGACCAGGATACCAGCCACGGTCCCCGCCACGAGCGGAAGCGTGCCGTACCGCAGGCTATCCGCCGACGGCAGCAGCGCCGAGGCTGGCTCGCTGGGCGGATCGGCGGGGGGCAGCGGCGGGATCTCGGCGGCGGTTTCGTCCGCCTGTTCGGGCTGAGGGTCGACGTCGGCGCGCCGGTACAGGCGGATCCATTCGGCGAGGTCGCCCATGGGGTTGGCGCTCACCGGCGCCACCTCGGCCTCCACCGCGGCCTGGGCGTTGACGATCCCGTATCCGTAGAGCGGATCGGGCCGCGCCGAGGCCGCCGGCGCCGGCGTCGCGGTTTGGACGAGGCGATTGACGACGCCCGCGAGGTCGAGCCGGGGATGCGCGGCGCGCACGAGGGCGGCGACCCCGGCGACGATGGGCGCGGCCCCGCTGGTACCGCTCCAGCGCACGATGCGGCCGTCCGCGGACACGCCCAGCAGCTCCTCGCTGGGCGCCGAGACGCCGATCGTGATGCCCTGGGTGGATGCCTCGACGCTCGCGGCACCGGACGGGTCGACACCGCCGACCGTGAGCACGCCGGGGATCGTGGCCGGCGCCCCCACGAGCGTGGTGCCGCTGCCCCGGTTGCCCGCCGCGACGACGATGACGACGTCGTTGTCGAAGGCGTACTGGAAGGCCTCGTCCCACAGGGGGTCCCAGTCGAGGGTGTTCGTCGTGAACGAGAGGTTGATGACCGTGGCGCCCTGGTCGACCGCCCACGTGATCGCGGTCGCGACCTGCTCCACGAAGGGCACCCGGCCGGCCTGCCCGAACCCGAGCGAGATCGAGAGCAGGGACGCCTCGGGGGCCACTCCGATCATCCCGGTGCCGTCGCCCGTGCCCCGACCCGCCGCGAGCGAGGCCACCCACGAGCCGTGGTTGGCATCGATGGCCCCGACCGGGGTGCGGCCGTCGGAGCTGCCGGAGCCGGAGACATCCGTTCCGCCCACGACGGCGCCGGCGAACTCGGGCGGTCCTGCGCCGATCCCGGTGTCGATGATCGCGATCGTCTGACCCGCGCCCCGCGTCGTCTGCCACGCCGCACGGATGCCGAGGGAGTCGAGCCAGTACTCGGCCTTGCGGATGGGGTCGGCGGGGTCGTCGGGAAAGGCCGGCGCTGCGGTCGTCGGGACGAGGGCGGCGGCGGTCGCGGCGGCGGGGGCCGCCGGTGCGAGGGCGAGCGCCAGGGCCACCAAGGCGGCGAACGACGCGCGCGCGACCCTCATCCGCGGGGTCCGGGCTCGGCGCACACGCAGACCTCGGGGCTCCACCGCGAGCGGGCCAGGGCGAGGTCGCCGATCGGGTTGACCCCCGGTCCGGCCGCCAGGGCGTGGCCGGCGAGCGCGTGCAGGCACTTCACCCGGGTGGGCATGCCCCCGGCCGAGATCCCGGCGACCTCGGGCACGTCGCCGTAGGGCGCGCGGTCGTCGAGGTACGCGCGGTGGGCGGCGGCGTACGCCGCCCGCATGTCGTCGTCGGCATCGAGATCGTCCTGCAGCTGGGCCATGACGTGCGTGGCCTCGAGCTCGCTCATCGCCGCGGTCGCACCGGGGTGCGTGAGGTAGTAGAACGTGGGGAACGGCGTGCCGTCGGGGAGCCGGGGCGCGGTCGCCACGACGGTGGGGTTGCCGCACGCGCACCGCGCCGCGATACCGATCACTCCGCGAGCCGGCCTGCCCAGCTGCGCGCGCACGACGGCGAGTTCGGCCTCGGTCGGCGGATCGTAGGGCGGGGTGCTCACCCTTCCAGGCTAACGCCGACGCGGCCCGCGCCGACGCCGGCGCCGCTCAGCCCGCGGGCGTGCCGCCCTCGCCGGGAGCCGAATGCGTCTGGCGCACCGTCGCCGACAGCCCCGCCTGCGTGACCGAGCCCAGCAGCTGCGTCATCCAGTCGGTACGGGTCTCGGTGACCTCCGCGCTGACCGGGGTCTCCTCTGCCGGCAGCAGCGAGGCGTCGAGATCGTTGAGGACGAGGTAGACGACCTCCCCCGGGCGCGTGTAGTACAGCCGCTCCCGCGCCTGCGTGGTGATGTAGGCGGGATCGCCCCACCGCTCCTGCTGCGCCTCGAGCTCGGCGACGTCGGCCTCGGCCGCCGTCACGGATGCCTCGAGCGCGGCGATGTTCTGGCGCTGCTGCACGAAGGTGCCCACGGTGGGCACGAGGACGAAGGCGGCGAGGACGACGAGCCCCATCATCACGACCATGAAGCCCGACAGCCGGATGCCGCCCAGCCAGCCGCGCACGTCGACCTGGCGCCGCGGCGCCCGGCCCTCGTCCCGGCGTGCGCCGCGGCGGCGTGCCGCCTGGGGCGCACGGGCGGGGCCGGCGGCATCCGGGGTGCGCGGCACTGCTCCCGGGACGGGTCCCCCGAAGAGCCCGGAGGGGGGAGCCGGTCGTTTCGCCATGACTCCCCCCTCCGGTTTCGTGTGTGCGGTGCTCAGCCCTTGTAGCGCGGGAAGGCGCGGCGACCGGCGAACTCCGCCGCCTCGCCCAGCTCCTCCTCGATGCGCAGAAGCTGATTGTATTTCGCGACGCGCTCGCTGCGTGCGGGCGCGCCGGTCTTGATCTGACCCGCGTTGGTCGCCACGGCGAGGTCGGCGATCGTGGTGTCCTCGGTCTCGCCGGAGCGGTGCGACAGCATCGAGCGGTAGCCGTTCTGCGTGGCGAGGGCGATCGCGTCGAGCGTCTCGGAGAGCGTGCCGATCTGGTTGACCTTGACCAGCAGGGCGTTCGCGACACCGAGGTCGAGGCCGCGCTGCAGACGATCGGGGTTGGTGACGAACAGGTCGTCGCCGACCAGCTGCACCTTCGAGCCGATCGCGTCGGTGAGCGATTTCCACGCGTCCCAGTCGTCTTCGGCGAGCGCATCCTCGATCGTGACGATCGGGTAGTTCGCGACGAGGTCGGCGAAGTAGTCCGTGAGCTGGTCGGCCGACCATGCCTTGCCCTCGACGGTGTACACGCCGGCCGAGAAGAACTCGGTCGCCGCGACGTCGAGCCCGACCGCGATGTCCTGGCCGGGGGTGAAGCCCGCCTTCTCGATCGCCTTCATGAGGAAGTCCAGGCCCTCGCGGTTGCTCGGCAGGTCGGGGGCGAAGCCGCCCTCGTCGCCGAGGCCGGTGGAGAATCCCGCGGCCTTCAGCTCGCCCTTGAGCACGTGGTACACCTCGGTGCCCCAGCGCAGCGACTCCGCGTACGTGTCGGCGCCGATCGGCGCGAGGAAGTACTCCTGGAAGTCGATGCCGTTGTCGGCATGCTCGCCGCCGTTGATGACGTTGAACAGCGGGACGGGCAGCAGATGGGCGTTCGGGCCGCCGAGGTAGCGGAACAGGGGCAGGTCGGCCGAGTCGGCGGCGGCCTTGGCCACGGCCAGGCTCACGCCGAGGATGGCGTTCGCGCCGGCGCGCTGCTTGTTCTCCGTGCCGTCGGTGGCGATGAGGATCTCGTCGATGACGCGCTGCTCGCTGGCGTCGATGCCCTCGATCGCGGGGCCGAGCTCGTCGATGACGGCCGCGACGGCCTTCTGCACGCCCTTGCCGCCGTAGCGCTTCTTGTCGCCGTCGCGCAGCTCGTACGCCTCGAACGCGCCGGTCGATGCGCCCGAGGGGACGGCGGCGCGCTGGACGATGCCGTCGTCGAGGAGCACCTCCACTTCCACCGTCGGGTTTCCGCGCGAGTCGAGAATCTCGCGAGCGCCTACTGCCTCGATGAGTGCCACGTTGGTTGCTCCTTGGTCGTGGACTGAAGGTGGATGGGAGCGTCGTCGATCCGCGGGCCAGTCTAGCGAGCGCGGATGCCGCGGCCACAGGCCCCGGGCGGCGCGTCAGCCCAGCGGCTTGAGCTCGAGCGTCTCTCGCGTGGTCGCGGTCGAGACCGTCGCGAACGACGCGTATCCGTCGGCGGCCGCGCGCTCCAGGAGCGCCCGCAGGTTCTTCGTCCGCTGCTCGAGTCGCACCCTGGCCCCCTCGGCCACGAGAGCGGCCTTGAGGCCGAGCAGCTGCGGAAGCGGCACGTCGCGGTCGTGGACGAGCACGACGGCGGGCACCGCGGCATCCTCCCCCGCCTCGACGAGGTCGACGATGCGCTCGAAGCCGATCGAGAACCCGACGGCGGGGACGTCGGTGCCGAGGAACCGCCCGATCATGCCGTCGTACCGGCCGCCGCCGCCGAGCGAATAGGCGACGGAGGGGTGCGCCAGCTCGAAGATGGTGCCGGTGTAGTAGCCCATCCCGCGCACGAGGAACGGGTCGAAGACGAGCGGCACGGCGCCCTCGTCGCCGTGCGAGCGCGCCTCGGCGACGGCGATGCCGAGCGCCACGAGGTGCGCGACCACGTCGTCCGCAATCCCCTCGGGCAGCTCCCGCCGGATGTGCTCCTCTCCGAAGGGACCCGCCGCGGCGCGGGGACGGTGCAGGAACGCCGCGAACGCGTCGACGGCCGACGCGCTCACACCGCGCTCGCGCAGCTCCGCCGCGACGCCCTCGGGCCCCACCTTGTCGAGCTTGTCGATCGTGATCAGCACGCCGGGACGCTCCTCGGGCGTGAACCCGAAGGCGCCGAGCAGGGCATCCAGTGCGCGCCGGTCGTTGATGCGCACCGTGGCGCCCTCGAGCCCCAGGGCCGCGAGCGTGTCGAGCGTCGCCGCGATCAGCTCCGCCTCCGCGCGCGCCGAGGCATCCCCGATGATGTCGATGTCGCACTGCACGAACTGGCGGTAGCGACCCTTCTGAGGCCGCTCGGCGCGCCACACCGGAGCGATCTGGATCGCGCGGAACACGCCGGGCAGCTCGCCGCGGTGACTCGCATAGAAGCGCGCGAGGGGCACCGTGAGGTCGTAGCGCAGGCCGAGATCGGCGAGCGCCGCGGGGTCCTCGGCGGCGGCGCGGATGCCGTCGGCGTCGAGCCCGCGGCGCAGCACGCTGAACGAGAGCTTCTCGTTGTCGCCGCCGATGCCCGCGTGCAGCCGGTCGTAGTCCTCGACCACGGGCGTCTCGATCTCGTCGAACCCGTGGGCGCGGTAGCGGTCGCGGATGATCGCGAGGACGCGCTCGCGGCGGGCCTTGTCGGCGGGGAGGAAGTCGCGCATGCCGCGCGGCGGATTCACGGGGGGCACTCCCCCATCCTCCCATCCGCGGCGGGCGACGCCCGCGTCAGTCGGACTCGACCTCGCGGACCTCGTCCGCGAGGGAGCGCAGCCGCGAGCGCAGGGCCCCCTCCGCATCCCAGCCCTGCCGACGTGCCGCCGCGACGAGGGCCAGCAGCGCCTCGCCGAGCTCGGCCTCGGTGGCCGGGGCATCCGCCGCGGGGTCGACCCGCACCCCGACGCCCTCGGCCTTGCCGAGGACCTTCTGGGCGAGCGCCAGGGCGGGCATGCCGGGGGCGACGCCCTCGAGCACGCTGCGACGGTCGCGCTTCTCCGCCGCCTTCGCGGCGTTCCACAGCTCGATCACCTGCTCGGGCGTGTCGGCGCGGGCGTCGGCGAAGACGTGCGGATGCCGGCGCACCATCTTGCGCGTCAGCCCGTCGGCGACGTCGGCGATGTCGAACGGATCTCCGGCATCGCGGGACGCGATCTCGGCGTGGAACAGCACCTGCCAGAGCACGTCGCCGAGCTCCTCGCGCAGCTCGGACCGCGTACCCCGCTCGACGGCGTCGATCAGCTCGGCGCTCTCCTCGACGAGATAGGGGACGAGGTCCTCATGCGTGATGCGCTGCGACCACACGCAGTCCTCGCGCACGCGGCGCATCGCCTCGGCCGCCTCGGCGAGGGCACGCGCGCGGCGCGCGGCCGCGGCATCCCCCGCCCCTTGCGTGCTCATGCGAGCTGGCCCCGGTCGGGCGAGGACGGCGAGGGCACCTCGACCTCGTCGGCGTCGATGTCGCGGACGCGCCGGAAGTGCCGCGCGCGCATCGACACGAGCACCGCGGCGATGACCAGCGAGATCACCGAACCGGCGAGCACGCCGAGCGTCGCCTGATCGCGGATCTCGGGAAGGTCGGAGAAGGCGAGCTCGGACAGCAGCAGCGAAACGGTGAACCCGATGCCGCCGAGCGCGCCGGCGGCGAGCAGGTCGGCGAACGAGAGGTGCGGAGCGCGACCCCGGGCGCCGATGCGCAGGGAGATCCACCCGAAGAGGGAGATGCCGATGATCTTGCCGACCGGGAGGGCGACCAGGACGCCCCAGAACGCGGGCGACAGCTCGGTGGGCGAGACCGCTGGGATGACGACGAGCGCCGCCGAGAACGCGAACAGGGGCAGGACGAGTCCGTTGACCCACGGCTCCAGCGCGTGGCGCACCTGAAGGGCGGGTCGCTGGTACATCGCCAGGCCCAGCGCCACGCCCGCGATCGTGGCGTGGACGCCCGAGAGGTAGGTGAGCGCCCAGGCGATGACCGCGAGCGCGACGAGCAGGACGCCGACCCCCGCCTTCGCGCGCGAGTCGAGGAACCGGCTGAGGACTCCGAACGCGATGACGGCGAGCGCCGCGAGAGCCAGGAGCCCGATGTTGACGTCGGTCGTGAACAGGACCGCGATGAAGATGATGCCGACGATGTCGTCGAGGATCGCGAGGGCGAGGAGGAAGATGCGGATGCCGGAGGGCAGCCCCTTGCCGAAGACCGCCAGCACGCCGAGGGCGAAGGCGATGTCGGTCGCCGTGGGGATGGGCCACCCGCCCGCGGCGGGGCTGCCCGCGGCGAACACGAGGAAGACGGCGATCGGCACGATGACGCCGCCCGCGGCGGCGATGGCCGGCTGCAGGGCCTTGCGGGCGGAGTTCAGTTCGCCGTTGGTCAGTTCGAACTGCAGCTCGACCGCCACGACGAAGAAGAAGATCGCGAGGAGCCCGTCCTTGATCCAGTGCTCGATGCTCAGTTCGAAGACGCCGGGAATGCCGAGGTAGACGTGCATGAAGTCATCCAGGGCGGGACCCGCCGCCGTATTGGCGATGATGAGGGCGGCCGCGGCGGCGACGAGGAGGATGATCGCCGGGAAGCGGGCGGAGCGAAGCAGGGACACACGTGTCCTTTCGGTCGGGGGTCACGGGTCATCGTGACGGTCGGGGGCGCAGATGGCGCGCACGACGCACCA
Organism: Microbacterium sp. NPDC078428; assembly: GCF_044542535.1. Classification (NCBI taxonomy): domain Bacteria; kingdom Bacillati; phylum Actinomycetota; class Actinomycetes; order Micrococcales; family Microbacteriaceae; genus Microbacterium; species Microbacterium sp. NPDC078428. The sequence goes on from NZ_JBITUP010000002.1 coordinate 48,450, forward strand.
CCGCCGACCAGACTTCCCGGCACTCCTTCACCCAGTCTATCGGTGCCGTGTCCGAGCACCGCGGGTTCCGCTGAGAGGCGCTGCGCGGCGCGCTGCGCGGGGACCGGAGTGGCTCGCGAAGCGGCGCGCTGCGCGGGGACCGGAGTGGCTCGCGAAGCGGCGCGCTGGGTGACGCCGTGGGTGACGGAGCGAGACACGGCGCCCGCTACCGTTGGAGGTATGTCTTCACCCACCACCGAGGCGATCGATCTCGTCGGCCGGTTCGATGCCGGCCAGGAGCTGCCCGAGCAGATGCGGGCCGACGTCCGCCTGCTCGGCTCCCTCCTGGGGCAGGTGCTGCGCGAGAGCGGCAGCGCCGGCCTCTACGAGGACGTCGAGCGCCTGCGCACCGCCACGATCCAGGCCTACACCGACCCCTCGCCGGAGGCCTTCGAGCGGGCCGCGGCGATCGTGGAGGAGTTCTCGATCGAGCGCGCCGACGAGGTCGCCCGTGCCTTCACGTGCTACTTCCACCTCGTCAACCTCGCCGAGGAGCACCAGCGCGTGCGCGTGCTGCGCGAGCGCGACGGACGCCCCGAGAAGGACGCCGCGACGGACTCGGTCGCGGCGGCCTTCGTGCGCCTGGCCGAGGAGGTGGGCGATGAGACCGCGCTCGCGCGGCTGAAGGCGCTGCGCTTCCACCCCGTCTTCACGGCGCACCCCACCGAGGCGCGACGGCGGGCGATCTCGACGAGCGTGCGCCGCATCGCGGGCCTCCTCGGCGAGCTCGACGCGTCGCTTCGCGGCGGCGCCGACGAGCGGCGCGCGCGCCGACGCATCCTCGAGGAGATCGACACGCTCTGGCGCACGGCGCCGCTGCGCGCCGAGAAGCCCTCCCCGACCGACGAGGTGCGCGCCGTCATGGCCGTCTTCGACGACACCCTCTACACCGCCGTGCCGCACGTCTACCGCCGCGTGGATGACGCACTGCAGGGGGTGGCCGCCGGGCGACGCGCTCCGATCGTCACCCCGTTCGTCCGGATCGGATCGTGGGTGGGCGGCGACCGGGACGGCAATCCCTTCGTCACGGCCAAGGTGACCCGCAAGGCGGCGGCGATCGCCTCGGAGCACGTGCTCCGGGGGCTCGAGCGCACGACCGAGCGGGTGGGGCGCGGCCTCACCCTCGACGCCGAGACGACGCCCCCGAGCGACGCGCTCGTCGCACTGTGGCACCGGCTGCGCGCCGCCGACGAGGACGCGGCCGCCGACATCGCCAAGCGCTCCCCCGGCGAGCCGCACCGCCGCATCCTGCTCCTCATCGCCCGCCGCATCGCGGCGACCCGCACGCGCAACGCCGACCTCGCGTATCGCACCCCCGACGAGCTGCTCGCCGACCTTCGCACGGTGCAGGACTCCCTCGCCGCGGCGGGGGCCGGTCGTCACGCGTTCGGCGGCCTGCAGCACCTCATCTGGCAGGTCGAGACGTACGGGTTCCACCTCACCGAGCTCGAGGTCAGGCAGCACTCCCAGGTGCACCGCACCGTCCTCGCCGAACTCGACGAGCTCGACGAGCTCGACGGAGGCGGAGGCGGAGGCGGCCAGCGCAGCGAGCTCGCCGAGGAGGTGCTCGACGTCTTCCGCTCGATCGCCTTCGTCCAGGAGCGGTTCGGACCGCGCGCCGCCGGGCGCTACATCGTCTCGTTCACGCAGTCGGCCGAGGACCTCGCCAACGTGCACCGCCTCGCCCGGTACGCCGTGGGCCCGGACGCCCAACCCCCTGTGCTCGATGTGATCCCGCTGTTCGAGACGTTCGCCGACCTGCGGGCAGCCCCCGGCATCCTCGCCGAGATCGCCCGGCACCCCGAGTTCGCGGCCCGCCTGGAGGAGACCGGACGCCGCCTCGAGGTCATGCTCGGGTACTCCGACTCCTCGAAGGACGTCGGCCCCGTGGCGGCGAACCTGGCGCTCTACGAGGCGCAGGCCGAGATCTCGGCGTGGGCGCGCGAGAACGGCATCGAGCTGACCCTCTTCCACGGACGCGGAGGAGCCCTCGGGCGCGGCGGCGGTCCCGCCAACAGCGCGATCCTCGCCCAGCCGCCCCACTCCGTGGACGGACGCTTCAAGCTCACCGAGCAGGGCGAGGTCATCTTCGCCCGCTACGGCGACCCCGCCATCGCGATGCGCCACATCGACCAGGTCGCCGCCGCCACGCTGCTGGCCTCGGCACCGTCGGTCGAGCGCCGCAACGAGGACGCCGCCTCCCGCTACGCCGACGTCGCGCGGACGATGGATGCGGCATCCCGCGATCGCTTCTTCGCGCTGGTCAAGGCCGAGGGGTTCGCCCCCTGGTTCGCGACGGTGACGCCGATGGAGGAGATCGGCCTGCTCGCCCTCGGGTCGCGCCCGGCACGGCGCGGGCTCTCGGTCGAGTCCCTCGAGGATCTGCGGGCGATCCCGTGGGTGTTCGCGTGGACCCAGGCGCGCATCAACCTCGCGGGCTGGTTCGGCCTGGGCACGGCGCTCGAGGCCGTCGGTGACGAGGACCTGCTGCGGGAGGCCTACGAGCAGTGGCCGCTGCTGCGCACGATGGTCGACAACGTCGCGATGAGCCTCGCGAAGGCCGACGACCGCATCGCGTCGCGCTACCTCGCCCTCGGCGACCGCGACGACCTCGCGCGACTGGTGCGGGAGGAGATGGCGCTCACCCGCGGCTGGGTCATCAGGCTCACCGGCTCGGGAGAGCTGCTGGCGAACCGCCCCGTGCTCGGCCGCGCCGTCAAGATGCGCAGCCCCTACGTCGACGCGCTCTCCCTGCTGCAGCTGCGCGCGCTGCGCGCCCTCCGGGCGACGCCCGAGGGCGAGAAGCCGGCGCCCGAGCAGCAGCGCCTTCTCCTGCTCTCGGTCAGCGGCGTCGCCGCAGGCCTGCAGAACACCGGCTGATCCACGGCATCCGGGCCGCCCCGCCTCACGCGACGGGGCGGCCCGGATGCGGTGCGGTTCAGGCGGATGCCGCGGGCGCGGGCGCGACCTCATCGGGCTCGGGGAACAGCGCCGTCAGCAACTGGGCGACCCATTCCAGGAGCGCTTCGTCGCCGACGGGGTCGCCGCCGTCGCGGGGAAGCGGCACGACGAGCGCATCGCCGCCCTGCAGCAGCTTCGCGGCGGGGTACAGCCGCTGCAGGCGCACGCGCATCGAATCCGGCAGGCGCGCCGGCGCGATTCGCAGATTGGGTCCCATCGCCACGACGTCGGTGAGTCCCGCGCGACCCGCGCGACGACGCAGACGGGCGACCGCGACGAGGCCCTCGACCTCGGCGGGGGGCTCCCCGTAGCGGTCGCGCAGCTCGTCGATGACGAGATCGATCGCGTCCGGAGCCGCGTTCGCGGCGGCCGCCGCCGAGAGCTTCTGGTACGCCTCGAGGCGCAGCCGCTCGCTGTCGATGTACGACTCGGGGATGCGCGCCTGCACGGGCAGCTCGAGGCGCAGCTCGGCAGGTCCCTCGGCCTCTTCGCCGCGGAAGGTCGCGACGGCCTCCCCGATCATCCGCAGATACAGGTCGAACCCGACCCCCGCGATGTGGCCGGCCTGCTCGGCGCCGAGCATGTTGCCCGCGCCGCGCAGCTCGAGGTCCTTGAGCGCGACCTGCATGCCCGAGCCGAGGTCGTTGTTGACCGAGATCGTCTCGAGCCGGTCGGCCGCCGTCTCCGACAGAGGCTTGTTCTCGTCGTAGAGGAAGTAGGCGTATGCCCGCTCCCGCGCGCGACCCACGCGTCCCCGCAGCTGGTGCAGCTGCGAGAGTCCGTACTTGTCGGCGCGATCGATGATGATCGTGTTCGCGTTCGCGATGTCGAGCCCCGTCTCGATGATCGTCGTCGAGACGAGCACGTCGAACTTGCGCTCCCAGAAGTCGTCGACGACCTGCTCGAGCGCGTGCTCGCCCATCTGCCCGTGCGCGACCGCGATGCGCGCCTCCGGCACGAGCTCGGCGAGTTGCGCCGCGACCCGCTGGATCGACTTCACCCGGTTGTGGACGTAGAAGACCTGCCCCTCGCGCAGGAGCTCGCGGCGGATGGCCGCGGCGACCTGCTTGTCGTTGCGGGGCCCGACGTAGGACAGGATCGGATGCCGGTCCTCCGGCGGCGTCGCGAGCGTAGACATCTCGCGGATCCCCGTGACGGCCATCTCGAGCGTGCGCGGAATGGGGGTCGCGCTCATCGCGAGGATGTCCACGTTGGTCTTGAGCTTCTTCAGCGCGTCCTTGTGCTCGACGCCGAAGCGCTGCTCCTCGTCGATGATCATGAGGCCCAGATCCTTGAAGACCACCTGCTCGGTGAGGATGCGGTGGGTGCCGATGACCATGTCGATCGTGCCGTCGGCGAGCCCCTTCACGATCTCGCGCGTCTCCTTGTCGGTCTGGAACCGCGAGAGGGCCCGCACCTTCACAGGGAAGCCCGCGAAGCGCTCGGTGAAGGTCTCGGAGTGCTGCTTGACCAGGAGGGTCGTCGGCACGAGCATCGCGACCTGCTTGCCGTCCTGGATCGCCTTGAAGGCCGCCCGCACGGCGACCTCGGTCTTGCCGAAGCCGACGTCGCCCGACAGCAGCCGGTCCATCGGGATCGGGCGCTCCATGTCGGCCTTGATCTCATCGATCGTCTGCAGCTGGTCCGGGGTCTCGGCGAACGGGAACGCCTCCTCCAGCTCCCGCTGCCACGGCGTGTCGGGCCCGAACGCGTAGCCCTTGGCCGACATCCGCGCCGAGTAGAGCTTCACGAGCTCCACGGCGATGTCGCGGACGGCCTTGCGCGCCTTGCCCTTGGCCTGCGCCCAGTCGCTTCCGCCCATCTTCGACAGCGCCGGGGCCTCCCCCCCGACGTATCGGGAGAGCTGGTCGAGCTGATCGGTGGGTACGAACAGCTTGTCTCCCGGGTAGCCGCGCTTGGTGGGGGCGTACTCCACCACGAGGTACTCGCGCATGCTCTTGACGGGGTTGCGGCCGCCCGAAGACACCTCCCGCTGCACGAGCTCGACGAAGCGGCCGATGCCGTGGGTGGTATGCACGACGAAGTCGCCCGCCTTCAGCTGCAGCGGGTCGACGACGTTCTTGCGACGAGACGCGAGCTTCTTCACGACGCGGCTGTCGCCGCCGATCGTGCGGCCGTAGAAATCGGCTTCGGTCAGCAGTGCGATGCGCGCATCGGACGCCTCGAAGCCCGCCTCGACGCTCGCCTGCGTCAACAGCGCCACACCTGCTTCGGGGATCTCGTCGATCGTCTCGGCGACGCGCGCCGCCAGGCCCCGCTCGGAGAGCACATCGCGCGCCCGCTCGACCAGGCCGTGGCCGCTCGCCGCGACGACGACGCTCCAGCCGTCACGGAGGAGTTCGCCGACGTGCTCGGTCGCCCCCTCGACGTTGCCGTGGAAGGACGGCACCGGTGCGGCGGGGATGCGCGTGGCGACGCCGCCCTCGGCATCCAGCACTCCCTCGGCGGCCGCATCGGCGGCTCCGGAGTCGAACGCGCTGAAGCTCCACCACACGCCGCCGCGCTCGCGGGCCGACTCCCGCAGGCTCGCCAGCGGGAGGAAGTCGCCCGACCCGAGGTCGACCGGCACGGCGGCTCCCGCGACGGCGGCGCTCCACGCGGCCTCGAGGAACTCGCGGTTGGTCTCCTGCAGGGTGAGGGCGCGGGTGACGGCCCTCTCCGGGTCGACGAGTGCGACGGCCGCCCCGGCGGGCAGGTAGTCGATGAGGGGCACCAGCCGGTCCACGAGCGCCGGCAGCAGGGACTCCATGCCGTCGGCGGGGATGCCCTCGGACATCTTCTCCAGCATTCCCGCCAGGCCCGGCAGCCCGTCCCGGAGAGCGCCCGCCCGTTCGCGGATGTCGGGGGTCAGCAGCAGCTCGCGGCTCGGGCCGAGGCGCACGGCGTCGACCTCGCCGGGAAGCGAGCGCTGATCCGCGACCGAGAACGCGCGCACCTCCTCGACCTCGTCGCCGAAGAACTCGATGCGGTACGGGTGGTCGGCCACGGGAGGGAAGACGTCGAGGATGCCGCCGCGGACGGCGAACTCGCCGCGCCGGGAGACCATGTCGACCCGCGCGTACGCGAGCTCGACGAGGCGCTCGGCGATGCGCGGCAGATCGTAGCCCCGGCCGCCGCGGCGCAGGTCGACCGGTTCCACGGCGTCGAGGCCGGGCGCGAGCGGCTGGATCGCGGCGCGGACCGAGGCGGTGACCACGAGCGGCGTCGATCCGTCCCATGCCCCGATCTCGCGCAGGGCCTCGAGCCGCGCACCGATCGTCTCGGCGCTGGGGCTGAGCCGCTCGTGCGGCAGCGTCTCCCAGGCGGGGAAGGAGAGCACCCGCGCCTCGGGAAGGTAGGCCGACAGCGCGGGCCCCACCTGCTCGGCGCGGCGCCCGGTGGGAGTGACGACCAGCACCGCCGGCGGCTCCCCCGCGGCAGCCCGCCGCTCCAGCAGCGCCGCGATCGAGGGGGCGACGAGCCCCTCGACGAGCGAGAAGTCGGTGTCGACGGATGCGGCCGAGAGCCCCTCACGGAACGCCTCCGACCGCGCGAGGGCACGCGTGATCCCGTGAATTGTCACCCGACCAGTCTAGGAGCGGGCGCCGACACCGGAGGCGCCGGGGCGCGTCCTCGCCCGGGGTGGACCGCCGCCTAGGATGTGGGCATGAGCGAGAAGACGCCGCCCCCCACCGAGCCCTCGCCCGGCGGACTCCCCGCCCGCGACGGGTCGGCAGGGGGCGCTGCGCCCGCCTCTCCCCCGCCACCGGCGCCGTCCGTTCCGCCGCTTCCCCCGCTGCCGCCGCTACCCGCGGCTCCCGTGAGCACCCCTCCCGCCGGCACCCACGGGTTCCCGGGCGCGCCGCCGGCCCTCCCCGGCCACGTCCCGGCCGCACCGTATCGGCATCCGGTGAGCCCCGCCTACGGCGCCGCCGTGACCGAGCGCCCCGCGACGGCATCCGGCGCCCTGGGTGTGGTCGCGCTCGTGCTCGCGATCGTCGCGTTCCTCATTCCGGCGCTCGTCGCGGGCATCGCGGGATACCCGATCGGGGCGGGCGTGGGCGAGCAGCTGAATGTGGCGAGCGCCGAGGGCTGGGACGATCTTTCGGTGCTCAGCCCGGTTCGCGGGTGGATCCTCGCAGCGGAGATCGCCTTCTGGGCGGGCACCGTCCTCGGCATCTGGGCCATCGCTCAGGGGATCGTCGCGATCGTGCGTGGGCGCGGCCGGGGGCAGGGCATCGCCGCCCTCGTCGTCGCCGTCGTCGCGCCCATGGTGTTCGGCGTCGTGCTCTACGCGGCTGCGCTCGCCGGCGTCGCCGCGGGTGCCGCAGGCTTCTGACCCGCCGCGGCCGATCAGCTCGCGGGCGGCGCGTGGAAGCGCTGCTGCGCCGCCACCAGGCCGTGCTCGATCAGCGTCTCCACCGCGTCGGCGGCGTCGGAGAGGTGCGCGGCGAGCGTCGCGCGCTCGGCCGAGCCGAACGGGTCGAGCACCCAGTCGGCCGGATCCTGCCGGCCCGGGGGCCGACCGATGCCCACCCTGACGCGCGGGAAGTCCGCCGTGCCGAGGGCCTTGGCCACGTCGCGCACGCCGTTGTGGCCGCCGTGCCCGCCGCCGGATTTGAGCTTGATGGTGTCGAACGGGATGTCGAGCTCGTCATGGACGACGACGACGCGCCCGGGGTCGACGCCGAAGAAGCGCGCGAGCCCGGCGGCGGGGCCACCCGAGACGTTCATGAAGGAGTTCGGCTTGGCCAGCACGAGCTTGTCCGCACCGGGGCGCAACCACGTCTCGGCCGCCCGCGCGTTGGCCTTGTGCACGCGGAACACCGCACCGCGTCGCGCCGCGAGCTCGTCGAGCACCATCTGGCCGACGTTGTGGCGCGTCTTCTCGTATCGCGGTCCGGGGTTGCCCAGACCCACCACGAGCCAGGTATGCGGCATCCGGCTCTCCCTCCCTGCGGCGGATCGGTGACGTGAGACGACGAAGGGGCACGCCGTGGCGCTCCGTGACGGAGCCGGCGTGCCCCCTCGTGCGAGCGGGCGTCGGATTACTCCGCGTCGGCCTCTTCGGACTGCTCGGCGGCGACCTCGGCATCGGCCGCGGCGATCTCGTCCTCGGCGGCCAGCGTCGCGGCGGGCACGGTGACGGCGACGATGAGGGTCTCGGGGTCGGAGAGCAGGCTCGCGCCGCGGGGCAGCGTCAGCTCGCCCGCCGTGATGTGCGTGCCGTCTTCGAGGCCCTCGACATCCACCTCGATGTGCTCGGGGATGTGGGTGGCCTCGACCTCGAGCGAGATGCTCGAGGCGTCGAGGGTGGCGATGGTGCCCGGGAAGGACTCACCGGTCGTGTACAGCGGCACGTCGACCGTGACCTTCTCGCCCTTGTTCACCACGAGCAGGTCGATGTGCTCGATGATCTGGTGGACCGGGTCGCGCTGGACGTCCTTGACGAGGGCGAGCTGCGACGTGCCCTCGATGTCGAGCTCGATGACCGCGTTCGCGCGGCGCACGAGCAGCATCATCTGGTGGCCGGGCAGGGCCACGTGCACGGGGTCGGTGCCGTGGCCGTAGATGACGGCGGGGATCTTGCCGGCGGCGCGCAGGCGGCGGGCGAAGCCCTTGCCGAAGCTGGAACGCAGCTCGGCGGGAACGGTGGTGTCTTCCGACATGATTCTCCTCGGGGTGCGCGGCGACGGGCCGCCGCGGTGGTCTGGTTGTCCGCTCGGACGCCGACGTGCGAGGAGGGCCCGCGAGGAGCTCACATCACCGCGTCGATCACGGATGCCGGTGCACGCGCCGTGCGGCGCGCAGAAGCATCCCTCGCCGAGGGTCACCGGCAATGCTACCCGACGAAGCCTGTAGCCTGAGTACACGAAGCCGGCGCCGTGCGCCGGGCCCCCCGCATCCGAGCCCCGGAGGACCCATGATCGACGGCGCACTCGTCTCCCATTACCTCGCCTGGTTCATCGCGGCTCTCAGCACGGTCGGCGGAGTGCTCGTCGTCGGCGCATTCTTCGCGATGGGCCGGGCCGGCTACCGCAAGGACTGAGCGCCCCTCGCGAGCCGTAGGAGCGCCGAGCCGTGCCTACGCGCTCTCGTGTGGCCACACCGCCACGACGACCTTGCCGGAGGCTTGCGAGTCCTTCGCGACCGCGAACGCGCTCCCCGCATCGTCGGCATCGACCACGTGGGTGATGACGCCCTCGATCGCGGGCTCGCGCGAGAGCAGGTCCAGCGCCGCGTCGATCTCGTCGTTGAAGCGGAACGTGCCGACGTAGGTCACCTCTTTCGAGATGAACGGAGCGATGTTGAGCGGACGCGCCTCGTTCGGCACCATCCCCACCTGCACCACCGTTCCGGCGGGACGCACGGCGGCGAGCGCCGACGAGATGGACGGCGCGACTCCCGAGCATTCGAGCACGACGTCGTAGGCCGATGCGGGCAGCTCCTCCGCGGTCACTTCGATCGTTCGCGTCGCGCCCAGCTCCCGCGCCCGCTCGAGGGGCCCGGGCAGCACGTCGGTCGCGGTGATCTCGGCGGCCCCGGCATCCTTCACCGCCGCGATCGCGAGCAGGCCGATCGGGCCCGCGCCCGTCACGAGCACGCGCTTACCGGCGACGTCGCCCGCCTTGGAGAGCCCGTGCAGGGCCACCGCGAGGGGCTCGGCGAGCACGGCGCGGCGTACGGACAGCCCGGCGGGCAGAGGGCGCACCATGTCGCGATCCACGAGCAGGTACTCCGCCAGCCCGCCCTGCGTGTGCGGCCAGGTCGACGCGCTGCCGAGGTAGGAGCCGTTCGGCCACAGGTGCGGAGCGTGCTCGAGCCCTTCCACCGGCGTGCCGAACGTCGCCGGGTGCACCGTGACGGGCGTGCCCGCGGGCCAGTCGCCGCTCGGGTCGAGGTCGACCCGCCCCGACACCTCGTGACCGGGCGTGAGGGGCTCCCGCACGACGAAGGCCCCGTTGGCGCCCTCGAAGTAGTAGTGCAGATCCGAGCCGCAGATGCCGACGTAGTCGATGCGCACGCGCACCTGCCCGCGGGCCGGTGCGGGCGTGTCGACCTCCCTCACGGCGAGGGTCTGCTTGGCGTCGATGAATACGGCACGCATGGGGGGCCTTTCGGGGAGGAGAGCGCTCAGACGACGGCCGTCATGCCGCCGTCGACGAAGATGTTCTGCCCCGAGACGAAGCTCGAGGCGTCCGAGGAGAGGAAGAGCAGGGCGCCGTCGAGCTCGGCGAAGTCGCCCCAGCGCTGCGCGGGCGTGCGCTGCGTGAGCCACGCCGTGAAGTCGGGGTCATCGACCAGCGCCCGGTTCATCTCCGTCGCGAAGTAGCCCGGGGAGAGGGCGTTGACCTGGATGCCGTGGCGCGCCAGATCGGCCGCCATGCCCTTCGTGAGCTGGGCGACGCCGCCCTTGGAGGCGGAGTAGGGCGCGATCGTCTGACGCGCCAGGTGTGACTGCACGGACGCGACGTTGACGATCTTGCCGGAGCCTCGCGCGATCATCGCGGGCGCGACGAAGCGCGAGACGTAGAAGACGCCGGAGAGGTTCGCGGCGATGATGTCGTCCCAGTCCGAGACGGCGAAGTCCTGGATGGGCGCGCGGCGCTGGACGCCGGCGTTGTTGACAAGGATGTCGGGGGTCCCGACCCGCGCGAGCAGGTCGGCGACGCCCGCCTCGACCTCCGCCGCATCGGTCACGTCGAAGGTGACCGATGCGGCGGCGCGTCCGGAGAGGCGCTCGGCCTCGGCCCTCGTGTCCTCGACCGCCGCGGCATCCCGTCCGTGGACGATCAGCCGGGCCCCGGCACGGGCGAGGCCCAGGGCGAGGGAGCGGCCGAGTCCCCGGGAGGACCCGGTGACGAGGGCGAGGCGGTCGGAGACGTCGAAGTGCGAGGTCATGAGTCTTCTCCTGATCGTGGCGGGGGTGCCGGGTCAGAGCATCGAGCCGATGCCGTAGACGACGAGCACGAGGGCGAAGGCCAGCACCGACTCGATCGTCTGCTGCACGGTCCACGTCTTCAGCGTGGTCTTGACGTCCATGCCCATGAGCCGACCGACGAGCCAGAAGCCCGAGTCGTTCACGTGGCCGGCGAAGACCGATCCGGCGGCCGTCGCAAGGGTGATCGCGGCGATCTGCAGGGGGTTGAAGTCGCCCGCGATGACCGCGGGGGCGGCAAGGCCCGCCGCCGTGACGAGCGCGACGGTCGCGGAGCCCTGTGCGAGGCGGATGACGACGGCGATGATGTATGCGGCGAAGATGATCGGCAGGCCGAGCGCGCTGAGCGAGTCGGCGAGCGCATCGCCGATGCCCGAGGCGCGCAGCACGGCGCCGAACATGCCGCCGGCACCGGTGATGAGGATGACGGACGCGACGGGCCCGAGGGCGGAGTCGACGATCTTCTCGAGAGCCGAGCCGTTCTCGCCGCGGCGACGACCCAGCACGATCATCGCGACGATGACGGTGATCAGCAGCGCGACGGCGGAGTTGCCGAGGAGGATGAGCGTCTGCGCCCAGAGGTCCTCGACCGGGACGATCCCGGCGGCGCCGAGGGTCGTGAGTCCCGTGTTGAGGAAGATCAGCAGCATCGGCAGGAGCAGCAGCAGGATGATCGTGCGCGGCTTGGGCGGGTTGACCGGCTGGTCCTCGTCGATGCCTCCGAAGAGGTTCGGGACGGGCAGCGGGATGCGCGCGGCGACGAACTTGCCCCACAGGTAACCGGAGACGTACCAGACCGGGAAGGCGATCACGAGCCCGACGACCAGGACGATGCCGAGGTTCGCGCCGTACAGCTCACTGGCGGTCACGGGACCCGGGTGCGGGGGCAGGAAGACGTGCATGACCGAGAAGGCGGCGGCCGCCGGGATGCCGAACAGCAGGACGTTGTTGGTCGAGACACGGCGCGCGATCGCGAAGATGATCGGCAGCATCATGACCAGGCCCGCGTCGAAGAACATCGGGAAGCCCAGGATGAGCGACGCGATGCCCAGCGCGAACGGCGCGCGCTTCTCGCCGAAGACCTCGACGAACTTGTCGGCCAGCGCCTTCGCGCCGCCCGAGTGCTCGATGAGGCGACCGAGCATCGCGCCGAGCGCGACGAGCAGGGCGACCGTTCCGAGCGTGCCGCCGAAGCCTCCCGTCAGCGTCGCGGCGATGGCCGACACGGGCACGCCCGCCACGAAGGCGGTGAGCAGTGAAACGACGATCAGCGTCAGGAAGGCGTGCACCTTGAAGACGATGATCATGACGAGGATGAGCGCGATCGCGCCGGCCGCAATGCCGAGAAGCGGCAGGGTACCCAGCGTTTGGGTCCAATCTTCCATCGGGATCTCCGTTGATGTGAGGAATGGGGAGCCGCCCCGATGGGCCGGTGCTCCCGCGTTAGGATTTCGAGCGGCCCGTCGGAGCGGGGATGCCTCGCCGCGAGCCGTGAGAATCCTCACACAAAGATCGTATTTTTGGCAACATGTCGTCATACTTTTGATCGGAGCATTGTGGCCCAGGCCTCGCACGGACCCGTTCTCGACGCCCTGGGCACGCGCATCGCGGCGGGCGAGCTCCCCCCGGGGTCCGTCCTCACGCTCGCGGGGCTCGAGTCCGAGTACGGTGTGTCCCGCACCGTCATCCGCGAGGCGGTCCGCGTCCTCGAGGCCATGGGCATGCTCGCGTCCCGACGCCGGGTCGGCGTCACGGTGCGCCCGGTCGCCGAGTGGAGCGCGCTCGACACGCGCCTCATCGACTGGCAGCTGCGCGGGCCGCGACGGGACCAGCAGCTGATCGTCGTCACCGAGCTCCGTGCCGCGATCGAGCCGATTGCGGCACGACTCAGCGCCGTGCGCGCCTCCGACGTCCAGCGGGCGGAGATCCTGCGACTCGCCGCCCGTCTCGAGGAGCTCGGGCACGCGGGCCGGGGCGACTCGGAGGAGTACCTGATCGCCGACATCGCCTTCCACGACCTCATCCTCGACGCGAGCGGCAACCTCATGCTCGCCGCGACGAAGGCGCCCATCGCCGCCGTGATCGCGGGGCGCTCGCACCTGGGTCTCACGCCCGGCACTCCCTACGACGAGGCCCTGCACAACCACATCGAGACCGCCGCCGCGATCGCCCGCGGCGACGCCGACGCGGCCGAGGTCCACACCCGCAGGTACGTCGAAGCCGTGCTCAGCGAGGTGCGCGGGAGCAACTAGGGCCCGGCGCGCGGGTCCCCTGCCCGGGAGAGTGCCGCGCCCCCTCTGCCCGGGAGAGGCGTCTACGCCCCCATCCCCTCTGCCCGGGAGAGGCGTCTACGCCCCCATCCCCTCTGCCCGGGAGAGGGCGATTGCCGAGCAGAGGCGAAAAGTCGGCGCATCCCTCCTCTCCTCGGCAATCCCCCTCTGCTGGGCAGCGCGCCGTCGGGAGGGCCCTGCCGCGGGTGCGAGCGTGAGGGGATGCGCGGGCCCTCGAGGGCCGCGCGGGGCGACGCGGGTTAGGGGGTCACCGCGTTCGGCGACCGCTCGCCCCGCAGCACCGTGAGCACGTCGGCCACGGCGCCCTGCGCCATCCGCGCGATCGCCTCGCGGGTGTGCCCCGCGCTGTGGGGCGTCGACACGACGCGCGGATGACCGACGAGCACGGATGCCGTCGGCGGCTCGGTGTCGTAGACGTCGATCGCGACGGCGTGCAGCCGGCCCGCCTCCAGCGCCGACAGCGCGGCGGCCTCGTCGAGCAGCCCGCCGCGGGCGGTGTTGATGACGATCGCCCCCGCGCGCAGGAGGGCCAGGCGCCGGGCGTCGAGGAGATGGTGGGTCTCGGCCAGCAGCGGCACGTGGACGCTCACGACGTCGCTCATCGAGAGCAGGTCGTCGAGATCGGCGCGGTCGACCCCCGCAGCCTCGAACACCGCGTCGGGCAACAGCGGGTCGTACGCCGCGACGCGCATGCCCAGTCCGCGGGCGCGGTCGGCGACGAGCCTGCCGATCGCTCCGAATCCGACGACGCCGTACGACCGCCCCCTCAGCTCGATCCCCTCCCCGCGCGGCCACTGCCCCGCCCTCACCCCGGCATCCAGTCGCGGGATGCCGCGCGCGGCGGCGAAGGCCAGGCCGATCGTCATCTCCGCGACCGCCACGGCGTTGGCGCCCGGCGTGCGCGTGACCACGACGCCGGCGGCGGCCGCGGCATCCCGGTCGACGTTGTCGACGCCGACCCCGTAGCGAGCGATGACCTTCAGCTCGGACGCGTGGTCGAACACCGCTGCGCTGTACTCGTCGAGACCCGCGATGACGCCGTCGACGCCCGGCAGCGCGCCGACGAGCTCGGCGGCCGTCAGCGGCCTGCCGGTCTCGGCGAACCGCAGCTCGTGGCCGGCCGCGCGCAGCGGCTCGAGCGCCGGATTGTCACGGTCGCGGCAGAGCGACGTGGGAGTGATCAGGATCTTCATACCGTGTTCCTCTCGGTGCCGGGCAGGCTCCGGCCGTACTGCTCCAGATAGCGTGCGAAGCCCGCGTCGTACTGCGCACGACGCTCGGTGCGGGGATGCACGATGCGCGGCTCCTCGCCGTCGAGGGAGGGGTGCGTCTCGGGAAGCCCCGACGCGCGCAGGCCCATCCGCACGGCCCCCGTGATCGAGCTGTGCTGACGGGGGGAGACCTCCATGTCGGCGCCGAACACGTCGGCGGTCAGCTGCGTCCAGAACGGGGAGGAGAGGACCCCGCCCGAGAGCACGATGCGTCGTGGGGCGCCGTTGAGGGCGGTCAGTTCCTTGAAGCAGTGGTAGAGGGAATAGACGATCCCCTCCAGCACCCCCTGATACATGTCCGCGCGGGAATGCTGCGGGCGCAGCTCGACGAGCCCGCCGCGGCGCTGGTCCTGCCAGCCCGGGCTGCGCTCGCCGAAGAGGAAGGGCAGGAAGACCGGCAGGTCCTGCTTGTCGGCCGAGAGGAGCGGCTCGATCTCGGCGTAGTCCACGGAGGCGCCGAAGAGGCGCTCGCGCGCCCAGTCGACGCAGTTGCCGCATCCCGACGTCGCGGCACCGCTGAGCGCACCGAGGGGCGAGCGGTAGGACCACGTGCTGAGCGTCGGCGAGAACGAGGGGTGGCGGGTGGAGAAGCGCAGGGCGCCGCTCGTGCCCATCGAGAACGTCATGTCGCCCGGGTTGGTGGCGAGGTCCCCCACCTGGCTGAGGCCGCCGTCGGGACCGGGGGTGAGGACGGGGATGCCGGGGCGCAGGCCCAGCAGCACGGCCGCCTCCGCGGTCAGCCCCGCCGTGGCCGTCGCGTCCTTCAGCTCGGGCAGCACGACGCCGCGAAGGCCGAGGCGAGCGATGACCTCGTCGTCCCACTGCGCCGTGTGCGCGTTGAGCAGGCCGGTGCCCGAGGCCAGCGCGGGGTTGGTCCACACCTCCCCCGTCAGCCGCGCGAACGTGAGGCTCGGCTGATCGAGCGCGACGAGGCCGTCGAGGCTCTGCCCCTGCTCCGCGAGGTGCAGCAGCTTGAAGACCGGGTAGACGGCGTTGACCATGCACCCGGTGCGCTCGTAGAACCACCAGGTGAACTCCTGGTCGGCGCGCAGCCTCGCGCAGAGGTCCTGGGCGCCCGTGTACGGCCACTCCATGACGGGGGTGACGGGGGTGAGGTCGCGGGTCCGCAGCGTCAGGCCGTGCCAGGTGCCGCTCAGCACGATCAGATCGACGGGCCGACCGCGCGCGCTCTCGCGCCCGAGCGCCATCAGCTGCGTGTAGACGTCGTCGCCGTCGCGCACCGCGGCATCCGGCCCGTCCACCTCGAATCGGCGGCTGCGGACCGAGATCTCTCCACTGTCGGTATCGAAGAGCATCGTCTTCGCCGAGGTCGTGCTGGCTTCGAGCGCGAGAATGATCATGGTGTCCTGGTCCGTCGTTGGGAGGGCGCGGTGCGGCACATCGTCGTCACCCGGCCAATGATATGATCATATTGACCGCCGCGCGACGTCCGCGCCTTCGGGAAGTAGATGATGATGTCCCCTCTCCTAGACCGCCTCGCCGCCCACAGGATCGTCCCCGTCGTGACCGCGACCACCGCCGACGAGGGGGCGCGCATCTCCGCCGCGCTCGCCGAGGGGGGCCTGCCCGTCGCGGAGATCACCTTCCGCACCGCCGCCGCCGCCGCCGCGATCGAGGCCGCCTCCGCGCGCGGCGACGTGCTGATCGGCGCCGGCACCGTCATCCGCCCCGATCAGGTGGATGCCGCGGTCTCCGCCGGTGCGCGCTTCATCGTCTCCCCCGGCACGTCCCGCGCCGTCATGGAGCGCTGCCGCGAGCACGGAGTGCCGATCGTGCCGGGAGCGGTCACCGCCACGGAGATCCAGGCCGCCCTCGAGCACGGCGCACCCGCGGTGAAGTTCTTCCCCGCCGAGTCCTCCGGCGGGGCGGCCAGCCTGCGCGCCCTCTCGGCGCCGTTCGCCGACGTGCGATTCCTGCCCACGGGCGGCATCTCGCCGAAGAACATGCACGACTACCTCGCGATCCCCTCCGTCCTCGCCGTCGGCGGATCGTGGATGCTGCCGCCCGACGCCGTGCGGGCGGGCGACTGGGACCGGATCGTGCGCCTCACACGCGAGGCCGTCGCCATCGCCGAATCGGAGCACACGACCGCACTACGCTAGGGAACGGTCCCGGGTGCATCCTGTCGCGGAGCACTGCTGGTCGGCACGCACGAGGAGAGGTATGAACAGCACCAACACGTCCACCGATCGAGACGACGACCCGGGTTCGGCCGAGGTCCACGAGGGCGCGCCCTCGCCCGAGGACGTCCCCCGCGACGCCCCCGCCCCCACGGGTCCCGACAGCGGCACGGCCCCCACGGCCAATATCGGCGTCGTCGGCCTCGCGGTGATGGGCTCCAACCTGGCGCGCAACCTCGCCTCCCGCGACGGCAACACCGTCGCCATCTACAACCGCAGCCACGAGAAGACCGAGCAGCTCGTCGCCGCGCACCCGGAGGCCGAGTTCGTCCCGGCCTCCTCCTACGAGGAGTTCGCCTCGTCGCTGACGACCCCCCGCACCGCGATCATCATGGTCAAGGCCGGACGGGCGACGGATGCCGTCATCGACGCGCTGATCGAGGTCTTCGAACCCGGCGACATCATCGTCGACGGCGGCAACGCCCTCTTCACCGACACGATCCGCCGTGAGAAGGCCGTCCGCGAGACGGGCATCAACTTCGTCGGCGCCGGCATCTCCGGCGGCGAGGAGGGAGCCCTGAACGGCCCCTCGATCATGCCCGGCGGCTCCGACGAGTCGTGGGTGACGCTCGGCCCGATCCTCCGCTCCATCGCGGCCGTCGCCGAGGGCGAGCCCTGCGTGACGCACGTCGGGCACGACGGGGCCGGTCACTTCGTGAAGATGGTGCACAACGGCATCGAGTACGCCGACATGCAGCTCATCGCCGAGGCCTACGACCTCATCCGGCGCGGAACCGGCAAGACCCCCGCCGAGATCGCCGACGTCTTCGCCGAGTGGAACCGCGGCGAGCTCGAGAGCTACCTCATCGAGATCACCGCCGAGGTGCTGCGCCAGGTGGATGCCGCGACCGGCAGGCCGCTCGTCGACGTCATCCTCGACCAGGCCGGCGCCAAGGGCACGGGCGCGTGGACGGTGCAGACGGCCCTGTCCCTCGGCGTCCCCGTCTCGGGTATCGCCGAGGCGACGTTCGCCCGCTCGCTGTCCTCGCACCCCGAGCAGCGCGCCGTGTCGGGCGACCTGCCCGGTCCCGCCGAGGGCCTGTCGGTCGACGACGTCGACGCGTTCATCGAGGACGTCCGCCTCGCGCTCTACGCGTCGAAGATCGTGGCGTACTCGCAGGGCTTCGACGAGATCCGTGCCGGCGCGGCCGAGTACGACTGGTCGATCGACCTGGGGGCGATCGCGAAGATCTGGCGCGGCGGCTGCATCATCCGCGCCCAGTTCCTCAACCGCATCGCCGAGGCGTACGACGTCGAGCCGGGCCTTCCCGTGCTGCTGACGGCCCCGTACTTCGTCGAGGCGCTGGGCCGTGCGCAGGCCGCATGGCGTCGCGTCGTCGCCGAGGCCGCCGCCGCCGGCATCCCCGCTCCGGCGTTCTCGTCGTCGCTGTCGTACTACGACGGACTGCGCGCCGAGCGCCTTCCCGCATCGCTGATCCAGGGACAGCGCGACTTCTTCGGTGCGCACACCTACAAGCGCATCGACAAGGAGGGCACCTTCCACACGCTGTGGTCGGGAGACCGCACCGAGATCGAGGCCGAAGACACCCACTGACGCCACGATCGCGTCCGCGAGGCGCCGGTGCACATCCGCTGCACCGGCGCCTCCGTCGTATCGTCCTGGCCCCAGCGGGTCAGCGCGTGATGTCGCGCACGCTCCCCCGCTCGAGGCGCAGCCGGCGCGTCGCCCGCCTCGCCACGGCGGAGTCGTGCGTGACGACGATGAGGGTCAGCCCCTGCCCGTTCAGGCCCTCCAGCAGTGCGAGGATCTCGTCTCGCATCGACTCGTCGAGGTTTCCGGTGGGCTCGTCCGCCAGCAGGACCCGCGGGCGCTTGACGATGGCGCGCGCGATCGCGACGCGCTGCTGCTGACCGCCCGAGAGCTCGCCCGGGCGATGATCCGCCCGCTCGGCGAGCCCCACATGGGTCAACGCCTCCGCGACCCGCGCCCTGCGCTCGGCGGGCGCGACCCGGAGCGGCTCGAGCGCCATGTCGACGTTCTCGTGCGCGGTGAGCGTGGGGATCAGGTTGAATCCCTGGAAGACGAAACCGATCTCGTGCGCCCGCAGGCGTCCGAGCGCGGTCGCGGAAGCCCGGGCGATGTCGGTGCCGCCGAGCATCACGGTGCCGGAAGTGGGCCGGTCCAGCGCTCCCAGCAGCTGGAGGAACGTCGACTTGCCGCCCCCGGTGGGCCCCTGGATCGTGACGAACTCGCCCGCCGCGATCTCGATGTCGACGCCCGTGAGCGCCGTCACCCGGCGACCCTTCTGCGCGTAGGTCTTCACGACCCGCGAGAGGCGGTACAGCGTGGATGCCGCGGCATCCGCCGTGCCCGTGCTCTCAGTGGTGATGAGTATCATGTCCGTATCTCCTTCGTGTGTGTGCATCAGCCGACCGAACGCAGCGCTTCGGCGGGACTCAGACGGGCCGCGCGCCATCCGCCGAACGCACCGGCGACGAGGCCGCCCGCGACGGCGAGGCCGACGGCCGCGGCGATGATCCCGGCCGTCACGGGCGCCTGCAGCACGATGTCCGTCGTGGTCTGCGTCGCCGCGGCGGCGCCGAAGCCTCCCGGGCCGCCCATGCCGCCCGGTCCCGTCTCGGCGGCCGGAGCGGACGAGATCGTCGGGGCTGCCATATTGATGGCGAGGACGCCGGCGAGCCCCACCACGACGCCCACGGCGCCGCCGACGAGCCCCTGCACGAGCGATTCCCCCGCCACCTGCCCGACGACCCGACGGTTCGACCAGCCGATCGCCTTCAGCGTTCCGAACTCCCGCGTGCGCCGAGACACCCCCGAGATCGTGAAGAGCACCGCGAGCAGCACGGCGACGGTCAGGACGACGACGGAGAGCCAGGTGCCGAGGCTCGTGATGAGTGACGTGGCGCTCGAGAGCGATCCGGAGACGTCCGAGGCGAGGTCCGACTGGGAGCTGACCGTGGCATCCGGCAGCTCCTCGCCGATCGCGGCCTGTACGGCGGCGATGGCGTCGGAGGACTCCGCCTGGACGTAGACGGTGGAGACGACGTCCTCGACTCCGGCGAGCTCCTGAGCGACGCCCAACGGCAGATACACGTTCGCGGCGGTGTCCGCATCGCTCGAGGTCGATGCGACGACGCCGACGACCTCCACGTCGGCACCGGCGACGTCGATCGTGTCGCCGACGGCGATCTCCGCCGTCGCGGCGTAGGTCGCATCGACGACGGCGACGTACGCCTCCGCGTCATCCGCCGCCAGGCCGCGTCCGCCGGTCAGCTCGACGGCGGACAGCGGCCCCACCGACGCGGCGGCGGGATCGACGCCGAGCACCGTGAAGGAGTCGAGGTCGAAGGCGCTTCCCCCGGCGCCGTCCGCGCCGCCCTCGGGGGGCGCAGCGCCCTCTCCCGGGGCGGTCGTCTGCGAGCGGTCGGGCATCTCGCCGGAGAAGGTCGTGTTGGTCAGGCTCAGCGCCCCGGATGCCGCGGCGACCCCGTCGATCGCGAGGATGTCATCCAGCGTCGACGAGTCCAGAGTGCCGCGCATGCGGTCCGTCATCAGCCGAGACTGACTGAGCGTCGTCGTCCCGTCCGCACTCTCTCCCGCGCCGTCCTCGAACTCGAACTGAGGTCCCCCGCCCGATCCGGGTTCCGCCTGGGCGCCCGTGACGGTCAGGTCGGTTCCGACGCCGTAGACCGATTCGAGCGCCTGCGCCTGCGCCTCGCGGACTCCCGCCGACAGCGCGTTCACGATGATCACGAGCGCGATCGCCAGGCCCAGCCCCGCCGCGACGATGATCGTCTGTTTCTTGCGGCCCGCCAGTTCGCGCCGCAGATAGATGCCGTACATCTCTCTCCCTCTCGTCGGCCACTCGGCCCACCGGAAGCGACGTTAGGGAGCCATCTCATGGAGACCCTCAGCGCCGCCTATCGGGACGCTATGGACGCGCCGCATCCCTCACAGGAACGGCATGGCCCTCTTCATAGCCGGCGCATAGGTTGATGCGCACAATGGGAACCATGACCTCCGCCGCCGTGCCCGCCCTGAGCCGACCCGACGGCTCTCCCCTGCGCATCGCCGTCGTCGACGACGAGCAGATGCTCACCGACCTGCTCTCGATGGCTCTGCGGATGGAGGGGTGGGAGGTGCGGACGGCGGCGTCGGGCTACGAGGCGCTGCAGCTGGTGCGGGACTTCCAGCCCGACGCCCTCGTGCTCGACATCATGATGCCCGACCTCGACGGGATGGCGGTGCTGCAGCGCCTGCGCCAGTCCGGGAACGACACCCCCGTGCTGTTCCTGACCGCCCGGGATGCCGTCGCGGACCGCGTCGCGGGCCTCACCGCCGGAGGTGACGACTACGTCACGAAGCCGTTCAGCCTCGAGGAGGTCGTCGCGCGTCTGCGGGGCCTGATGCGTCGCGCGGGCTCCGCCTTCGCGGCGGAGGAGGAGCCCATCCTGCGCCTGGCCGACCTCAGCCTCAACGAGGACAGCCACGAGGTCGAGCGGGGCGGCGAGCAGATCGAGCTGACCGCGACCGAGTTCGAGCTCCTCCGGTTCCTACTGCGCAATCAGCGTCGTGTCGTCTCGAAGGCGCAGATCCTGGACCGGGTGTGGAATTACGACTTCGGCGGGCGATCCAGCGTGGTCGAGCTGTACATCTCCTACCTGCGCAAGAAGATCGACGCCGGTCGAACCCCGCTCATCCACACCGTCCGCGGCGTGGGCTACATGATCAAGGCGCCCCAGTGACGTCGCCGCCGGCGGATGTCCGGCGCACGCCCTGGACACTCCAGCGGCGCCTCATCCTGACCATCACGGGTGTCGTGTCGGTGATCCTCGTCGTCGTCGCGATCGTCACGAGCGCGATCCTCGGCAGCGTGCTGCAGAGCCAGCTGGACGAGCAGATCGAGGCCGCCGCGCGGGACGCCGGCCGGGGGCTCGCGCTGCCGGCCTTCCCCGGCACGACGCCGACCGCACCCGACGCCTACGACGTGCTCGCCGGAGGCCGCCAGCAGCCGGGCTTCCTTCTCGTCCTCGAGACCTCCGACGGTCGGAGCGGGGCGGTCGTGACGGGACCGGACAGCGTGCGCGAGCTGACGGAGGGCCAGGTCGAGGAGATCCTCGCGGCGACGCGCGCGGGCGGGTTCACGTCGGCGGGGCTCGGAAGCGACCTGGGCGCCTATCGGCTCGTGCCGATCATCGCCCCCGACAGCGGCTTCACGGGGGCCGTCGGGCTGCCCCTCGCCGAGGTGCAGTCGACGATCGGCGAGATCCTGACGATCATCGCCGTCGTCACGGCGGCGGGGCTGCTCGTGCTGATCCTCGCCACGACGTGGACGATCCGATCGGGACTGAAGCCGTTGCGCGCCGTGGCCGAGACCGCGACGCGCGTGGCCCGCCAGCCGCTGGCCGTCGGCCAGGTCACGATCAGCGAGCGGGTTCCGCAGGGGCAGGCCGATCCGCACACCGAGGTGGGCCGGGTGGGAGCCGCGCTCAACACGCTGCTGGACCACGTCGGCTCCTCGCTGGATGCCCGGCAGCGCAACGAGGATCGCATGCGGCGCTTCGTCGCGGACGCGAGCCACGAGCTGCGTACGCCGCTGTCCTCCATCCGCGGCTACTCGGAGCTCTCCCTCCGTGACCGCACCCTCTCCGAGCCCACGAGTCAGGCGCTCGAGCGCATCCAGGCCCAGTCGGTGCGGATGACGCGCATCGTCGAGGATCTGCTGCTGCTGGCGCGTCTGGACGAGGGCCAGGAGATCGTCTTCGGCTCCGTCGACCTCTCGCGTGTCGTCGTCGAGGCGGTCGGCGACGCGCAGGCCGCGAGCGACGACCACCGCTGGGAGCTGGAGGTGGGCGATGAGCCCGTGCAGCTCGCGGGCGATGTCTCGCGGCTTCAGCAGGTCGTGGTGAACCTCCTCGCGAACGCGCGCACGCACACCCCCGCCGGGACGACGGTCACCGCGAGCGTGAGCCGTGAGGGAGAGGACGCCGTCGTGCGGGTGCACGACGACGGTCCGGGCGTGGACCCGGCGATCCGTGACGAGCTGTTCGAGCGGTTCTCCCGCGCCGATCGCTCCCGCGCACGCCAGACGGGCGGCTCGGGCCTCGGGCTGTCGATCGCGCGCGCGATCGTCACGGCTCACGGGGGCAGCATCACCGTGCGCTCGGAACCCGGCGACACGACGTTCGAGGTGCGACTCCCGGCGAAGCCCTCGGACCCCGGGGCCTGACGGCGATCCCGACGCCCGCGCGCTCGCTCGCCCCGGAAGGCGGGTCCACCCCGCCCGCACCCGCCCTTCGGGACGACCGAACGACGGATGCCGCGCGTCAGTACCCCGCGAAGGCGTCCGTCGTGAGGGAGCGGGCCTTCTCGAGCGCGGGCGCGAGCTCGGCGATGAGCGCCGGAGGCCCGGAGATGTACGCATGCCGTTCGTCGAGGTCGGGAACGACGTCGTGCAGCCCCGCGGCATCCAGGCGCACTCCTCGCGCCCACCGCCAGCGGGCCGGGAGCGGGGACGGATCGTCGCGGGTGAAGACGACGACCTCGGCGCCCGTCGCGGCGAGGTCGTCGCGGAAGGCCAGTTCGGCCGCCGTCGCCGCGACGTAGACGAGCACGACGTCGCGGTCCTCGCCGCGGGCCGCGGACTCCCGCAGCTGGGAGACGAACGGGGTGACGCCGATGCCCGCCGCGACGAGCAGCAGGGGCGCTCCGGGGTCGCGCGGAAGCACGAAGTCGCCCCAGACGCCGGTCGCGGCGTAGTCGGTGCCGGGAGCGGCGACCGCGAGCGCCCGCTTGTACGAGCTCTCGACCGCCCCCTCCTTCACGCGATAGGCGATGCGCATGAGCGGGGCGTCGCTCGGGGCGGAGACGATGCTGAACTCGCGGCGCGTGCCGCGCGCGTCGGGCCGGGAGTGGGGCACCTCGAGCTCGACGTACTGACCCGCGGCGAAGCGCACGGGTCGGCGGGATTCGAAGGTGAGCTGGCGAACGGTCGGGGTGAGCATCGACGCGTCCCGCAGGCGCAGCCGCACCGTGTGGTGCGCCGCCCAGACGAAGGCGAGGAGGTTGCCGATCAGCAGCGCGCGCTCCTGTCCGAGCGTGAACCAGCCGACCGAGATCGGCCACCCCGAGAGCACGCCGACGACGGCGGCGACGGTCAGCTGCTGCCAGCGACGCGGCGGGAGGGTGAGGGGCTCCGAGAGCATGAAGGCGCCGAGGAAGAGGAAGGGCGAGGAGAGCACCGCGAAGCTCAGCGCCTGGCCCGCGTCGATCGACACGCCCGCCGCCTGCGCCTGCACCGCCAGCCGGAACACGGAGACCCCGACCGCGACCACGAAGAACACCGTGACGATGCGCAGGCGCTCGGTGCGCAGCAGCACCGCGAGCCCGAGCAGGAGCACCGGACCCGCGAGCACCGGCGAGCCGACCCACCAGGCGGAGGCGCCGAGGCCCGACACGGTCAGAGCGGTCGCCCCCACCGCCGCCGGGTTCAGGATGTGGCGTCCGCGCCACGCGATCGCGTACTTCGACACGACGGCCACGGCACCCGCGAGCGCGATCCATGCCAGCTCGACCGGCACGAGCGTCGGGCGGAGCACGAAGAGCAGGATGAAGGCGGTGATGAGGGAGGACTCGTACCGTCGCGGCATCCGGAGCACCCGCTGCACGAGGGCGTTCACGCCCACGCATGCGGCGCCCAGCACGGCGGCGGTCACGATCAGTTCGAGCGGCGAGGGCACCACCAGGCCGAGCAACGACAGCACGAGGGCGATCACTGTGAGCGCCGCGAGCGCGAGCATCACGAGGCGGTACATCGAGAACCGCCCCAGGATGCCGAGGAGCCGGGCGCGGAGGGAGGCGAGAGTCGCGATCACGAGTCCACGTTATCCGCGCTCGTGAACAGCGTCGCCGCGCAACCCGGCGAATACTCCACCCGTCCGCTCGAGAGCATCCGCACCCAGGCCACGCCCCACCGGTGCGCGAGCTGCGGACCGCCCTCGAAGAAGAGCGCCGTCGCGACGGCGTCGGCGCGCATCGCGTCGCCGCCGACGGCCCACGTCGCCACGACGGTGCGCACCGGGACGCCCGTCCGGGCGTCGAGCACGTGGTGCAGCCCGTCCCCCCACGAGCGCCGGTTGGTCGCCGAGGCGCACAGCGCGGCATCCCGCACCTCCCACACGCCGATGGCGCGGGACGGGTCGTAGGGGTGCTCGAGCCCCACCCGGAGCGGAGCGCCCCGCGCGAGGAGGTCTCCCCCGGCATCCACGACGGCGTGCTCCGCCACATCGTCGGGCAGGGCTGCCGCCACGAGGTCGACGAGGCGGCCCTTGCCGAGCGCCCCCACGTCGATGACGGCGGGACCGCCCAGGACGAGGCGGCCGTCGCCGACCGAGAGCGTCTCCCGCCAGCCGTCCGGGGCGGGAAGCGGTGCACCGGCGCGGAACGAGTAGGCGCGGTCGTAGCCGAGCCGCTCGAGCGCGGCGCCCACGAGGGGGTTGACCGCCTCCGCGGTCGCGGCGGACAGCTCGGCGTAGGCGGCGAGCATGTCGGCCGCGTCGGGCGGCGCCGGGAGGGATCCCCCCGCCCGGCCCAGCTGCGACACGACGGAATCGGGGCGGAAGCGCGACCACTGCGCGTCGAACTCGTCGACGACCGACCTCACCCGCGCCCGCTCCGGGCCCGTGAGCGGCCGCGGGGCCTGGATCTCCCAGCGCGTGCCGATCGCCTCGAACCCCCAGCGGTGCGTAGCGCGGAAGCCGGCCACGGTCAGCCCGCCGCTTCGTCCTTGATCGCCTCGACGGCCTCGTTGAACCCGCCGCTGGTCAGCGACGAGCCGGCGACCCGGTCGACCTGGATGTCGTCGAGGGCCACGCCCACCACCTCGTCCTCGATGCCGCCGATGAAGCGCGACTGATACTGCACCGTCTCCGCGGTCTGCGGATCGCCCTGGATCTCGACCGCGCTGATCTCGCCCGATTCGAGCGTGAGGGTGACCTCGATCGTCTCGACCGTCTCGGGCGTCACGTACGACCCCGTGGCCGTGTACGTGCCGTCCGCATAGCTGCCCCCGCCGGAGCTCGATCCGCCGTCGGAGGAGGTGTCGGCGGTCGTGGTCCCCGTCGCGGCGCCGCAGCCGGCGAGTGCGACGGTACCGGCGACGCCGACGAGGGCGGCCCCGAGGCGGAGAGGGCGGGCGGCGGCGGGACGGGTCATGGGTTCTCCTGCGTCGTCGGATGCGGCGGGACGGCCGTATGCACGCAAGCGTATGCAGCGTCGGAATAGATCGTGCCGGAGGAGACTATGAAGACGCCCTGAATGGATGCCGCGGCATCCGCCGGGCCCTACGCGGCTCCGTCGAACATGCTCGTGACCGAGCCGTCCTCGAAGACCTCGTGGATGGCGCGCGCGAGCAGCGGCGCGATCGGCAGCACCGTGAGTCCCGGGAAGCGCCGCTCGGGCGGCAGGGGGATCGAGTCGGTGACGACCACCTCGTCGATCGAGGCGTCCTGCAGCCGCTTCGTCGCCGGGTCGGAGAAGATCGCGTGCGTCGCCGCGACGATGACCTTCTGGGCCCCGTTCTCCTTGAGCGCCTGCGCGGCCTTGACGATAGTTCCGCCCGTGTCGATCATGTCGTCGACGAGGAGGCAGACCCGCCCCTCCACATCTCCCACGATCTCGTGCACGGTGACCTGGTTGGCGACCTTCGGGTCGCGTCGCTTGTGGATGATCGCGAGCGGGGCACCCAGGCTGTCCGACCACGTGTCGGCCACGCGCACGCGGCCCATGTCGGGCGAGACCACCGTGAGCGCCGCGCGGTCGGCCTCCGAGATCGTGCGCTCGAAGTAGTCCTGCAGCACCGGCTTGGCGAAGAGGTGGTCGACCGGTCCGTCGAAGAAGCCCTGGATCTGCGCGGCGTGCAGATCGACGCTCATCACGCGGTCGGCGCCGGCCGTGTGCAGCAGGTCGGCGACCAGGCGTGCGCTGATCGGCTCGCGGCCGCGGCCCTTCTTGTCCTGCCGCGAGTACGGGAAGTACGGCGCGACCACCGTGATGCGCTTGGCGGATGCGCGCTTGAGCGCGTCGAGCATGATGAGCAGCTCCATCAGCCACTCGTTGACGGGGTTGCCGAAGGATTGCACGACGAAGACGTCGCAGCCGCGGATCGACACCTCGAAACGGGTGTAGATCTCGCCGCTGGCGAAGGTGCGGTGCTCGGTCGGCGCCAGCTGGGTGCCGAGGGCCACGGCGACATCCTGCGCGAGCTCGGGGTGCGATCGCCCGGAGACGACGACCAGACGCTTCTTGGTCTTCGCGACGAGCCCCGGCGCGATGCCGTGATCCCGATCGAGGTCAACCGTCTTCTTCTTGCGAGCCATGAGCCGCCTTCTCTGCGGCCTGGGCCGCTGATGTGCCGGGACGGTGCGTGAGAACCCAGCCCTCGACGTTGCGTTGCGAGCCCGACACGACCGCCAGCGCCCCGGGCGGAACGTCCTTCCGCACGACGGTGCCGGCCCCCGTGTAGGCGCCATCACCGATCCTAACGGGCGCGACGAACACGTTGTGCGCGCCCGTGCGCACCTCGTCGCCCACCTCGGTCCGGTGCTTCGCGACGCCGTCGTAGTTGGCGACGATCGTCCCCGCGCCGATGTTGGCGCCCTCGCCGACCTCCGCGTCGCCGACGTACGAGAGGTGGGGCACCTTGCTGCGCCCTCCGATGCGGGCGTTCTTGGTCTCGACGAACGTGCCGATCTTGCCGCGGTCGCCCAGCTCAGTGCCGGGGCGCAGATACGCGAACGGACCCACGGATGCCCCGGCACCGATCACGGCGAGCGTCGCGTCCGTGCGGGTGACGATCGCCCCCTCCCCCACCTCGCAGTCGACGAGGCTCGTGTCGGGGCCCACGGTGGCGCCCTCCGCGATCGCCGTCGCGCGGAGGATGTGGGTGTTGGGCAGCACCGTGACATCCGGCGCCAGCGTCGCGTCGACGTCGATCCACGTCGTCGCCGGGTCGAGCACCGTGACGCCCGCGAGCTGCCAGCGCTTCACCGTGCGGGCGTTCAGGCGCGCCGCGGCATCCGCCAGCTGCACGCGGTCGTTGACCCCGAGCGCGGCGGCGGCGTCGGGGGCGGATGCCGCGGCGACGGGCAGCCGGGATGCGCGCAGCAGGCCGACGACGTCGGTGAGATAGCGCTCCCCCTGCGCGTTCGCCGTGCCGACGAGCTCGAGGTGCTCCCGCAGCGGACCCGCGCGGAACACGTACACGCCCGCGTTGATCTCGGTGACGAGCAGCTCGGCGGGATCGGCGTCCTTGTGCTCGACGATGCGGGCGACCCCGCCGTCGGCGTCGCGGATGACGCGCCCGTAGCCGGTGGCGTCGTCGAGAGTCGCCGAGAGCACGGTGGCGGCGGCATCCCCGCGCCGGTGCTGCGCGAGCAGGGCGCCGAGCGCGTCGGCGTCGAGCAGCGGCACGTCGGCGCTCAGCACGAGCACGTCGCCGGCGAAGTCGGGCAGCTGGGCGAGCGCGGACTGCACGGCGCGCCCCGTGCCGGGGATCTCGTCCTGATCGACGACGACCGCGGCCGGTGCGGCATCGGACACCGCGGCGGCGACGAGATCGCGCTCGTGGCGCACGACGACGATCACCCGCTGCGGGTCGAGGGCGCCCGCCGTGGCGAGCACATGCCCGAGCAGGGAGCGCCCGCCGATGCGGTGGAGCACCTTGGGCGTGCGCGATTTCATGCGCGTGCCCTGGCCCGCGGCGAGGACGACGACGGCGAGACTGCGATCTGTCATGCTCCGCCGCCAGGACTCGAACCTAGACCTCACAGCTCCAAAGGCTGTCGTGCTGCCATTACACCACGGCGGACCGCGGCCCCCGCCGGTGGGTGGGCGCCGTGCGTCAAGTCTGCCAGAGCGAGGCGGTCGGCCCCGCGTTCCGACGCGCTCCGCCGTCGAGGCACGCCCCGACCGACCCGCGATGCCATGATGGTCGGATGCCGAAGGAGAGCGACGAGGTCGACCGCATCGTCGCGGCGTGGAGTGCTCAGCGCCCCGACCTCGACTTCTCCCCGCTGGGGGTGCTCTCCCGCGTCGACCGGCTCTCGCGCCACCTCGACCGGGCGCGGCGTGCGGCCTTCCGCCGCAGCGAGCTCGAGCCGTGGGAATGGGACGTGCTCTCGGCGCTGCGGCGTTCGGGCGAGCCGTTCCAGTTGAGCCCCAAGCAGCTGCTGCAGCAGACCCTCGTCTCCAGCGGCACGATGACCAACCGCATCGACCGTCTCGTCGGCCGGCGGCTCGTGCGGCGGGAGGCCGACCCGGCCGACGGCCGCAGCGTGCTCGTCACCCTCACCGACGAGGGACGCACGCGCGTGGATGCCGCAATCACCCGCCTCGTCGATGCCGAGTCCGAGCTGCTCGACTCGCTCTCCCGGCCCGACCGCGACCGGCTCGCCGCGCTGCTGCGCAAGCTCAGCCTCGGCTTCGACGGCTGACCGCGGCCGGGTCTACAGCTCCTCGGAGAGCTCCAGCCAGCGCTCTTCGAGCGCGGAGTTCTCCTCCTCGAGCGCCCCGATCTCGGCCATCTTCTCCCCCAGCCCGACGAAGTCCCCCTGGTCGTGGTCGGCGAGCGCCGTGCGCTTGCGCTCGATCTCGCTCGTGAGCTTGGCCATGCGGCGCTCGGCGGCGGCGAGCTCCTTCTCCGCCGCGCGGCGCTCGGCGCCGGTGAGCGCGGACGCGGGCGCCGCCGACGCCTGGCCGGACGCCGCGGCGGACGAGCCGCCCGCGGCATCCCGCTGCTGCTCGTGCCGGCGCCGCAGGTACTCCTCGACTCCCCCCGGGAGATGGCGCAGCCGGCGATCGAGGATCGCGTACTGCTGGTCGGTCACGCGCTCGAGGAAGTAGCGGTCGTGGCTGACGACGATGAGCGTTCCGGCCCACGAGTCCAGCAGGTCCTCGATCGCCGCGAGCATGTCGGTGTCGAGGTCGTTGGTGGGCTCGTCGAGGATCAGCACGTTGGGCTGGTCGAGCAGGATCAGCAGCAGCTGCAGGCGCCGCTTCTGGCCGCCCGAGAGGTCCTTCACCGGCGTCGACAGCTGCGCCGAGGCGAACCCCATGCGCTCGAGCAGCTGGCCCGGCGTGAGGTCCTGCGCCCTGGAGCCGGTGCCGATCGTGTAGCTCGTGCGCAGCCCCGAGATCACGACGCGCACGGGGTCGTCGAGGTGCGGGTCGAGGGCGTCCATCTGCTGCGTCAGGGTCGCGACCTTCACGGTCTTCCCGCGCTTGACGCGCCCCGACGTGGGCTCGAGCGTGCCTGCGACAAGACCCAGGAGCGTCGACTTGCCCGCACCGTTGACGCCCAGGATGCCGGTGCGCTCGCCCGGCGCGATGCGCCACTCGACGTCCTCCAGCACGGGCGTGCCGTCGTACGACACCGACGCGTCGAGCAGGTCGACGACGTCCTTGCCGAGGCGGCTGAGCGCGAGCGACTGGAGCGAGACGCGGTCGCGGATCTCGGGGACGTCGGCGATCAGCTCGTTCGCGGCGTCGATGCGGAACTTCGGCTTGCTCGTGCGGGCGGGGGCGCCGCGGCGCAGCCACGCGAGCTCCTTGCGGGCCAGGTTCTGCCGTCGCGCCTCGATCGCCGCGGCCTGCCGGTCGCGCTCGACACGCTGCAGGATGTACGCCGCATAGCCGCCCTCGAAGGGGTCGACGACGCGGTCGTGCACCTCCCACGTGACGGTGCACACGGCATCCAGGAACCATCGGTCGTGCGTGACGACGAGGAGTCCCCCGGCCGTCGCCGACCACCGCCGCTTCAGGTGCTCGGCGAGCCAGGCGATGGCCTCGACGTCGAGATGGTTCGTGGGCTCGTCGAGGGCGAGGATGTCCCAGTCGCCCGCGAGCAGGCGCGCGAGCGCGACGCGTCGGCGCTGGCCGCCCGAGAGTGCGCGCAGCTCGGTCTCCCAGGGCAGATCTCCGAGCAGCCCCGCGATGACGTCGCGGATGCGCGGGTCGCCCGCCCACTCGTGCTCGGGGGTGTCGCCGACCACGGCGTGCCCGATGGTGTCGTCGTCGTCGAGCACGTCGGCCTGGTCGAGCACGCCCACGCGCACACCGCCCCGCACGGTCACGCGGCCGCCGTCGGGCTCGAGCCGACCGGCCAGCATCGCCAGCAGGCTCGACTTCCCGTCGCCGTTGCGGCCGACGATGCCGATGCGGTCGCCCTCGTTCACGCCGAGAGAGACGGAATCGAAGACGACCTTGGTGGGGAATTCCAGGTGCAGGGCCTCGGCCCCGAGAAGATGCGCCATATCCGCTCCAGGCTACGCGGCCCGGGGCGCCCCGTGATCCGCGGGCCGCGGCACCCGCCCCCGGACCGGCCCCCGCAGGCGGAACGAGGCGCCCGGGGCGGATGCCGCCGGGCGCCTCGTTCGCGGAGATCTCCGCGAACCCGGTCAGACCAGCCCGTTCTCCTCGAGGAAGGCGGCGGCGATGTCGTCGGGCGACATCTGGTCCTCCGTGCTCTGCACGTTGAGCGCGACGAGCGCGCCGGCCGTCAGCGCGGCGCTGACCTCGTTGATGACGTCGGCGATCTCGTCGGCGATCTCGGCGTTCACGACGGGAACGACGTTCGAGGCGAGGAACAGGCCCTCGGGGTCCTCGAGCACCACGAGATCCTGCGTCTCGATGCGCGGGTCGGCGGTGAAGACGTTCGCGACGTTCACGGTGCCGGCGACGAGGTTCTCGACCGTCGTGTCACCCGTGGGCGAGAACGTCACGTCGACGCCGTAGACCTCGGACAGTCCCGCCGGCCCGTAGGGACGCTCGGCCAGCTCCGGCGGCCCGCCGAGGGTGAGCGGCTCCGTCACGTTCGCCAGGTCGGCGATCGTGGTCAGCCCGTTCTCGTCCGCGAAGGCGGCCGTGACGGTGTAGGAGTCCTGGTCGCTCGCCTCGGCCTGCTCGAGCACCGTCAGGTTCTCGGGCAGCGCCTCCTGCAGCGCGGCGAAGACGTCGTCGGGGGTGCGCGCCTCGGTCTCGGCATCGTAGTACTGCAGCAGGTTGCCGCTGTACTCGGGGAAGAGCGAGATCGCACCCGACTCGAGCTCGGGGATGTACGCGTCGCGCTGGCCGATGTTGAACTGTCGCTCGACGTCGAAACCGGCGTTCTCGAGTGCTTGGGCGTAGATCTCGGCGATGATCTCGTTCGAGTAGTAGGCCTGCGAGCCGACGACGATCGTCTCGCCCGCGGACTCACCGCCGGATCCGGAGGTCTCCTCGTCGAGGGGGTTGCTCGACGAGCACCCGGCGAGCACGAGCGCCGCGGTGGCGGCGAGGGCGGCGCCCGCGGTGAGGCGCTTTGCGGCTGTGAACATGTTCTGTCCTTCTCTTCTCGGTGTGCTGTGTGGGACGGGTAGGGGGACGGGGACGCCGATCACGCTTCGGCGGTCCGGGGGGATGACGCGGCCCGCCTGACGCGCGAGCGACGGGCGCCGCCGCCGGCGGGGGCGCGGCCCGCGTGCACTCCGCGGGGTACGACGAGGCGCTCGGCGATCGCGAACGCTCCGTCGAGCAGGAGTGCGAGTGCCGCGACGAGGATGGCGCCCGCGAGCACCTGGTCGAAGCGGTTCAGGTTGATGCCCTGGATGATGTACTGGCCGAGGCCGCCGAGCCCGACGTACGCCGCGATCGTCACGGTGGCGACGATCTGCAGCGTCGCCGCGCGCAGCCCCGACACCAGCAGCGGCAGACCGAGCGGCACCTCGATACGCCACAGCACCTGCCACGGCGTCATGCCCATGGCACGGCCGGCGTCGATGACGCGGCGGTCGATCGCCTCGAAGCCGGAGTAGGCGCCCGCGAGGATCGAGGGGATGCCGAGCAGGACGAACGTGATGACGGCGGCAGCCTGCGTCTGCAGGACGCCCATGATGAGCACGAGCAGCACCAGGAGACCGAACGAGGGGATGGCGCGGGCGGCGCCGGAGACGGCGACGGCGATCTCCCGCCCCCGGCCCGTGTGCCCGATCGCCCATCCGGCGGGCACGGCGATCGCGGCCGCGATGAGCACCGACAGGAACGTGAATCCCAGGTGCTGGGCGAGGGCGACGGGCATGCCGGTCGGCCCCGACCAGCGCTCGGGCTGGAGAAGCCAGGCGAAGGCCTCTGCGATGAGGTTCACGCGGTCACCTCCGTTGCCGCGACGGCCCGGCGGGCGGAGCGACGTTCGCGCCGCGAGGGGGTGCGCGCCCAGGGCATGAGCGCACGACCCGCCAGCACGAGCAGGTAGTCGATGACGAGCGCGATGACGACGACGGCCACGAGGCCGGCGAGGACCTCGGGGATGATGCGCCGCTGCAGCCCGTTGGTGAAGAGGTAGCCGAGGTTCGTCACGCCGATCAGGATGCCGACGGTCGCGAGCGAGATCGTGCTGACGGCCGTCACCCGCAGCCCCGCGAGGATGACGGGGCCGGCGAGCGGGAACTCCACCGTCCAGAAGCGGCGGAAGGATCCGAACCCGACCGCGGTGGACGCCTGCCGGATGCCGGGGTCGACCGATCGGAGCCCGTCGGAGACAGAGCGGACCATGATCGCGAGGGCGTAGATCGTCAGGGCGACGATGAGGTTCGTCTCGCTGATCGCGCTGTAGCCGAACACGACCGGCAGCAGCATGAGCAGCGCGAGCGAGGGGATCGTGTAGAGCAGCCCGACGATCGTGATCAGACCGCTGCGCAGCAGGCTGTATCGGAAGGCGACCCATCCGATCGGCACGGACAGCACGAATCCGCACACGATCGCGATGACGCTCTGACGCAGGTGGATGAGCGTCAGATCGCCGATGAGGTCGAGGTTGTCGAGCACCCAGGTCACGGGGCGGGCTCCTCCACGAGGGCGCCCTGCGTGCGCCCGTCGGCGTCGACGACGACGGTTCCGTGGGCGGTGCGCTTCAGGCTCAGCGCGCGCTTGCCCCGGTCGGCGCCGATGAACGTCTCCACGAACTCCGACGCGGGCTTCTCCATGATCTCGTCGGGGCTGCCCAGTTGCGCGATCCGGGCGCCCTTCTCGAGGATCACGACCTGGTCGCCGAGGAGGAAGGCCTCGTCGATGTCGTGCGTGACGAACACGATCGTCTTGCCGATCTCGCGCTGCAGCCGCAGCAGCTCCTCCTGCAGCTCGGCCCGCACGATGGGGTCGACCGCGCCGAACGGCTCGTCCATCAGCAGGATGTTCGGGTCGGCGGCGAGCCCGCGCGCGACGCCGACGCGCTGCTGCTGTCCTCCCGAGAGCTGGCTCGGGTAGCGGTCGGCCATCGCGCGGTCGAGCCCGACGGTGTCCATCAGCTCACGCGCGCGCTCCCGCGCCTCCTTCTTGGGCGTCCCCTGCAGCACCGGCACGGTGGCGATGTTGTCGATGACGGTGAAGTGCGGCAGCAGGCCGGAGTTCTGCATGACGTAGCCGATGCTGCGCCGCAGCTGAACGGGCGGGCGCGCGGCGATGTCCTCGTCGTCGATCGTGATCGTGCCGGCCGTCGGCTCGACCATGCGGTTGATCATCCGCAGCAGCGTGGTCTTCCCGCAGCCCGAGGACCCGACCAGCACCGTCGTCTTGCGGGACGGGAGGAGGAGGCTGAAGTCGTCCACGGCGGTCGTGCCGTCGGGGAAGACCTTGGACACGGCGGAGAACTCGATCACGAGCGGGGTCCCCTCGTCGGGCGGCGGTGGCGAGCGTCAGGCGGCGATCAGCCGACCTCGACTCCGGGAGAGAAGGCCACGAAGCCGGAATAGTCGCGGCCGACCCGCTCGAACGAGCCGGGATACGGGGAGGGGTAGCTCCATGCGCCGTCTTCGAAGCGGCCGTCGGGCGTGGCGATCGAGAAGTACTGCGCCGCGCCCTTCCAGGCGCAGGTGTACGGGGTGTCGCTGCTTTCGAGCACTCCCTCGGCGATGCTCGAGGGAGGGAAGTACCAGTTTCCCTCGATGCGGACCAGGTCTTCCTCGGGGGCTTCGGCGATCACATGATCGCTCCAGACTGCGCGCACGGTTCCTCCAGCGGGCCGGGTGGCGGGGGTTCGAGCCTAACGGCACCCGCCGGCACGCGGGGCGGGTGTTGCAGAAGAAGCGCCCTACCCGCTACGCGCGGTCGGTCCGTGACGCCGGAGATGCCGGTGCCGGACGCCGCCTCGTCGACGGATCACGCGTGTCCTCGGTCGGGGCGCGGCCCCGCCGCCCCATAGGGTGAGGCGCGGAGGTGGTCGCGTGGGCGGTTGGAAGGTGTTTCTCGGAAGGCTGGTGCGGCGGATCTGGTTCCGGGCCGCTGTGTTCAGCATCGCGGCGGTCGCGCTCGCCCTCGTCGCCGGGCTGCTCGGCCCCTTCCTCCCCGACGCGCTCGGGGTCGAGCTCGGACAGAACTCGGTCGACAACATCCTCCAGATCATGGCCTCGTCGATGCTCGCGGTCACGACCTTCTCGCTCACGGCGATGGTGCAGGCCTACTCCGCGGCGACGACCACCGCCACGCCCCGCGCGACGCAGCTGCTGGTCGCCGACCCCACCTCGCAGAACGCGCTGTCGACGTTCATCGGGTCGTTCCTGTTCGCGATCGTCGGCATCGTCGCCCTCTCCACGGGGTACTACAGCGGGCAGGCGCGCACGGTGCTCTTCTTCGGCACGCTCGGCGTGATCGCGATCATCACGATCACGCTGCTGCGCTGGATCGCGCACTTGGCGCAGTTCGGCCGCATGTCCGATGTGATCGACCGCGTGGAGGACGCCGCGACGCGCGCCGCGCGGCACTTCGCCGCCCGTCCGCATCTGGGGGGCCGGCCCGCCGCACCGATCCCCGCCGCCGCTCGGGCCGTGCACGCGGAAGACATCGGATACATCACGGCGATCGACGTCGCGGCCCTGCAGCGCATCGCCGACGACGCCGACACGACGGTGCACGTCACCGCAATCCCGGGCACCGTGGCGGACGCCACGCGCCCCCTCGCCCGCGTGGTCGGCGGGCTCGACGAGGACGGATGCCGCGCGCTGCGCCGAGCCTTCACGGTCGACCCCCACCGCACGTACGAGCAGGACCCGCGCCTGGGCGTCATCGCCCTGGCCGAGATCGCCAGCCGCGCCCTCTCCCCCTCCACCAACGACCCCGGCACGGCCGTCGAGGTGCTGGGATCGCTGCAGCGGGTCTTCGCCGTCCTCGAGGCCTCGCCGGATCCGGACGCGACCGCGTGCGACCGGGTCTTCGTGCCCGCCCCCGGCATCCGCGACCTCGTCGAGGACGCCTTCCGCCCGATCGCCCGCGACGGCGCCGGCATGATCGAGGTGCAGCTGCGCCTGCAGAAGACGCTCGCGGCGTGCGCGGCGCACTGCCCGAAGCACGCGCAGGAGTTCGCGCGCGCCGCCGTCGCCGCGCGCGGCCGGGGGGAGCGGGCGCTCACGGAGCGCAGCGACCGCGCCCTGCTGCGGCGCACGGCCCGCGAGGCCTGGGCGGAGGTGTAACGGCGCTCAGGCGGGCAGCAGCCGCGCGCCCGGCACGGGCCCGTGGGCGTGGAACGCGTCGCGCCCCAGCGCGGCGAGCGCGACGCGCACGTCGAGGGCCGCCTCCGGGTCCTCGCACAGGAACGCTACGGTGGGTCCGGACCCCGACACGATCCCGGCGAGCGCACCCGCCGACTCCCCCAGCTCGAGCACCTCTGACAGCTCGGGACGCAGGTTCAGCGCCGCGGCCTGCAGGTCGTTGCGCAGGCACGCGGCCAGCCGTACGGGGTCGCCGGCGCGCAGGGCGTGCAGGACGTCGGGGTCGACGAGCGGCTGCGTCGGCGCGGGAGCGATGTCGGTGCGCCGGCGCTCGCGGTGCGCGTCGAGCTCGGTGTAGACGTCGGGCGTTGACAGGCCGTCGGCATCCGTCGCGAAGACCCACTCGAACCGGCCCCGCGCGAGGGCGGCGCTGAGCTCGTCCCCGCGTCCCGTGCCCACGGCCGTGCCGCCGTGCAGCGAGAACGGCACGTCCGCGCCCAGGCGGGCGGCCAGCTGGTGCAGCTGCGCGTTCGTCAGCTCGGTCCCCCACAGCGCGTCGCACGCGACGAGCGCCGCCGCGGCATCCGCCGACCCGCCCCCCATGCCGCCCGCGACCGGCACGCCCTTACGCACATGCAGGTGCACGCCGCCGGCCTGTCCCGTCTTGCGGGCGAGCAGGCGCGCGGCGCGCAGGGCCAGGTTCCGGTCGTCGAGCGGAACACCGCTCGTGTCGACCGACCCGGTCACCTCGATGGTGAAGTCGTCGGATGCCGTGGCCCACACGTCCTCGTACAGCGAGACCGCCTGGAATGCCGTCGCCAGCTCGTGATAGCCGTCGGGCATCACGGCGCCCACCTCGAGGAAGAGGTTGACCTTGCCCGGGGCGCGCACGCGCACGCGGTCGGCGTCGGACGCGGGGATCACTTCTCGGACGACTCCGCCCAGAGGTTGACGTCGATCCCGTCCGACAGCGCATCGATCCGCTCGATCTCCTCGGTGTCGAACGCGGGCCCGGCGAGTGCACCGAGGTTCTCATCGAGCTGCGAGGGCCGGGACGCCCCGATCAGCGCCGATGCGACGACGCCGTCGCGCAGCACCCACTGCAGCGCCATCTGCGCGAGGCTCTGCCCGCGTTCCTTCGCGATGGCATCGAGCGCCCGCAGCGTCGAGCGCCCCTGCTCCGACAGCGGTCGCTCGGGAAGCGACGCGCGCTTCTGCGCACGCTCGGCGGGGCCGTCGCCGAGGTACTTGTCGGTGAGCAGCCCCTGCGCGAGCGGAGTGAACGCGATCGCGCCCATGCCCTCCTGGCGCAGCACGCCGGTCAGCCCGTCCTCGATCCAGCGGTTCAGGATCGAGTAGGAGGGCTGGTGGATGACGAGGGGAGTCCCGAGCGAGCGGGCCACCGCCGCGGCGGCCGCCGTGCGCTCGGCGCTGTACGACGAGATGCCCACGTAGAGCGCCTTGCCCTGCCGCACGAGCGTGTCGAGCGCCCCGACGGTCTCCTCGATCGGCGTGTCGGCGTCGACGCGATGCGAATAGAAGATGTCGACGTAGTCCAGGCCCATACGGGTCAGCGATGCCTCGGCGCTCGCGAGGAGGTACTTGCGCGAGCCGTGGTCCCCGTAGGGGCCGTGCCACATGTCGTAGCCGGCCTTCGAGGAGATGATGAGCTCGTCGCGGTAGGGGGCGAGATCCTCCCGCATTATGCGGCCGAAGTTCGTCTCGGCGGAGCCGTAGGGCGGGCCGTAGTTGTTCGCCAGGTCGAAGTGCGTGATGCCCGAGTCGAAGGCGTGGCGCAGCAGCGCGCGCTGGTCGTCGAACGGGATGTTGTCGCCGAAGTTCCACCACAACCCCAGCGAGATGGGGGGAAGCTTCAGCCCGCTCGTGCCGACCCGCCGGTAGTCGGCCAGGTCGTATCGGTCGGGGGCGGCGGTGTAGGGGCGGTGCAGGTCGCCCCCGCGCGAATAGAAGGAAGGCGTCTCGGTCACCGCTCCAGGCTAGCGACCCGGCGCCGCGCGGGCGATGCGCAGATACTCCTCGACCCCCAGCTGCTCGCCGCGCACGGTCGGGGCGATCCCCGCCGACTCGAGGACGGCGGATGCCTCGGCGGCCGAGCCCCCGAGCACCCCCGCGAGCGCCTGCCGGAGCATCTTGCGGCGCTGCTGGAACGCCGCGTCGACGATCGCGAACGTGCGACGGCGCTCCTCCTCGGTGCCCCGGCCGGTCCCGTCGCGCTCGAACGCGACCAGCACGGAGTCGACCCCCGGCACGGGCCAGAACACCTGCCGGGCCACGGTGCCGGCGAGCCGCCACGGGCCGTACCAGGCGGCCTTGACGCTCGGGGCGCCGTAGGTCTTCGAGCCCGGCGGTGCGGCGAGCCGCT
The DNA here is from genome assembly GCF_044542535.1 of Microbacterium sp. NPDC078428. Lineage (NCBI taxonomy): Bacteria > Bacillati > Actinomycetota > Actinomycetes > Micrococcales > Microbacteriaceae > Microbacterium > Microbacterium sp. NPDC078428. The sequence goes on from NZ_JBITUP010000002.1 coordinate 87,029, forward strand.
CCCCCACCTCCGCCTGCACCATCACGACGCCGCGGCCCAGCCGCGGGAATGTCTCGAGGAAGTGCAGCAGCACGGGGACCGAGACGTTGTAGGGCAGGTTCGCCACGAGCACGCCGGGGTCTCCGGGAAGCTCCCGCACCGCGAGGGCATCGGCATCCACGACGGTGAGCGCCCCCTCGGGCACGCCGTGCGCGGCCGCCGTCGCGGGCAGCCGCGCCGCCAGCCGCGAGTCGATCTCGACGGCGGTGACGGTTGCCCCCGCCTCGAGGACCGCGAGGGTCAGCGACCCCAGGCCCGGGCCGACCTCGACGACCCGGTCGCCGGGTCGCACGCGCGCGAGGTGCACGATCTTGCGCACGGTGTTGGCGTCGACGACGAAGTTCTGCCCGAGCTTCTTGGTCGGCGTGACCCCGAGCTCGGACGCGAGAGCGCGGATCTCGGCCGCGCCGAGCAGGTGCACCGACACCTGTCAACTCTACGGCCCCGCCCGACGGGGTGAGGGTAGGGTGACGCACGTGAGCAGAACCGGCACCATCCCCACGGCAGCGTTCTCGATGAAGAGCCCTCTCGGCCGGCGCGCCGTGGCCCTGTCGATCTCCGCCGCCGTCGGCGGTTTCCTCTTCGGCTTCGACTCCTCCGTCATCAACGGCGCGGTCGACTCGATCGAGAACCAGTTCGGCCTGAACGACGTCGTGACGGGCTTCGTCGTCGCCGTCGCCCTCCTCGGCTGCGCCCTCGGCGCGGTGCTCGCGGGCGTTCTCAGCGACCGCTGGGGTCGCCTGCGGGTCATGATGATCGGCGCCGCGCTGTTCTTCGTCAGCGCGATCGGATCGGGCCTCGCGTTCAGCGCGGCGGACCTGACGGTGTGGCGCTTCATCGGCGGCCTCGGCATCGGCATCGCCTCGGTCGTCGCGCCCGCCTACATCGCCGAGATCGCGCCGCGGCAGATCCGCGGCACGCTCGGCTCGCTGCAGCAGCTCGCGATCACCCTCGGGATCTTCGGTGCGCTGCTCTCGAACGCCCTCCTGGCCGGGATCGCGGGCGGATCGTCGTCGCAGCTGTGGCTCGGGCTCGAGGCGTGGCGCTGGATGCTGCTCGTGGAGGCCGTCCCCGCCGTCGTCTACGGCGTTCTCGCGTTCACGATGCCCGAGTCCCCGCGTTTCCTCATCGCGAAGGGACGCTACGACGAGGCCCGGGAGATCTTCGCCCGGCTCGTGCCGAAGGCCGACCTCGACCAGACGATGCGCGAGCTCGAGCAACGCATCGCCGAAGACCGCAAGTCCAAGGGCGTCTCGCTCAGGGGCCCCCGCTTCGGACTGCAGCCGATCGTGTGGGTCGGCATCATCCTGTCGGTGTTCCAGCAGTTCGTCGGCATCAACGTGATCTTCTACTACTCCACGACGCTCTGGCGGGCCGTCGGGTTCACGGAGTCGAACTCCCTTCTGATCAGCGTCATCACGTCCGTCACGAACGTCCTCGTCACGATCGTCGCCATCGCCCTGGTCGACCGCGTCGGCCGCAAGCCGATCCTGCTCACCGGCTCGGTCATGATGACGGCCTCGCTCGGCACGATGGCCCTCGCGTTCGCCTTCGCCGAGACGGTCGACGGCGAGGTCTCGCTGCCGGGCGCCTGGGGCCCGATCGCGCTCGTCGCGGCCAACATCTTCGTCATCGGCTTCGGCGCCTCGTGGGGCCCCCTCGTGTGGGTGCTGCTGGGCGAGATCTTCCCGAGCCGCATCCGCGGGAAGGCGCTCGGTGTCGCCGCCGGGGCGCAGTGGATCGCGAACTTCCTCATCACGGTCAGCTTCCCGGCGATGTCGGGCTGGTCGCTCCCGGTCACCTACGCGATGTACGCCGTCTTCGCGGCGCTGTCGTTCGTCTACGTGCTGACGAAGATCCCCGAGACCAAGGGGATGGAGCTCGAGCAGACCGAGACGCTCTTCACGACGAAGCCCAAGGCATCCGCCGCCCGCTGAGCCCCGTGGGCGCTCGCCCGTACCGCATCTCGATCGCCCCCGCTGAGCGTCACGGATGCTCACCTGTCGCATATCGATCTCCGCGCGCCGACGGCGGAGCGGTTCGTGACAGGCGAGCCCGACCGATGGAGCGGTTCGTGACAGGCGAGCCCGACCGACGGAGCGGTTCGTGACAGGCGAGCGCGGGCGCGCGGGCGGGGTCAGCCGTCGAAGGGGCCGTAGACCTCGAGGGTGTTCGCCGCGATCTGCGCGCACAGCGCGTCGACGTCGGCCCCCAGTTCCTCGGCGATGAAGCGCACCGTGACGGGGATCAGGTAGGGCGCGTTCGGTCGCCCGCGATGGGGCGTGGGCGTGAGGAACGGGGCATCCGTCTCGACGAGGATTCTCTCGCGCGGGATCACCGCGAGGGCGTCGCGCAGGTTCTGCGCGTTCTTGAACGTGACGTTGCCCGCGAACGAGAGCCAGTACCCGCGATCGGCGGCGATGCGCGCCATGTCGGCGTCACCCGAGAAGCAGTGGAAGACCGTGCGCTCGGGGGCACCGACCCTCTCGAGCGTCTCGAGGACGGCATCGTGGGCGTCGCGGTCGTGGATCTGCATCGCGATGCCGTGCTTCTTCGCCAGCGCGATGTGCGCCTCGAAGCTCTCGAACTGCGCGGGCAGGCCGGCCTCCCCGGTGCGGAAGAAGTCCAGGCCCGTCTCCCCGATCGCGCGCACGCGGGGCTGCGCCGCGAGCTCGTCGATCACGGCGATGGCCTCGTCGAGCCGGCCGGCCTCGGCGTACGCCGGGGCCTCGTTCGGATGGATGGCGACCGCCGCCAGCACGCGCGGGTGGGATGCCGCGGCCCACGCCGACCACCGGCTCGACTCGATGTCGCCGCCCGCCTGCACGACGCCGATCACCCCGACGGCGGACGCGCGCTCGAGCTGCTCGTCGAGCGAGAGCCCCTCGGCGTCCTCCCCCGCCGACGGCCCGTCCGCGATCTCGAGGTGCGCGTGATTGTCGTACACCGGCACGGCGAGCGGCTCGGGCGCGTCGGGGTAGGTCACATCGCGCGCCCCTTTCTCGCGCTGGCGCACGTACTGCGAGGGGTCGCTCACGGGCGTCCTCCCTCGCCGCGAACGGTCGCGACGCGCCGCGGGCCGCGGCATCCGCGCGGCGTGTCGCGACCGTTCGGCAGCACGCCGGGGATCATTCGGGCTGCTCGACGCGGGGGAACAGGGGCGCGAGCGGCTGCGTCTGCGCGGCGGGGGGGAGCATGCCCCAGGCCCCGGCCTCGCGGATCGGCTGCTCCTCGAGCGCGCCCAGCTCCTGCTCGGCGCCGAGCGACGCCCACAGCTTCCGGGTCGAGACCGGCATCACCGGCGACAGCAGCACCGCGAGGGCGCGCAGGCCCTCGGCGCAGGTGTAGAGCACGGTGCCCAGGCGCGGGCGGGATGCCTCGTCCTTCGCCAGCGCCCACGGCTCGTTCTCGGTGATGTAGCCGTTGAGGGCGTCGACGATCGTCCAGATCGCCTCGATCGCCTCGTCGATGCGGAACCGCTCGACCGCGGCGTCGGCGGTGGCCGCGGCATCCGCCACGATCCGCTGGATCGCCAGGTCGGCGTCGGTGTAGTCCGCCGGCTCGGGCACGGCCCCGCCGAAGTACTTGCCGATCATCGCCACCGTGCGGGAGGCGAGGTTGCCGAAGCCATTGGCGAGCTCGGCCTGGTAGCGGGCCGAGAGGTCCTCCCAGGAGAAGGACCCGTCCTGCCCGAACGCGATCGCCGACAGGAAGTAGAACCGGTACGCGTCGGAGCCGAACACGTCGGTGATCTCGGTCGGGGCGATGCCCGTGAGCTTCGACTTCGACATCTTCTCGCCGCCCACGAGCAGCCAGCCGTGGGCGAAGACGCCCCGGGGAACGTCGACGCCCGCCGCCATGAGCATGGCGGGCCAGATGACGGCGTGGAAGCGGAGGATGTCCTTTCCGACGACGTGGTAGGCCGGCCACCGGCGTTCGAACGTCTCGGGGTCGGCGCCGTAGCCCACGGCCGTGGCGTAGTTCAGCAGCGCGTCGACCCATACGTAGATGACGTGCGAGGCATCCCACGGCACCTTGATGCCCCAGTCGAACGTCGAGCGCGAGATCGAGAGGTCCTTCAGCCCCGAGCGCACGAACGACATGACCTCGTTGCGCGCCGACTCGGGTCGGATGAAGTCGGGCTGCGAGCGGTAGAGGGCCAGGAGCGGCTCGGCGAACTCGCTGAGCTTGAAGAAGTAGTTCTTCTCCTGCAGCAGCTCGAGGGGCTTGGAGTGGATGGCGCAGACCTTGAGGCCCTCGAAGGGTCCGGAGCCGTCGACGATCTCGGACTCGGGCTTGAACTCCTCGCAGCCGACGCAGTACAGCGCCTCGTACTCGCCGGCGTAGATGTAGCCGCGGTCGTAGATCGCCTGCAGGAAGGTCTGCACGCGCGTCTCGTGGCGCTCCTGCGTCGTGCGGATGAAGTCGTCGTTGGCGATGTCGAGGGTCTCGAGCAGCGGAAACCACGACTCGGTGACGAGCTTGTCGACCCACTCCTGCGGGGTGGCGTTGTTCGCCGACGCCGCGCGGATCATCTTCTGGCCGTGCTCGTCCGTGCCCGTGAGCATCCAGGTGTCATCGCCCGCCTGGCGGTGCCAGCGCGCGAGCGCGTCGACCGCCACCGTCGTGTACCCGTGCCCGATGTGGGGCACATCGCTCGGGTAGTAGATCGGGGTGGTGATGTAGAACGAACCGCGGGAAGTCACCCGTCGATTCTAGGCGGGGCGGATGCCGCGGCCCGGCGGTGTGACGGCGGCGCCCGGCCGGTGCCGGGTCAGCGCGCGGCGAGCGCGGCCTGGTACAGGTCGCGGGAGGAATGCTCCGTCGCGCTCGCGACCGCGGCGCACGCGGCCTTCAGGCGTTCGCCTGCCGACGCGCGCTCGAGCACCTGCGACACGGCGTCCTCGAGCGGCACGCGACGGGCGGCCGCGCCCGCCACGACGATGACGCACTCGCCGCGCACGCCCGGAGCCGCCCACTCGGCCAGCTCGGCGAGGGTTCCGCGGGCGACCTCCTCGTGCAGCTTCGTGAGCTCGCGGCACACGGCCGCGCGCCGGTCGGCGCCGAACGCCGCGGCCATCGCCTCCAGCGTGGCGGCCACACGGGCGGGCGCCTCGAAGAAGACCATCGTGCGCGGCTCGGCCGCGAGCGCCGCGAACGCCGTGCGTCGCTCGCCGGGCTTGCGCGGCGCGAAGCCCTCGAACGCGAACCGGTCGGTCGGCAGTCCGGAGAGGGCGAGCGCAGTGGGCACCGCGCTCGGGCCGGGGATGACCGTCACGTCCACGCCCTGCGCGATGGCTTCGGCGACGAGGCCGTACCCGGGGTCGGAGACCGTCGGCATCCCCGCATCGGAGAGCATGAGAACGTCCTCGTCGCGCGCGAGGGCGACGACCTCGGCCGCACGCTCCTTCTCGTTGTGGTCGTGCAGCGCGATCAACCGCGGACGGTTCTGGATGCCGAGGCCCGCGAGCAGCCGCACCGTCGTGCGCGTGTCCTCGGTCGCGACGATCCGCACGGAGCCGAGCGTCTCGACGAGCCGGCGCGAGGCGTCCCCGAGGTTTCCGATCGGGGTCGCCGCGAGGATGAGCACCACGCCAGCCTATGCTGGCGGGGTGCAGCCCGCCCCCGACGCCCTCGCGGACGATACCGCGGTGCCGGAGCGACGGGTCACCCCCGTCGAGCGCGTGCGCGAGCGGATGCGGACGCGGCCCCGCATCGGGCGCCTGTGGCGCTGGCTGGGCCCGGCGCTCGTCGTGCTGCTGGCGGGCGTGCTGCGGCTGTGGAACCTCGCGCATCCCCACGCCCTCGTCTTCGACGAGACCTATTACGCCAAGGATGCCTGGACGCTCCTGCACCTCGGATACGAGGGCTCCTGGCCGGCCGACCCCGACGCGGCGTTCCTCGCCGGCGACGTGTTCTCGTTCCTGCCCGAGGGCAGCTTCGTCGTCCATCCCCCGCTCGGGAAGTGGCTCATCGCCCTCGGCCTCGGAGCCTTCGGGGCGGACTCCGCGTGGGGCTGGCGCATCGCCATCGCGCTCGCGGCCACGGCGACCGTGCTCGTCGTCATCCTCATCGGCCGGCGCCTGACGGGCTCGACGCTGTGGGGCTGCGTCGCGGGCTTCCTCCTCGCGATCGACGGGCTCGGAATCGTGCTCGGCCGCATCGCGCTCCTGGACGGCCTCCTCGCGCTTCTCGTCGCGCTCGCCTTCCTCTTCCTCCTGATCGACCGCGACCGCATGCAGACGCGCATCGCCTGGACGGCGGGCGCGCGGGGCGCCGGCGGGATGCCGGTGTCGACGGGACCCGTGATGTGGGCGCGACCGTGGCTGGTGGCCGCCGGCGCGACGCTCGGTGCGGCCGCCGCCGTGAAGTGGTCGGGGGTCTACGTCCTCGCCGCGGCGGGAATCTACGTCGTCGTCTCGGACGCCCTCGCCCGGCGGCACGCCGGAATCGACGGCTGGGCCAGCGACGCCGCCGTGCGGCAGGGTCCGGTCAGCTTCCTCCTGCTCGTGCCCGTCGCCGCGGCGCCCTACCTCGCCAGCTGGAGCGGATGGCTCCTCACCGGCGGCGGATACGACCGCGACTCGGCGGAGAACCCGCTCGTCGCGCTCTGGAACTACCACGAGGCGATCTACCGCTTCCACGTGGGCCTCACGGTCGAGCACTCCTACGCCTCGCCGGCGTGGCAGTGGCCCCTGCTCCTGCGACCGACGTCGATGTTCTGGGAGAAGGTCGAGCGGGGCACGGAGGGCTGCGACATGTCGGGCGGCTGCGTGCAGGCGATCTCCTCGGTCCCGAACCCGCTCATCTGGTACGCCGGGATGGCGGCGATCGTCTTCCTCGCGATCCGCCTCGCGTGGCCCGGCGGCGGGCGCGTGCGCGACTGGCGCGCGGGGTTCGTGCTCGCCGGGGTCGCCGCCACCTATGTGCCGTGGCTCCTGTACCCCGAGCGGACGATCTTCCAGTTCTACACGGTCGTGATGATGCCCTTCGTCGTGCTCGCGCTCATGCTCGCGCTGCAGCGCCTCGCCGGCCGGCCGGATGCCGCCCCCGAGCGGCGCGCGGGGGGTCAGGGCGTCGTCGCGGTCGTGCTCGCGGTCGCCGTGCTGCTGACGGTGTTCTGGTACCCCGTGTGGACGGCGACGGAGGTCCCCTACGACTTCTGGCGCCTCCACAACTGGATGATCAGCTGGATCTGACCCGCTCCCGGGGAAGGTCCGCCGGGTGCGACGTGGGCAGCCGGCAGACGAACGCGCGACAGTCGTAGGCGACGGGGGCCGCGGCGGCCGTCTTGCCCTCGAAGAGCGAGAACCCCGCCGCGGCGAGGCCGGCCGCGGCATCCGGCGTCACGATCGCGACGACGTCGGCGTCTACCCTGCGCGCGGCGCCCACGAGCGGCGCGGCGGGTTCGGCGGTCACGACGACGAGCTGGCGCGGCTCGTCGGCCAGCACCGCGGCCACGCGCAGCAGCTCGCCGTGCGCGAGGGGGCGCGCGAGCGCCTCGGGCGCGTGGGCGGCGACGATGCGCTCGGCGCGCCGGCGGTACTCCTCGGGGGCGCCGAGGAGCCACAGGTCGAGGCAGGCGGCGGCGATCGCGGAGAGCCCGGAGGGCTGATCTCCGTCGGTCGCCTCGGCGGCCACCGTCATGGCGCCTTCGCGCAACACGGGATCGCCTCCCCCGGGCACGGCGGGCCGACCGTCCGGCGCTTCCGCGAAGCACGCGTCCACGAGCTCTCGCGCCGCGGCGGCGTGCTCGGGCGCGCCGCCGGCGACGGCGAGCGCGACGAGCCCGCGCGCGAGCTGGCCGTAGTCGGCGAGGGTCGCCGCGGCCGCAGAGGGCGTGCCCTCGAGCGAGGCGCGCACGAGCGCGCCGATGCCGCCACCCGCGTCCGGCGCGCGGTTGTCGCGGAGCACGGTGCGCGCCGCATCCTCGGCGGCGGCGATCCAGTGCGGCTCGCCCCACCGCGCCCCGGCGCGCGCGAGCGCCCCGATCGCGAGCCCGTTCCAGCCGGTGACGACCTTCCCGTCGACGGCGGGCGGCTCGAGCCCGGTGCGACCCGCGGCATCCCGCGCGTAGTAGCCGCCCTCGTCGCGGCGACCGTCGATGATCGACTCCGAGTCCTGCGCGGCGCCGAACCCTCCCGAGGGGCGGCGCAGCACCTCGAGCAGGAACGACGCGATCCCCGCCGCGGTGGCGTGGTCGCCCAGCGCCGTCGCGGCATCCAGCAGCAGGGCGTTGTCGGTGAGCATCCGCTCGTAGTGCGGCACGCCCCAGTCCCGCCGCGTCGCGTAGCGGAAGAACCCGCCCTCGACGGGGTCGCGCAGCTCGGAGCCGGCCATCGCGTTCATCGCCCGGGCTGCGGCGGCCGATTCGGCGGGGGCGGCCGCCCGCACGAGCGGCGTGAGCAGGAAGCCCAGCGCCGTGGCGACGGGGAACTTGGGGGTGTTCGGCGCGGGGCGCGGTGCGTTCACGAAGCCGCCGTGGTCGGGGTCCTCCTGCGCCGCGAGGGAGCGGGCGGCCGCGATGAGGGCGCCCGCCGAGGGCACGGAGCCTTCCTTCTCGGCCGCGTCGCCGCGGCGGGCGAGCGACGCCGTGATGGCGGATGCCGTGGCATCCACCTCGTCGCGCCGGTTCGTCCAGGCCTCCCGTGCGGCGCGCAGCACGTCGCGGAACGCCGGGAGGGGCGGCCTCGGCCCGGGCGGATAGTAGGTGCCCGCGTAGAAGGGCACGCCCTCCGGCGTCGTGAACACCGTCAGCGGCCAGCCCAGGTGCGGCGTGAAGGCCGAGGCGGCCGCCATGTAGGAGGCGTCCACCTCGGGGTGCTCCTCGCGGTCGACCTTGATCGCGACGAAGCCCTCGGCGAGGTCGGCCGCCGTCTCGGGGTCGGCGAAGGACTCCCGCGCCATGACGTGGCACCAGTGGCAGGTCGAGTATCCGATCGATACCAGCACGGGGACATCGCGCCGGCGCGCCTCGTCGAACGCCTCCCTCCCCCACGGGAACCAGTCGACGGGGTTGCCCGCGTGCTGGCGCAGGTACGGGCTCTGGACGTGTTCGAGGCGTGAGGCCATCGCTTCACGCTACGCCCCCTCGCGGGGCGCGGCGCGGGGGTTGCGGAGACGAGGAGATCTGCCGAAGGGAGGAGATCTGCCGAGGCGAGGAGCCCCGGGCCGGATCGGGTCCTCTCCCGAGCAGATCTCCTCGCCTGGGCCGCGGTGCTCCGCAGGACGCCCGGGGCACGGGCGCCCCGCGGAGCGGGGGGTCAGTTGAGCTCGTCGGGGTGCGGGCCGACACGGCCCGAGCCGTCGCCCGGGTCGAGGGCATCGATCGCCGCCATCTGCGCGTCGCTGAGCGCGAACCCGAACAGGTCGAGGTTCTCGCGCAGGCGCTCGGTGCGCACCGACTTCGGGAAGACGACGTTGCCCTTCTGGATGTGCCAGCGCAGCACGACCTGAGCCGGCGTCTTCCCGTGCGCCGCGGCGGCGTCGGCCACGGCGGCCTCGGAGAAGAGGTCGTACTTGCCCTGCCCGAGCGGGCCCCACGCCTCGATGATCGAGCCGTTGGCCTTCGCCCATGCCACCGTCTCGCGCTGCTGGTGGGCGGGGTGCAGCTCGATCTGATCGACCGCCGGCACCTCGCCGGTCTCGGCCACGATGCGCTCGAGGTGCGGGACGAGGAAGTTCGAGACGCCGATGGAGCGGGTCTTGCCGGCATCGCGGATCCGGATCAGCGCCCGCCACGCCTCGACGAAGTTGTCGCGCGCGGGGGTCGGCCAGTGCACGAGGTAGAGGTCCGCGTGGTCGAGGCCGAGCCTTGCGAGGCTCTCGTCGATCGCCTTGTGGGGCTCGTCGCCCTCATGACGGTCGTTCCAGAGCTTGGTCGTGATGAAGAGCTCCTCGCGCGGGATGCCGGAGGCCGCGATCGCGGCGCCGACGCCCTCCTCGTTGCCGTAGATCGCCGCCGTGTCGATGTGGCGGTAGCCGAGCGAGAGGGCCTCGCCGACCGCGCGGGCGGTGTCGTCGGCGGGGACCTTGAACACGCCGTAGCCGAGCTGGGGGATGTCGTGGCCGGAATTCAGTCGCAGAGCGGGAATCGTCATGTCCCCAGCCTAGGAACGCGGCAGCGGCAGCGGGTCGTGCAGCCCATAGACGTGCAGCGCTCCCGACCCGCCGGCGAAGAACGTGTCGAGCGTCGCGCGGGGCGGCACGGCGATGACCGAGACGACATCGCCCGGCAGCCGGTCGAGCACGGCGACCGTCGAGCTCGGCGACTTCGCGTCGGCGCCCGACGCCGCGCGGCTCACGCGCGCGAGCTGCGTGTGGGCGCGATAGCGCGGGTTCGCCGGCGCGACGTAGTTGCCCCACGCGCACAGCACTCCCGCGACGGATCCGGCGCCCACGGGCCGCACGTCGTCGGCGAGGGCGTGCTGGCCGTCGACGTTGAAGACGTAGCCGCCGGATGCCGCGGCGATCGCGTCGGCGCGCAGCGACGCCCCGCACGAGGGGACGAGCTGCAGTTCGAGGCCCTCGCCCGCGTCGCGGGGCCAGCGGTTGCGGGGCAGGCCGCGCCGCAACCGCCCGTCGGCGTGGTCGAGGCAGATCTCCACCCCCACGTCCACGGGGCATTCCGAGCCGGGATCCAGCCGCACGATCGCGTGCGCATCGCCGGCGCGGCGCTTGAGGTCTCCGCCGGAGAGGTCGACGAACGCGTGCGCGACCATCTGCTCCGTCACGACGTCGTCGCGGCCCGTCGTGTCCCAGAGCACGAAGTCCTCGCCGGAGTCGAGGGACTTCTCGGTCGTGACGAGGCGCTCGGGGAAGGCGCCGGTGGGCGTTCCCAGCGCCGCGCCGCCCAGCACGAGCGCGCGGTTGCGCACCTGCACGACGGGGTGCGCATGACCCCACTGCAGGTAGTCCTCGACGATCTCGAAGATCTTCGCCTGGTCCTCCCCCGAGGCCTGCCGGTAGCGCCGCGCGAGATCGGCGACGACGCCGTTGCGCACGAGGGTCGTGGCGCGGGCGAAGATCTCCCGCGGGTCGTCGGCCTCGGCCGAGACCGCCGTGCCGAAGACGAACAGCCAATCGGCGTACTCGTCGGCGGGGAACTCCTCGGCGAGCCGCTCGATGAGCCCGTCGACGGGGTCGGGCTCCCCCGCGGCGTAGAGATAGGGCCCCTGCGGTCCGTGCCAGAAGAACTCGGGCGCCACGAAGACGTTGAGCACCCCCGACTCCTCGGCCGGCAGGGCATCGCGCGCGGCGCGCACGGCGGCCCGCAGGACGCCGAGCCTGCCGGCGATGTCGGCCGCGGCATCCGGCAGACCCAGGTAGGTGCCGCCGACCGAGCCGCCCCCCGACGGGGAGCCCAGCGGGGCGACCTGGGCGGGGCCGGTCGGGATCGCGAAGCCGACGAAGCGGACGCGCTGCCAGCCCGGGTGCACCATGGCCCTCAGCCTAGGGGCGGCGGGGCGCTCTACGATGGAAGGCCATGTCCGCGCCCGCCCTGCAGATCTCCTACCCGCCGGAGCTGCCCGTCAGCGGCGCGCGGGAGGAGATCGCCGCGGCGATCCGCGACAACCAGGTCGTCATCGTCGCCGGCGCGACCGGTTCGGGCAAGACGACGCAGCTGCCGAAGATCTGCCTCGAGCTCGGCCGCGAGAGCATCGCGCACACGCAGCCGCGGCGCATCGCCGCGCGGACGATCGCCGAACGAGTGGCCGAGGAGCTGCACGTCGAGCTCGGCACGACCGTCGGCTACAAGGTGCGCTTCACCGACACGGTGGGCGCCGACACGCGCGTCGCGCTGATGACCGACGGCATCCTGCTCAACGAGATCCACCGCGACCGGCTGCTGCGCCGCTACGACACGATCATCGTCGACGAGGCCCACGAGCGCAGCCTCAACGTCGACTTCCTGCTCGGCTACCTGCGCCGCATCCTCCCGGATCGCCCCGACCTCAAGGTCGTCATCACGTCCGCGACGATCGACCCGCAGAGCTTCGCCGAGCACTTCGCGGATGCCGCGGGGCGACCCGCGCCCATCATCGAGGTCTCGGGCCGCACCTACCCCGTCGAGATCCGCCACCGCCCGCTCCTGGCCGACGACGAGGTGCCGGCCTACGACGTCGACGGCGACGAGATCGCCGGCGTCGTGGCCGCCCTGCAGGAACTCGACCGCGAGCCCCGCGGGGACGTGCTCGTCTTCCTCCCGGGCGAGGCGGAGATCCGCGACGCCGCCGACGCCGTGCGAGCGGCCTACAGCGGCGCGGCATCCCCCACCGAGGTGCTGCCGCTGTTCGGGCGCCTGAGCGCCGCCGAGCAGCACCGCGTGTTCGAGCGGTCGACGGTCGCGGGCGTGCGGCGCCGCGTCGTGCTCGCCACCAACGTCGCCGAGACGAGCCTCACGGTTCCGGGCATCAAGTACGTCGTCGACACCGGCACGGCGCGCATCTCCCGCTACAGCAACCGCGCCAAGGTTCAGCGGCTCCCCATCGAGCCGGTGTCCCAGGCCTCCGCCCAGCAGCGCTCGGGGCGCGCCGGCCGCACGAGCGACGGCATCGCGATCCGCCTCTACGGCGAGGAGGACTTCGCGGGGCGCCCCGAGTTCACCGAGCCCGAGATCCTGCGCACGAGCCTCGCCTCCGTCATCCTGCAGATGCTCGCGCTGGGCTTCGGCGACATCCAGGCGTTCCCCTTCCTCACGCCGCCGGACTCGCGGGGCGTGCGCGCGGCGCTCGACCTGCTCGTCGAGCTCGGTGCGGTCACGGTGCGCGCCGGGGCGGAGCCCCGGCTGACCAAGACGGGGCGCGAGATCGCGCGGATGCCGATCGACCCCCGATTCGCGCGGATGCTGATCGAGGCGCAGCGCCAGGGCACGACCGACGCGATGCTCGCGATCGTCGCGGGCCTGTCGATCCAGGACGTGCGCGAGCGCCCCGAGGCGGAGCGGGAGCAGGCCGACCGGCTGCACGCGCGGTTCACCGACCCCACGAGCGACTTCCTCAGCCTGCTGAACCTGTGGAACCACCTGCGCACGCGGGCGTCCGAGCTCGGCTCGAGCGCGTTCCGGCGGCTGTGCCGCGCGGAGCACCTCAACTACGTGCGCGTGCGCGAGTGGTTCGACGTGCACCGCCAGCTGCGCACCCTCGTGCGCCACCCGGGCGGGCGCGGTGGCTCCGAGCGGGCGCCGCGCGAGGAGACCACGACCGCCGACCCCGACGCGATCCACCGCGCGATCCTCTCGGGGCTGCTCTCCCACATCGGCGTGCTCGACGCGCGCGCTCTCGCGAAGGCCTCGAACGAGCGCCGCGACCGGCGCCCCGCGCCCGCCGAGTACCTCGGCGCCCGCGGCATCCGCTTCGCCGTCTTCCCCGGGTCGGGGCTGAAGAAGAAGCGCCCGCAGGCGGTCATGGCCGCCGAGCTCGTGGAGACCTCGCGCCTGTTCGCGCGCACCGTGGCCGCGATCGACCCGGCGTGGGCCGAGCCGCTCGCGGGCGACCTCGCGGGGCGTCAGGTGAGCGAGCCGCACTGGTCCAAGGATGCCGGCGCCGCCGTCGCGTTCGAGAAGGTGACCCTCTTCGGCGTCGAGATCATCCCCCGGAGGCGGATCCAATACGCACGGATCGACCGCGACGGCGCGCGAGAGCTCTTCGTGCGGCACGCGCTCGTCGAGGGCGAGTGGGATCCGTCCGTGCTCGACAAGCGGCTCTCGGCGTTCGTGCGCGCGAACCACGAGCTGCGCCGGCGGCTCGAGAAGCTCGAGGAGCGGGAGCGTCGCCGCGACATCCTCGTCGGGGACGAGGCGGTGTTCGCCTTCTACGACGCGCGCGTGCCGCGGGACGTCTTCGACGTGCGCTCGTTCGAGCGCTGGTGGCGGGAGCAGCAGTCCCGCACCCCCCACCTGCTCACCATGCGCCAGAGCGACCTCGCCCCCGAGGAGGCGCGGGCGGACGCCCGCGACTTCCCCACCCGGTGGGTGCAGGGCGACCAGACGCTGACGCTCGCGTACCGCTTCGAGCCGGGCGCCGACGACGACGGGGTCAACGTCGTCGTCCCGCTTCCGCTGCTGCAGGGACTGCGCCCCGAGGGGTTCGACTGGCAGGTGCCGGGCATGCGCGCCGAGCTGATCGCCGCCATGCTGCGCGCCCTCCCCAAGGCGATCCGGCGCAACGTCGTGCCGGCCGCCGACTGGGCCGCGCGCTTCGGCGACGAGCTCGCCGGGTCGGGCCCCGAGTCGCACGAGGGGCTGCCGCCGTCCGCGATGGTCGACGCGCTCGCCCGCCTCGTGCAGCGAGCGGCGGGCCAGCCGGCGACGGCGGCCGACTTCGAGCTCGAACGCGTGCCCGCCCACCTGCGCATGGCGTTCCGCGTCGTCGACGGGCGCGGGCGCACGGTCGGCGCGGGGCGAGACCTCGCAGAGCTGCAGTCTCGCCTGGCGGGCCGGGCCCGCGAGAGCGTCGCGGCGCGCATCACCGGCGCCGGAGCCGCCCCCGCCGCGCGCGTCGCCGGCGCCCCGGGGCCGGGTGCGGAGACGTCGGGAGCCGTCGTCGCCCTCCGCGAGCGCACGGGGATCACATCGTGGGACCTCGGCGACCTGCCCGAGGTGATCGACACGAGAGTCGCCGGCGGCGTCGTGCGCGGATACCCGACGCTCGTCGACGAGGGCGCCTCCGTCGCGCTGCGGGTCGAGAGCACGCCCGAGGCCGCCGCGCGCGAGCTGCGGCGCGGCATCCGTCGTCTCATGCTGCTGGCCGTTCCCTCCCCCGTGTCCTACGTGCAGGAGCACCTCACCGCCAACGAGAAGCTCGCCCTCGCCGCCTCCCCCTACCCCTCGGTCAAGGCGCTCATCGAGGACTGCCGCGCCGCCGTCGCCGACGAGGTGATCGAGGGGGCCGCGCACGGGGGCCTGGTGCGGGATGCCGCCGCCTTCGCCGCAGTGCAGGGCGCCTTCTCCGCCGCGGTCGTCGAGCGGCTGTTCCAGACCGTCTCGCTCACGGCCCGCATCCTCACGCTGCTGCGCGACGCCGAACGCGAGGTGCGCTCGGCGAACTCCCTCACGCTCCTGCCGGCCCTGAACGACGTGCGCGGACAGCTCGCGGGGCTCGTCTTCCCGGGATTCGTGCTGCGCACCGGCACGGCACGGCTCGCCCACCTGCCGCGGTACCTCGAGGGGGCGCTCGCGCGCCTGCGCGGCCTCGCCGACAACGCCGGCCGCGACCGGCAGCGCCAGAGCGAGATGGAGCGCGCCCTCGCGGCGTACGCCGAGGCCGGCGGCACGCTCCCCCCGGCGCCGGATGCCGCGGCATCCCTCGTGCGCACGCGCTGGCTGCTCGAGGAGCTGCGCGTGAGCCTGTTCGCGCAGCAGCTGGGAACCTCCGAGCCCGTCTCGCTCCCGCGCATCGCGAAAGCCCTGCGCGGCGGATAACGTGAAGGCATGGCACACGCGATCACGTACTCCTCCCACGGCGGCCCCGAGGTCCTCCAGCTGACCGAGGTGCCGGCGCCCCAGCCCGGGCCCCGGCAGCTCGTCGTGCGCGTCGAGGCGGCGGGGGTCAACCCGATCGATGCGAAGCTGCGCTCGGGGCGCCGGGCCTCCTCCCCCCTGGGCGCGCCGCGCCGCATCGGGCGCGACGGCGCGGGGGTCGTCACCGCCGTCGGCGCCGAGGTCTCCGGGTTCGCCGTCGGCGAGGCCGTGGTGTTCCGTGACACGAGCGGGTCGTACGCGAGCGAGGTCGTCGTGGAGGCGGCCCACGCCGTGCCGCGCCCGCCGCGCGTCTCGGCCGCGGAGGGCGCCGGCATCGGCATCCCGGTCGGCACCGCGTATCAGTGCCTGCGCTCGCTCGCGGTGCGCGCCGGCGACACGCTGCTCGTGCACGCCGGATCCGGCGCGGTCGGGCAGGCCGCCATCCAGTACGCCGCGCTGTGGGGCGCCCGTGTCGTGGCAACCGCGAGCGAGCGCCGCTTCGATCGGGTGCGGGGGCTCGGTGCCACGCCGGTCGCCTACGGCCCCGGCCTCATCGAGCGCGTGCGCGAGGCGGCGCCGGAGGGCGTCACCGTGGCACTGGATGCCGCGGGCACCGACGAGGCGATCGAGGCCTCGCTCGAGCTCGTCGCCGACCACGCCCGCATCGCCACGATCGTTCGCGGCGCGGACGCCGCGGGCTTCGGCATCCGCGCGTTCTCGGGCGGCTCGCCCGAACCGCTCACCGATGTCGAGCTGGGCTGGCGTGCCGAGGCCCTGCCGGTGACGGTCGCCCTGCTGGCGGCGGGGGCGTTCTCGATCGAGGCGGGCCCCTCGCTTCCGCTGTCCGACGCCGCCGAGGCCCACCGCCTCCTCGAGGAGGGCGTCGACGGCAAGATCGTCCTGACGCCCTGACGCGCCCCGCCGCGCCTCGTCGCCGACGCTCGTGACACACGGCGACACACGCATTGCCGCTCGGCGGCGGGTCCGTGTGACGATGTGGGCATGAGCGATACCCGTGATCCCGCGCGCCCGGATGCCGCGGCATCCGCCTTCGCGACCCTTCAGGTGCAGGCCGGCTACACGCCGGGAACGGCGCAGAACACGGCCGTACCGCCCATCTACCAGTCCAACGCCTACGAGTTCCCCTCGCTCGCCCACGCGCGCGACGTCTTCGCGCTGCGCACCCTCGGCAACGTCTACAGCCGCACCTCCAACCCGACGCAGCTCGTGCTGGAGGAGAGGATCGCCCGGCTCGAGGGCGGCCGATCCGCCGTCGCGGTGGCGTCCGGGCAGGCGGCCTCCGCGGGCGCCGTCCTCGCGCTCGCCTCGCAGGGGCACCACGTCGTCGCGGCGCGGCAGCTGTACGGCGGCACCGTCGACCTCCTCGCGGACTCGCTCGCCGACCTCGGCATCGACGTGACGTTCGTCGACCAGGACGATCTGGACGGGTGGCGCGCGGCCGCCCGTCCGGAGACCCGCGCGTTCTTCGCCGAGTCGATCACCAATCCGCTGGCCACGGTGCTCGACGTGCGCGCGGTCGCCGACATCGCGCACGAGGCGGGCGTGCCGCTCGTGATCGACAACACGGTGGCGACGCCCTTCCTGCTGCGCCCCGGCGATCACGGCGCCGACCTCGTCGTCCACTCCGTGACGAAGTACCTCGGTGGGCACGGCACCGCCCTGGGCGGCGTGGTCGTCGACATGGGGCGCTTCGACTTCGGCGCCGATCCGCAGCGCTGGCCCCAGTTCACGCATCCCTCCCCGCGGTTCGGCGACCAGGTGCTGTGGGAGCGGTTCGGCCCGACCGGTCAGGCGCTCACGGTGTACCTGCGTTCGAAGTACGTGCACGACTTCGGGCCGACCCTCTCCGCGTGGAGCGCTTTCCAGCTCCTCCAGGGGATCGAGACGCTCGATCTGCGCATGCGCCGCCACAGCGACACGGCCCTCGAGGTGGCGCGGTTCCTGGCGCAGCGCCCCGAGGTCGCCCGCGTGCACCACCCCGGGCTCGAGGGGAGCCCATGGCACGCCGCCGCGCAGCGCTACCTGCCGCGGGGCACATCCGCCGTGTTCGCGTTCGACCTCGTCGCGACCGAGGACCCCGCCGCCGACGACGCCCGCCTCGAGCGGGTGATCGACGCCCTGCGGGTCGTGCGCCTGGCCGCGAACATCGGGGATGCGCGCAGCATGGTCTCGCACCCGGCATCCATGACGCACGGTCACATGAGCGCGCAGCAGCTCGCTCAGGCGGGCATCTCCCCCACGACGATCCGGCTCTCCATCGGCCTCGAGGATCCGGCCGACCTCATCGCCGACCTGGCCCACGCGCTCGACGCCGCCTGACGCCGCCGCGCGGAACGCCCCCGTTCGCACCGCTCACCCCGTGATGCGGGGCGCGTGACGCGAACGGAGGCGTTCTGCGGCGGGACGCCGGGGTCAGCCGGCCGAACGGCGCTTGTTGTAGACGTCGAAGGCGACGGCCAGCAGCAGCACGAGGCCCTTGACGGCCTGCTGCCACTCGATACCGATGCCCATGATCGACATGCCGTTGTTGAGCACGCCGATGATGAGACCACCGATGATCGCACCGCCGATCGTGCCGACGCCGCCCTGCACGGCCGCGCCGCCGATGAACGCCGCCGAGATCGCCTCGAGCTCGAAGCCGTCTCCGGCCTTGGGGCCCGCAAGGTTCAGGCGCGCCGTGAAGATGAGGCCCGCGAGCGCCGCGAGGAAGCCCATGTTCACGAACAGCCAGAAATCCACCCGGCGGGTCTTGATGCCCGACAGCTCCGCCGCGTGACGGTTCCCGCCGATCGCGTAGATGTGACGGCCGAACACCGTGCGGTTCATCACGACGCCGTACACGAGCACGAGCACCGCGAGGATGATGAGCGTGACGGGGATCCCCTTGTAGGTGGCCAGCGAGTACGCGAAGAACGCGATGGCGGCCGAGATCAGCACGAGCTTGGCGGCGAACCACACCATGGGCTCGACGTCCTGGCCGTACTTCTGGCGGCCGCGGCGGGTGCGCAGCTGCTGCGTCACGATGAGCACGATCGCGAGCACCCCGACGCCGAGCGTCATCAGGTCGGGGTCGCTCTCACCGAACAGGCCCACGACGAAGCCGTTGCCGAGCGCTCGGTATTCGGCGGGGAACGAGCCGATGTTGGCGTTTCCGAGGACGACGAGCGCGAGACCGCGGAAGATGAGCATGCCCGCCAGGGTCACGATGAAGGCGGGGATGCCGACGAAGGCGATCCAGAAGCCCTGCCACGCCCCGACGAGGGCGCCGATCCCGAGGGAGAGAACGACCGCGAGCCACCAAGGCAGACCCCAGTTGACCGCGAAGACACCCGAGCACGCGCCGACGAAGGCCGCGACCGAGCCGACCGAGAGGTCGATGTGCCCGGCGATGATGACCATCACCATACCGATGGCCAGCACGAGGATGTACCCATTCTGCACGACGAGGTTGGAGATGTTCTGCGGCCGCAGCAGGATGCCCTCGGTCAGGATCGCGAACAGCACGATCACCGCGAGCAGCGCGAGGAAGATGCCGTTCTTGCCGAGGTCGGACAGGACGTGGCTCAGCCACGACGTGAACCGGTTCTCGGTGGGGTTGATGGTCGCACCGACCGCGGTGGACTCGGTGGAGGGAGGGGTGTTGGTGGGATTGGACATTGTCACTCCTGTGTGCGCCGCGCTCAGCGCGGCTTCTCCATGGTCATGAGTTTGAGGACCGACTCGGGCGTCGCCTCGGCGATGGGCAGCTCGCCCGTGATGCGTCCCTCCGAGAGCGCGTACACGCGGTCGGAGATGCCGAGCAGCTCGGGCAGCTCCGACGAGATGACGATGATGCCCTTGCCGGATGCCGCGAGGCGATTGATGATCGTGTAGATCTCGTACTTCGCTCCCACGTCGATGCCGCGCGTGGGCTCGTCGAGGATCAGCACGTCGGGGTCGGAGTAGATCCACTTCGACAGCACGACCTTCTGCTGGTTGCCGCCGGAGAGCTTTCCGGTCTTGACCAGCACGGAGGGTGCCTTGATGTTGAGGTCGCGCCGGTACTCGTTCGCGACCTTGTACTCCTCGTTGTCGTTGACCAGGCCCGCCGATTCGAGCTTGCGCAGCGCCGCCATCGAGACGTTGCGCTTGATGTCCTCGATGAGGTTCAGGCCGTACGTCTTGCGATCCTCGGTCGCGTACGCCAGCCCGTTCGCGATGGCCTCCGACACCGTCCGCGTCTTGATCTCCTTGCCGCGCAGGAAGACCCGGCCGGAGATCTTCGATCCGTAGCTCTGCCCGAACAGGCTCATGGCGAACTCCGTGCGCCCCGCCCCCATGAGCCCCGCGATGCCGACGATCTCGCCCGCCTTGACGGTGATGGAGACCTTGTCCACCATGACTCGGCCGCCGTCCTGCGGGTGGTACGCGGTCCAGTCCTCCACGCGCAGCAGCTCCTCGCCGATGTCGGGCGTGTGGTCGGGGTAGCGGTGCTCGAGGTCGCGGCCGACCATGTCGCGGATGATGCGGTCCTCGGTGACCTCGCCCTTGGCGATCGTCTCGATCGTCTTGCCGTCCCGGATGACGGTCACCGAGTCGGCGACCTTCTTGATCTCGTTCAGCTTGTGGCTGATGATGATCGACGTGATCCCCTGACCCTTCAGGTGCAGGATGAGATCGAGCAGGTGGTCGGAGTCCTCGTCGTTGAGCGCCGCCGTGGGCTCGTCGAGGATGAGGATCTTCACGCGCTTGGACAGCGCCTTGGCGATCTCCACGAGCTGCTGCTTGCCCACGCCGATGTTCTTGATCGCCGTCGTGGGGTTCTCGCGCAGTCCGACGCGGGCGAGCAGCTTGGCGGCCTCGAAGTTCGTCTTGTTCCAGTCGATCAGCCCGAGCGGGCCGCGCACCTCGTTGTTGAGGAAGATGTTCTCGGCGATCGAGAGGTGCGGGCTCAGCGCCAGCTCCTGGTGGATGATCACGATGCCCTTGGCCTCGCTGTCGCTGAGGCTGCGGAATTCCACCGCCTCCCCCTCGAGGACGATGTCGCCCGCGTACGTCCCGTGCGGGTAGACGCCCGAGAGCACCTTCATGAGGGTCGACTTCCCGGCGCCGTTCTCGCCGCAGATCGCGTGCACCTCGCCGGGCTGCACCGACAGGGTGACGTTCGAGAGCGCCTTGACGCCCGGGAAGGTCTTCGTGATCCCCCGCATCTCGAGGATGGGCTGGGGCATGGGTTCCTCCTTGCGTGAGAGAGGACCGGTCGGCCGGACGGGGTGGCCCCCCGCCCGGCCGACCCGTCGATGTCAGCCGCTGATCTCTTCTTCGGTCCAGTAGCCGGAGTCCACGAGGATCTCCTGGATGTTGTCCTGGACGACGATCGCCGACTCCAGCAGGTACGACGGCACGACCTTCACGCCGTTGTCGTAGTCCTCGGTGTTGTTGACCTCGGGCTCTTCGCCGTTCAGCAGCGCGATCGCCATGTCGGAGGCGACCTCGGCCAGCAGACGGGTGTCCTTGAAGATGGTCGCGTACTGCTCACCCGACACGATGGCCTTCACCGAGTCGAGCTCGGCGTCCTGGCCGGAGATGATCGGCCAGTCCTCGCCCACGGTGTAGCCGGCATCGGTGAGGGCCGAGATGATGCCGCGCGAGAGGCCGTCGTAGGGCGAGAGGACGCCGTCCACGGTCGATCCGTCGGAGTACGTCGAGGTGAGGAGGTTCTCCATGCGCTCCTGAGCGACCTCGCCGTCCCAGCGCAGGATGGCCGCCTGCTCGAAATCGGTCTGACCCGACTTCACCACGAGGGTCCCCTCGTCGATGTAGGGCTGCAGTGTGTCGATGGCGCCTTCCCAGAAGAACGTGGCGTTGTTGTCGTCGGGCGAGCCGGCGAACAGCTCCACGTTGAACGGCCCGGCGGGAGCATCCGGAAGCGGCTCTCCCTCGAGGTCGGTCAGGCCGAGGCCGTTGAGCACCGACGTGGCCTGCTGCACGCCGACGATGTAGTTGTCGAACGATGCGTAGTAGTCCACGTTCTCGGAGTCGCGGATGAGGCGGTCGTAGGCGATGACGGGGATGTCGGCGTCCGCGGCATCCTGCAGCACCTGCGAGAGCGTCGTGCCGTCGATCGAGGCGACGATGAGCGCGCGGGCTCCCCGGGTGATCATGTTCTCGATCTGCGAGACCTGAGTCGGGATGTCGTCCTCGGCGTACTGCAGGTCGACCTCGAACCCCGCCTCCTCGAGCTGGGACTTGACGGCGTCGCCGTCCTGGATCCAGCGCTCGGAGCTGCGGGTCGGCATCGCGACGCCGATCAGGCCGTCGCCCTCGCCGCCGCTGTCGCCGGTCGATCCGGAGCAGGCGGTGAGAAACAGCGCGCCGGTGGCCACGGCCGCCAGCAGTGTCTTCTTCGCTTTCACTGTGGTTCCTCTCAAAGGACTTCGTTGTCTTGGTGTCGATGTTCAGTTGTGGATCCACCCGCGTCCCGCGCGGGAAGTCTTCTGCCGCGTCAGGAATCGCGGGTCTCGTCGCGGCGGTCGTCGGTGGCTTGGCCGTAGACGTTCTGGTACCGGTTGTAGAGCGCGTCGATCTTCTCCTGCGGGATCGGGATCAACGGGCCCGCCTGCGCCGCGATATGCACCGTCCGCGCCGCGTCCTCGCACATCACCGCGGCCTTGACCGCATCCTTCGCCGACACCCCAATCGTGAACGGGCCGTGGTTCTGCATCAACACCGCACGCGACCGGTGACCCGTCAGCGTCTCCACGATCCCCCGCCCGATCGAGTCATCCCCGATCACCGCGAACGGACCCACCGGAATCGGACCCCCGAACTCATCCGCCATCCCCGTGATCACACACGGAATCTCCTCACCCCGCGCCGCCCACGCCACCGCATACGTCGAATGCGTGTGCACCACACCCCCGACATCCGGCATGTTCCGATACACATACGCGTGCGCCGCCGTGTCACTCGACGGTGACCGGTCGCTGCCCGGCGTCCCCGGAATTACGGTGCCGTCGAGGTCACACAGGATCATGTTCTCGGGAGCGAGATCGTCATAGGACACACCACTGGGCTTGATCACGAACAGATCAGCACCCGGCACACGACCTGACACATTCCCACCCGTCCACACCACCAGGCCATACCGCACCAACTCCCCATGCAACCGGGCGACCTCGGCGCGGGTACGCGCGATGGCGACCTCGACCTTCGGCCCGTAGCTGCTCACGGTTCACTCCTTCGTGGGCCCCGTACGGGACCGTGCGTGCGGTGCGGCGGCGCCCCCGAGTCCGTCAGATCGAACCCATGTGACCGTTCACATCGGGTGCAATGCTAGCCAGATCGGCTCCGAAGTTGTCAAGACGCGGATGTCTCGGCTTGGTAACGGCGATCAGAAGACGGGTGGCGCCGTGGAGGCGCGCACGATCAGCTCGGGTGCGAGCGTGTGGCGCGACTGCGCCGCCTCCGCTCCGCCGAGCAGCAGATCCACGCAGCGCCGTCCCAGCTCGGGGAAGTCCTGGCGCACGGTGGTCAGCGGCGGCCAGTAGTGCCCCGCCTCGGGGATGTCGTCGAACCCGACGATGCTGACATCCCGGGGCACCTCGAGACCCTCGTCGCGGACGGCGTGCATGAGCCCCAGCGCCATCTGGTCGTTCGAGGCGAAGATGGCCGTGAAGTCGCGGACCCGCAAGAGCTCGCGGCCCGCGAAATAGCCGAACTCCGCGGTCCAGTCGCCCAGGATCGGAGCGGTCGTGGGCACGTCGCGCGCGCCCATCTCCTCGAGGAATCCCCGCATGCGCGCCTCGGCCTCGATCCAGTCCTGCGGGCCCGCGAGGTGATAGATCCAGCGATGGCCGAGGTCGAGCAGGTGGCGCGTCGCCAGCCGCGCACCGGCGATCTGGTCGACCGAGAGGGCGTGCTCCTCGTCGAGACCGGTCGACTGGAGCGTCACGTAGGGAACCTCGATGTCGAGCGCGCCGAGCACCCGGAACACCCGCACCTGCGGGGCGATCACGACGAGCCCCTCGATCGACTGCGCCATCAGATGCGCCAGCCCGGCCTCGATCGACCCGGGGTCCGAGGCGTCGATGTTCGCCGTCGAGACCCAGTAGCCGCGCTCACGGGCCGCGGCCTCGATCGCGGCGATGCTCGATGCCGGCCCGTACTGCGTGCTCGATGCGGAGAGGATGCCGATCGTCTGCGATCGGCTCGTGACGAGCGCGCGCGCGGCGCGGTTCGGGCGGTACTGCAACTCCTGCATGACGCCGTTGACCCGGTCGCGCGTCTCCGGCGCGACGCTCGGATGCTCGTTGAGCACCCGCGACACGGTCTGGTGGGACACGCCCGCCAGGCGCGCCACATCGCGGATGCTGGGTGGCCGCGGTCTCGCGGTGTCGCTCATGGGGCGGCACTCCCTCGTGGTGGCCCGTGCGCACGGTCACATGGGTCGTCTCCCCCATTATGGGCGTGAGCGGCGCTCATGTGACGGTTCGCTGGTGTCACACCGCTCGACCGGGCGTAGGGTGTGCGCATGTCCGACCTGTTCCGCGAGCTGCCGCTGAGCTCGCGCACGCCCCGCGACGAATCGGGGGTGACGGGCGACTGGCGTGGCCAGCTCGCCGATGTCGTGGGCGAAGCCGCCCGCCTGATCGCACGGGTCGAAGACGACTCCCGCAGCCCGCGCACCCGCGCATTCCTCGTCGAATCGGGGCTCGACCGGGAGCGCTCCGAGGACGATCTCACCGGACTCGCCGACGCCGTGCGCTCCGGTCGCCGCCGGCGCATCCGCGATCTCTCCCGCGCCGTGACCGCGACGCTCGTCCTCGCCCGCGACACGGGCGGCGCCGTCTCCCTCGCCCCCCTGACGCTCGGCGCGGTCGCCCTCTACCGCACGACGGCGGCCCCCCTTCCCATCCGGGCCGTCGTCGCGGGACGCACCCTGCGCTCGAGTGACCACGGCTGGGAGTTCGGGCACGGCCCCCTGCTGGAGGACACCTCCGAGCGGATCGTCGCGTTTCTGTGCGGGGTGAGCGAGGACGCTCCCGGCGGAGGCTCCCGGCCGCGTTAGGCTCGGCAGATGACCGGACTGCGCTGGGGCATCCTCGCCACGGGCGGAATCGCCCACGCCTTCACCCACGATCTCCGCACGGCGGGCCTCGACCCCGTCGCCGTGGGATCGCGCACCGCCGCATCGGCGCAGGCGTTCGCCGACGAGTTCTCGATCCCACGGGCCCACGGCGGCTACGACGCTCTGCTCGCCGACCCCGACGTCGACATCGTCTACATCGCGACGCCCCACCCCATGCACGCCGAGAACGCCCTGGCGGCGATCCGTGCGGGAAAGCACGTGCTGGTGGAGAAGCCGTTCGCCCTCAACGCGGCCGAGGCGGCGGCGATCCGCGACGCCGCGGCCGCTCGGGGCGTGCTCGCCATGGAGGCCATGTGGACGCGCTATCTGCCGCACATGGAGCGCGTCCGGGAGATCGTCGGCAGCGGCGCCCTGGGCGAGATCCGCGCCCTGACGGCGGACCACACGCAGAAGATCTCGGCGGACCCCGCGCACCGCCTCAACGCGCTCGATCTCGGCGGCGGCGCGCTCCTCGACCTCGGCGTCTACCCCGTCTCGTTCGCCTGGGACATCCTCGGCGCTCCCGAGAGCGTCGTGGCCTCGGCCCGGCTCGGCGAGACGGGCGCCGACACCGAGGTCGCGACGATCTTCACCCACTCCGGCGGCGCGATCTCCACGAGCGTCACGTCGTCGCGCGCGGCGGGCCCCAACACGGCCGCCATCGTCGGCACCGAGGCGCGGATCGAGATCGACCGCGTCTGGTACACCCCCACCTCCTTCCGCATGATCGCCCCCGACGGCACGGTGCGCGAGACGTACGTCTCCGACGTCGCCGGGCGCGGCATGCAGTACCAGGCGATCGCGGCCGAGCGCCTGGTCGCCGAGGGCAACCTCGCAGGCGACGCGCTGCCGATCGACGAGACGGTGGCGATCATGGGCACGCTCGATGACATCCGCCGGCGCATCGGCGTCGTCTACCCCCAGGAGCGCTGACATGGCCGACGCCCCGAACGGCCGCGTCGCGGTCTACCTCGACTTCGACAACATCGTGATGTCGTGGTACGACCGCGTGCACGGTCGCAATGCCTACTCGCGAGACCGGCAGAAGATCGCGGAGTCTCCCGCCGACGCCGAGATCGCCGAGAAGCTCGCCCGCGCCACCGTGGATGTCGGGGCCATCATCGACTACGCGGCATCCTTCGGCACCCTCGTGCTCACCCGCGCCTACGCCGACTGGTCATCGCCCGTCAACGCCGAGTACCGCTCGCAGCTGGTGGCTCGAGCGGTGGATCTCGTGCAGTTGTTTCCGGCTGCGGCATACGCCAAGAACGGTGCCGACATCCGTCTCGCGGTCGATGCCGTGGAAGACATGTTCCGCCTGCCCGACCTGACGCACGTCGTTATCGTCGCTGGCGACTCGGACTACGTGCCGCTCGCGCAACGGTGCAAGCGCCTGGGCCGACACGTCGTCGGGGTCGGCGTCGCGGGGTCGACGGCCAAGTCGCTGGCGGCCGCGTGCGACGAGTTCGATGCCTACGATGCGCTCCCCGGTGTCGTCCGCCCCCAGCAGGATGACGCCGCCTCGACGGGGTCGGCGCCCAGCCGAGCCCGCAGCCGCCGCCGTTCGAGCGACCCGACTGCCGAGCTGCTGGAGCGTGCGCTGCGGTTGGGGCACGACAAGGACGATTCGCAGTGGCAGCATGCCTCGGCGGTGAAGAGCCTCCTGCGCAGGATGGACCCGGCGTTCAGCGAGAAGAGCCTCGGCCACAAGTCGTTCTCCGACTTCGTCAAGGCCTATCCCAAGGTCGCGGAGGTCGACGAGTCGACCAACATCGTGCGCATCCGCCTCGCGCCCGACAAGGCCTAGAGCCCGCCCTCACCCCGTTCGCGCACCCGGTGCGACGTGAGCGAGAACCTCGGACCAGACATCGGCGAGGGTTCCCACGGCGCTCGCGCGGCGCACCCCCTCGCTGTGCTCGACGATCCATGCGGCATCCGCGGACGCCTGCTCGCCTTCCCCCGCGACGACGAGCAGGTTCGCCTCGAGGCGCGTGAGCAGGTCGGCGACGTCGGTGCGCGCGAGGGGCGCGTCGGGAACGGGCACGTCGACGAAGGCGATGCGGTCGATCGCGGGACCCATCATGACCGCCGCCTCCGCGGCGCGCCAGCCGACGGCGCCCAGCGCGATCATGCCGGCGGGGCGATCAGGCGACACGCCCTGCTCGCGCATGAGCTCGGCGACGGCCGCGGACTGCTCCTCGTCGGGCGTCTGCCCGCCGAAGGCCTCGTGATCACTCAGCGACACGGCGGGCATGCCCATCGACACCAGTCGCACCCCGTACGAGGAGCTGAGACTCGTGTCGGGGTCGCCGATCGTGATCGATCCCTCCCGCAGCAGCACGACCGTGCGGTCGGCACCGACGGCACCCGAACTGCGGTAGGTGATCTGCGACGGGTGCGGGCGCTCCATCCCGCCATCGTGGCACGCGGGGGCGGCGGCGGGGCCGCACCGCGCGGCACGGGCCCGTCAGCGGGAGCGAGGGCCCGTGGCCCACAGGGCCCAGGCCACGAGCGCCGGCTGCAAGAACAGGCGGATCAAGCGCACGCGATCGGTGCGCAGGAGGGGCGCCGCACGCCCCGTGCGCCACTGGTGCACGTTGCCCGGGAAGACGGCGACGAAGAACGCCGCGACGGCCGCGCCGATCGCGTGTCGCTCGCGGGGAAGGGCCACCAGCGCCGCCCCGAGCCCGATCTCCACGACCCCGGATGCCACGACGATCGCGTCCTCGTCGAGCCGCGTCACCCGGGTCGCCCAGCCCGGCACGACGATGCGGTACCCGCGCCTGCCCCACGTCAGGTGGGATGCGCCCGCGGCCAGGAGCACGGCCGCCAGCGTCCACCTCGCCGCGCTTCGCAGGATCGCGACCGCGTCGCGCCGCCGGCGCGCGGGGCTCACCCCTCGCGCCACTCGTCGCCGGTGAGGTGCGAACCCGCCTGCGGCCCCATCTGCAGCATCCCGCCGTCCACGACCCACGATGCACCCGTGACGTACGATGCGGCGGGCGAGGCGAGGAAGGCCACGACGTCCGCGATCTCGCGCGGCGCACCGGGGCGCGCGAGCGGGATGCCGGGGCGGTGCACCCGCTCGGCATCCCCGGCGTCCATGTCGTTGATGGGCGTCGCGATCTCGCCCGGCGCGACGGCGTTGGCCGTGATCCCGTGCACGCCGAGCTCCTGCGCCATCACCTTCAGCAGGCCGCCGATACCGTGCTTGGAGGCGACGTAGGCGGCCGAGCCCACACGCGGCTGGTGCTCGTGCACGCTCGAGATGGCGATGAGGCGACCGCCGGCGCCCGAGGCCACCATGCGCCGCGCGGCCACCTGCAGACCCACGAACGCGCCGTCGAGGTTGAGCGCGACGATGCGGCGCCAGTCCTCGAGGGTCACGTCGAGGAAGGGACCGCCCGTGCCGCCGCCGGCGTTGTTGACGAAGACGTCGAGCCCGCCGAGCCCGTCGGCCAGCTCGTCGATCACCCCGGGCACGGCCTCGAGGTCCATCGCGTCGAAACGGGTGACGACGGCACGGCGGCCGAGGCGGCGCACCCCCTCGGCCGTGGCCTGGGCGCCCTCCTCATCGGTGTGCCACGTGACGCCGACGTCCATCCCCGCGGCAGCGAGGGCGAGCGCGGTCGCGGCGCCGATCCCGGAATCGGATGCCGTCACGATCGCGCGGGAGGGTGTGAAGTCGATGATCTCGGTCATACCCCGACGCTATGGCGCGCCGGCGCCGGATCCGAGGGGCTTGACACCCTCGCGGCGCGCTCCGAGACGGGAACGCGCCGCGAGAGGCGACGGATCAGGCCGCGGCCGGCACCGCCGCACCGATCGGGTCGACGGCGAGCGCGGGGCCCGCGGCATCCACCCGCACGGCGGCGCCGTCGGCCAGACGCCCCGAGACGAAGAGGTCGGCAATGCGGTCGTCGAGTTCGCGCTGCACCAGCCGGCGCAGCGGCCGCGCCCCGTACTCGGGCTCGTAGCCGCGGTCGGCCAGCCAGTCGATCGCGGCGTCGGTCACCTCCAGCGTCACCTCGCGCGAGGCCAGGCGCGCGCGCGTCGCGTCGAGCGCAAGCGAGACGATGCTCCGCAGCTGCGGCTTCTCGAGCTTGCGGAACAGCACGATCTCGTCGATGCGGTTGAGCAGCTCGGGACGCATGGCCTCCCGCACCTTGCCCATGACGCGGGCACGCAGCTCCTCGTCGGAGCCGAAGCCCGTCGCCCCGCCGCCGTCGGCGACGAAGCCGAGCGCACCCGAGCGCGAGGCGAGGAACTCCGACCCGAGGTTGGAGGTCATCACGATCACGGTGTTGCGGAAGTCGACCGTGCGACCCTGCCCGTCCGTGAGGCGCCCGTCGTCGAGCACCTGCAGAAGCAGGGTGAACACGTCGGGGTGGGCCTTCTCGATCTCGTCGAAGAGCACGACCGCGTAGGGGTTGCGCCGCACCCGCTCGGTGAGCTGGCCCGCCTCGTCGTACCCGACGTATCCGGGAGGGGCACCGACGAGCCGCGAGACGGTGTGCCGCTCGCCGAACTCGCTCATGTCGAAGCGGATGACGGAGTCCTCGTCGTCGAACACGCTGCCCGCGAGCGCCTTCGCGAGCTCGGTCTTTCCCACTCCCGTCGGGCCGAGGAAGAGGAACGAGCCGATCGGGCGACGCGGGTCGCTCATGCCGGTGCGGCTGCGGCGCACGGCCTTGGCGACCGCCGCGACGGCGTCGTCCTGGCCGATCACGCGCGCGTGGAGCTCCTGCTCCAGCGTCGCGAGCCGGCCGCGCTCGGTCTCCGTGAGCCGACTGACCGGGATGCCGGTGGCGCGACTGATCACGGCGGCGATCTCCGCCTCGTCCACGACCGTGTCGCGTCCCCCCGCGGCGAGGGCCGCGTCGATGCTCGCCTGCACCTCGCTCATCGCGTCGCGGATACGGGATGCATCCTCGTAGTGCTCGGCCGCGACGGCCGCGTTCTTGTCGGCCTCGAGCTGCCTCAGGCGCTCCTGCAGGGCACTCACGTCGACGGTGACGCCCAGCTGCAGCCGCAGCCGCGCGCCCGCCTGGTCGATGAGGTCGATCGCCTTGTCGGGAAGCACGCGGTCGCCGACGTAGCGGTCGCTCAGCTCGACGGCCGCGCGCAGCGCCTGGTCGGTGTACGACACCGCGTGGTGCTCCTCGTACGCGGAGCGCAGCCCGCGCAGGATCTCGACGGCGTCCTCGAGCGAGGGCTCGCCCACCCGCACGGGCTGGAAGCGGCGCTCGAGCGCCGGATCCTTCTCGATCGTGCGGTACTCCTTGAGGGTGGTCGCACCGATGAGGTGCAGCTCGCCGCGGGCGAGGCGCGGCTTGAGGATGTTCCCGGCATCCATCGCCCCCTCGCCGCCCGCTCCCGCGCCGACGACGGTGTGCACCTCGTCGATGAAGACGATCAGCTCGCCCGTGTGGGCGGCGATCTCGTCCATCGTGCCCGTCAGTCGCTCCTCGAAGTCGCCGCGGTAGCGGGCGCCGGAGAGCATGGCGGGCAGGTCCAGGGCGACCACACGCTTTCCGCGCAGCTGCTCGGGCACAGCGTCCTCGACGATCGCGCGGGCAAGGCCCTCCACGATCGCCGTCTTGCCGACGCCGGCCTCGCCGATCAGCACGGGGTTGTTCTTCGTGCGGCGGGAGAGGATCTCGATCGTCTGCTCGATCTCATCGGCGCGGCCGATCACAGGGTCGATGAGGCCCTCGCTCGCGCGGGCGGTGAGGTCCAGCCCGTACTTGTCGAGCAGGGGGGTGGCGGATGCCGCGGCCTGCGTGTCGTCGCCGGCCGGCGCGCCGACGGTCTCGCGCGCGCCCTGCGTCAGGGCTTCGGCGGTGACTCCCGCGTCGGCGAGCACCTGGCCGGCCGGGGAGTCCTCGGCCAGCACGAGGGCGAAGAAGAGGTGCTCTGGGTCGACGTAGGTCGATCCCGAGGAGCGGGCGACCTGGAAGGCGTGGAACAGCGCGCGCTGCACCGACGTCGTGACGACGGCGCCGTCGACGGGTGCCGGGGCGGATGCCGCGGGCAGGCGCTGCTCGGCGGAGCGGGCGATCGCCTCGGGGTCGGCGCCGAGGCGGGCGACGGCGTCGCTGGCGGGTTGCTGCGTCACGACGATCCGCAGCACGTGCAGGGCGTCGAGCTCGCGCTGACCGCGGCCGAGCGCGAAGCGGCCGGCCTCCTGCAGCATGAGCTGCGTACGCGCGCTGAGGAAGCGGCTGAGGTCGATCGACCCGGCGGCGCGGGCGCGCTCGCCGGCGAGGTAGCGGGCGAGGAACTCGTCGAACGTGTTCCCGCCCTCGAAGGGATCCGGGTTTCCGGGAGTGACGTCGTCGGACACGAGGTCTCCTGATCTTGACTTGAGTGAAGTTGTGTCAACTTTAAAAGTTGAGCACGTCAGTATCAAGTCAACGCGACGGCTCTCGGACTATTCCCGGGCGTCCACACCCAGGTCCGGGTCGTCCCACAGCTCCACGGTCTGCGCCACCCAGAAAACGGCGAAGAACACGAGCACCACGACCTCCCCGACGAGGACGACGGGCACCCCCGTTGCACCGAGATCCGCACCCGCGAGCGTCGCGACGATGGCCGCGAGCAGCGCCAGCACCGTGATCGCGATGCCGACGGCGACGACCGAGTACAGCGCACGGACGCCTCCGCGCGCGCGGGCGCCCGCGGGGGCGAAGGCGGCCAGCGCCGCGACGGCCGCGATGAGGCCGAAGAATGCCACCGCCGCGGCCAGGTGCGCGCCCCGCACGAAGCCCTCGGCATCCAGCAGCGCCCAGAGGGCCACCGCCACGACGAGCACGCCTGCTCCAGAGGCGGCGAGCACGAATCCGCGCGAGCACGTGCCCTGCACGAGCGCGAGGACGACGGCGGTCACGACGCCCGCGGACCCGACGACGACGAGCGCCGCCACCCCCACGGCGATCCCGGGGAGGAAGGCGGCGGGCACGCACGGCGCGGTGTCGAGGCAGGAGGAGGCGAACCCCGGCACGTCTCCCACCGCGAGGGGGGTGGGCACGATGGCGATGAGCGGCGCGAGGATGGCCGCGTAATCCAGCAGTGCCTGCTCGACGCTGCGCCCCGACAGCGCGAGCAGGGCGAGCGAGACGGCGAAGACCGCGCCCACGAACACGTCCCGCGCGGGCGTGTAGAAGGCGGCGCTGAGCGAGGCGGGCGGCCCCTGCGCGACCGACACCGCGGCGAACGCGACCCCCAGGAGCACGACGGCTCCCACGAGGCTCAGGCGCACGTAGCGGTACGTCCGCTGGGTCGACGTCGTCCGGAGCCTCATCCGGACCGCTCCCCGGTCAGTCCCGCCCGCCCGGCGGGCCGACGATGAGCAGCACGACGAAGATCAGCGCGACCGCGGCGGCCAGCAGCAGGCCGAGCACCCAGGGCCGGCGCAGGAACCAGCGCATCAGGCGGTCGTGCCACGCGGAATCCCGCGGGTCCGCGCCCGCCTCCCGGCGCCAGTCGCCCCGCAGGCGGCCCGTCCGATGCAGCCAGATCTCGGTCGGGATCGTGGCGTACGGGATGACGGCGCTCGCGATCGCGACGACGGTGGGCACGGCGCCCCAGCGCTGGTTCGCCGCGACGAGCACGGCGGTGGCGCCGTACGCCAGGAAGACAAATCCGTGGATGCCGCCGCCGATCGTCACCGCGAGGGGGAGGTCGGCCGTCGCACGGAGCACGAGGCCGCCGATCAGCAGGGTCCACGAGACCGCCTCCGCGATCGCCAGCGTGCGGAACAGCGACAGGGGGGTGTGGAACACGGCTCTCCTCGGGGGCTCTCCCCCCAGCCTACGGACACCTCGCGTCGTACCCTGGTGACGATGCGCGAGTTCCTCCACGGCGCGGCCCTGCTCGGCCGCGGGTTCTCCTTCTGGCGGCGACGCCCCGGGGCGATGGCGCTCGGGCTGCTCCCCGCGGCGATCGTCGGGGCGCTGCTGCTGACGGGCCTCATCGCCCTCGCCGTGAACCTTCCCGCCCTGGCAGCGTCCGTGACCCCGTTCGCGGAGGGATGGCCCGGGCTGTGGGCGGGCGTCATCCGCATCGCCGCGGGCACCGCGATGCTGGGCGGCGCGCTCGTGATCGTCGCGGTGTCGTTCACGGCCGCGACCCTCGTCGTGGGCGAGCCGTTCTACGAACGCATCTGGCGCGCGGTGGAACGGGAGGCGGGCGACCCGCCGCAGGACTCGACCTACGGGTTCTGGCGCGGCGTCGGCGACGCGGTCGCCCTCGTCGCGCGCGGCGTGGGTGTCGCGCTGCTCGCGGGGCTCACGGGGCTCGTCCCGGTCGTCGGCGGCGCTCTCGGGGCGATCGTGGGCGTGACGCTGACGGGGTGGCTGCTCGCCGACGAGCTGAGCTCGCGGGCGCTGTCGGCCCGCGGCATCCCGGGGCCGCAGCGGCGGCGCCTGCTGCGCGCGCACCGAGCGCGGGCCCTGGGCTTCGGCGTCGCGACCCAGCTGTGCTTTCTCGTTCCGCTCGGCGCCGTGGCGAGCATGCCCGCAGCCGTCGCGGGTTCGACGCTGCTCGCACGGTCGCTGCTCGCCGAGAACAGCACCGCCGCGGCCGGGCACCGACCGGTCGATCCGCGGGTCGAGCGCGACGGACCCGGACGCTCTGCCAGGATCGGATCATGAGTACGGTCGCACCCGGGTCCCGTTCCGATTCCGCGCTGCTGGCGGCGGGCATCGCCCTCGTCGTCCTGCCGCTCGCCGCGATCGCGATCAAGATCGCCTGGCCGGGCTGGATGCTGTTCTTCGTCCTCTTCGCGTCGCCCCTCCTCGCGATCGGATACGTCGTGCAGGTGGTCGTGGCGGCCATGGGATTCTTCGGTGGGCGCGCCCTGTTCCGGGCGGGCACGGCACGCCGTCGCGCGCTCATCGCGGCGTGGCTGACATCGGGCGGCGTTCTCGCGACCGGGCTCTTCTTCGTCGACGGCGGCGATTCGTCCTGGGGATCCTCCTTCATGTACCTGGTCGGAGCCGCCTCCGACCCGGTTCTCGGCATGCTCTCGGGGGTCATCAGCATCGCCGCGGCGATCGCGTGGCTCGGCGTCTGGGGATGGCTCGTGGTCGAGTGGATCGGCGCGCTCATCCGGCGGCGGCGAAGCGCCGAGCCGCACCCGTCGCCCCCGCGGTGAGTCTCGACCTCGACACCCTGAGCCCATTCCCGGACTCCGGGGATGCCGCCCCTCGGGCCCACGACGCCGCCGATCGGCTGCTCCTGGACGAGTCCGCGGCGGAGCGCGGCGGCCTCCGCCGGGGCGAGGTCGTAGTGATCGGCGACACGTACGGCGCCCTCGCGCTCTCCGTCGCGGCGGAGGCGGCGGAGACGGGCGTCACGGGCGGCATCGTCCGTGTGCATCAGGACTCTCTGCTCGGAGAGCACGCCCTCGCCCGGAACGCGGCGGCGACGGGCCACGCGGCATCCGTCGCCTCCCTCGCTCTCGATGCCGAGCTCGTGCGCGGCGCCCGTGTCGTGCTGCTGCGCCTGCCGCGATCGCTCGAGGCGCTCCGCGACGTCGCGGGCCTGATCGCGGCACACGCGGCGCCCGAGGTCGTCGTGTTCGCGGGCGGCCGGATCAAGCACATGAGCCTCGGCATGAACGACGTGCTGCGCGAGCGCTTCGGCCGCGTCGACGTGACGCACGCGCGCCAGAAGTCGCGGGTGCTGATCGCACGGGAGCCGCACGACGGCCGCGATCCCGGTCCCGCCCGGGCCGAGCACGTCGGCGTCGTCGTGTGCGCGTTCGGGGGCGTGTTCGCGGGGACGTCGATCGACATCGGCACGAGGCTGCTGCTCGACCACCTGCCGGAGGCGATCCCGGGCGCCGCGGACGATGCGGCGATCGACCTGGCGTGCGGCACGGGGATCGTCGGCGCGACGCTGGCCCTGCGGCATCCGGGACTGCGCGTCTACGCGTCGGACGAGTCATCGGCCGCCGTCGCCTCGGCGCGCGCGACCGCGGCCGCGAACGGCGTCGACGACCGGATGTCGGTCGCCCGCGACGACGCGCTCTCGGCTCTGCCCGACGCGAGCGTGTCGTTCGTCGCCCTGAATCCGCCGTTTCATCGCGGATCGGCCATCGACGAGACGATCGCGCGGCACCTGTTCGCCGATGCGGCGCGCGTGCTGCGCCCCGGGGGCGAACTGTGGACCGTCTGGAACTCGGCCCTGCAGTACCGCGCATCGCTCGAGCGCCTCGTCGGCCCCACGCGTCAGATCGCCCGCACCCCGAAGTTCACGCTCACGGCCTCCACCCGCCGCTGAGTGCCCCGCCCCGCGCCCGCTTCAGCCGCCGAAACACCACATCCGCGCCGAACCACCGTCCGACGAACGGTGTTTCGACGCGAAAGTGGTGTTTCGGCGCGGGACGCTACGCGCTCAGAAGTCCCAGTCGTCGTCTTCCGTGGCCTCGGCCTTGCCGATGACGTACGACGAGCCCGACCCCGAGAAGAAGTCGTGGTTCTCCACACGCCCCTGTCGGCCAGCCGCTCGCCGCATGATCACGCGGGTTATCGCGGTCTTTCAGGGTGCCTCATGGGTGCATGTGGTGGGCAAAGTGTGGGCAAGATGTGGGCACGTCACGCCGCCCGACGCCGCGCGCGAGCGGCACGCCGCAGCACCCGGTGTGCGGTGATCGGATCGGCCGCCTGACCCTCCACCGATGCAGCCGCCCGATGCAGCAGCTGGTAGAAGCGGGCCGGCCGGATGCCGAGCCCGTCGAGGATCGCGGTCTCCTTCGCGCCGGAGTGGACCGGCCACCTCGCCTCGAGCTCGAGCAGCGCACCGGGCGTCACGCCCACGACGCCCAGCCCGCCGAGTACCGCTCACGCAGTTGCACGATCGTCGCGACGTCGGCAGCATTCACGCCGAGCGCCGCGGCCACCTGGTGCCCGGAGTGTAAGCGCACACGCCTGCGGGTGTGATGCTGCTCCTCGGCGTGGTCCTGGCCGAGGACGAAAGCGCGCGCGAAAGGATCCTGATCGGTCATGTGGATAACCCTCGCTGAGGGCACCGACACGCGCGTACCTTCAGCGGCATGAACGACACGGGTGCGCAGCCGTGGTGCCCGTCGTGCGGCACAGTGATGGTCGACGACGGGCCAGCGGTCGCGTGCCGCCCGTGCGGGGTCATCTACATCACCGGGTAGGTGATGCGCGCGTCACACCAGCGCGAGGATCGCAGCCCGCGCACGAGGGCAGGAGCTACGCCGCGGATGGAGTAGCCATCCACACGCTGGCACCAAGGAGTACGTCGCGCATTGCAGCCTTATCCGTCTTGCTTGGAGTTCTGCTCTTCCCGAACAGCGAATGGTGCGCCGGCCCGAGCACCGGCTCGTCGTCGTGAGGGGTGGCCTTCAGCAGGGCACCGGTAGACGTGAGCAGATGGACTGGTACATACAGAGCGCCGTTGGGGGGCACGTTGTACTCCCGCTCAATCGTCGACCCCAGCGACCGGACAATCAGCTCCTGATGTATGGACAGATCGGGATTGAAGACGAAGGCCTTGTGCGGAATCAGGACAGTCTCACCGGTGTCGACATTGCGCGTCACGCATGATGGCAACAACCGCCGCGCGTAAGACAGGCTCGGGTCAGCGTCCGGGAGGCTGTCGATGTCGATCCGCTCGGTCATGCCGAACGCGGAAAACTGGGATTGGACGCACCCAATCTCTCGTTGGCCCAATCGCGCAGAGCTACGTTGACCGCCTCCATCGGCACGGCGCCGAATCCCTCTCGAGAGAAGGTGGTCTCGCCTTCGTTCTTGATGCGGACGAAATAGGAGCTGTCGGGGTCGAGTTCGATCTCGATCTCCCGCTTTGCGCCCTTCCAGTAGAAAACGACGCCACCGACCTCGTTGTCCGTGATAGCTGGCATCGGCGCGCCCGGCGCATTCAGTGCAGCCGCGACCCCGTACGCCTGTTGCGAGGCAACCACCCCGACAGCGTTTCCTTCGTCCCGCGCTTCCCCCAGCGCAGCCCTGACCATGCCCGAAATGATGCCCCATCGTTCCGCCGGGGGCAATAGCCAAAGAGCGCTGCGGGATGTCGTCGAGCTCATCCATGACGCGACGTGTGCGGGCGGGATGACAGTTGAGTCCTGTCGAGCGGCGACCGCAGGAACCGGAGTGCCCGCAAGCGTTAGGATGACCGCTCCCGCCGCCGATGCGACGGTGAACTGCATCAGCCCTGCCCCTCCAAACGCGCGAGGTGTCCGCTGATCACGTCCCTGAACTCTCTCAGCCGGTCAGTCGTGATGAAGAATCGTCCGGCTGGGATCACGGGTAGCGGCTGACTCTGTAGCTGAGCGATCTGCGAGGGCGAGAGCTCGCCGGGAATCGCGGGAGGAGAGACGAACCCGAAGCTCAAGATATGCGCGTCCGGAACAGGGTGGCCCGAGACAGGTGCATCCGCGGTAATCAGGATCTGATTCACCGGGGACGGCGGCGAAGCCATGTCGCCCACCCACTGAAGCTGGACAGCGAACTCGTTTGATTCCACACGGTCAGTATTGCAGATCGAGGAATCTGCTCGGCGAGGACTGAATCACTTGGCGATGTACGCCGGGTAGCCGGGGAACGGCGCGGGCCCGTGATCGGAGAGGAACGCCCGGTGCGCGCGCTCGCACGCGACCCGCAGCGACACCGCCCACCCGATCAGCTCACCGCGGTACTCGACCCGATAGCGGGGCCCGTCGGGCGTGCGGCGCAGCTCGATCGTCGCGTAGTCGCGCGCGAGGCCGTCGACCAGCGTCCACACGGCGGGGGTGCGTTCTTCGGCGACGAGGATCGGATGCCACACGGGAGCATCATGGTCCTCGCCGCCGACGTTCACGCGGCGATGGTCGCGGCGATGGAGGAGAGGTGCGCGGCGACGCGGTAGGAGGCGTGGCGGTCGAGGTTGTGCCGGTTGCGGTCGTAGCGGGGGATCATGCGCCCGTCGGCCCACCGTCCGAACTCTTGCACGTCGCGGTGGTCGGCGCCGGCGTCGAGCGCGGCGGTGACTGCGGCGTGCCGGAGTTGGTGGGGGCCGATGGTCCCGAGCCCGGCCTGATGGCCGAGGGTCCGCACCCATCGGAAGACGTCGTGGCGGCTGAGGCGGTTGCCGGTGCGGGTGGTGAGCAGGGGCCCTTGTCGGCGGTCGCCGGCGGCGGCGTCGAGGGCTTGGAAGATCAGCGGCGGGAGCGGGACGGTGGCGGGCTTGCTGCCCTTCCCGACCAGGCGGAGCACGCGGTGGCCGCGGTCGTACCCGGCGAAGTCCTCGATGCTCACACCGGCGGCTTCGGATGCGCGGAGGCCGAGCATTCCGAGGAGCAGCACCAGGGCGACGTGGGTGCGGGATCTCCGAGACGCGGTGAGCACGAGGTGCTCGAGGTCGTGGGAGCTGAGTCCGGTGAGCCGGTTGTCGTCGTAGCGGACCTTCGGGCGGCGGACCATGAGCATCGGGTCGCGGTCGACCCACCCGTCGACGACCGCGACCTTGTAGAACGCGGAGAGCATCGCGAGGTACCCGCCCACGGTGGAGCGTTTCAGGCCCTCGTGCTCTTGCAGCCAGTGGGAGTACGTCTCGACGTCGGCGCGGGTCGCGGTGAACGGGTCGAGCTGCTCGAGCTCGCACCAGGCGAGGTAGCGGCGGATCGCGGCGTCGTACGTCTTCCGCGAGGGCCCCGTGTAGCGGGCTAGGAAGGTGACCACGGCGGGGTGGCGTGTGGCGGTGCGCGAGCGCGCGGAGATAGTCTGATCCATCGTCGGACTCCTGGTCTCATCAGGGTTCGTCAGCCCCCGTCTCTGCTCCAACAGCGGCGGGGGCGCTTCTGTTGAGCGACATCCTAGGCCCGTCCTTCTGACGGCGAGGGGCATTCGCACGAATCTCCAATGTTGCACGCACACTTGTCTGAAATGCGTGCTACCGTCTCGCTTGCACGCAATTTCCCCTCGGATTGGACGGCGAGCTGTGATCGAGACAGACATCATGGGCAGAGCGATAGGCGGCAAGGCCCGCGCGGAAAAGATGACGGCCGCGGAGAGGTCCGCCAGCGCGAAGAAGGCAGCTGAAGCGCGGTGGAGCACGGAGCCGGTGCGCGAGGTTTTGGCCGGCTCGCCGGACAGCCCCCTTAGGATCGGCGACACTGAAATTGAGTGCTACGTACTCGACGATGACACCCGCGTCATCACGCAGGCGAGCATGCTGACCGCCATCGGCCGTTCGAAGCGCGTCCCTGGCGCGGAAGGGTCGGACGGGTCTCTGCCGCCGATCCTCCGAGCGAAGTCCATCCGCCCGTTCATCCCGGACGCAGTGATTGACCAGGCTCAGCCCATCTCCTTTCGCCTTCCCAATGGTGTTCGCGCGAACGGCTACCGCGCCGACCTACTGCCGACGATCTGCGAGATCTACCTCGCCGCTCGCCAGGAAGGTGCGCTCCCTCCCAACCAGCGGCACATCGCCGTGCAGGCTGAGATTCTCGTCCGCGCGCTCGCTCACGTCGGCATCATCGCGCTCGTCGACGAGGCGACCGGCTATCAGGACATCCGGACGAAGGACGCGCTGAGCAAGATCCTCGAGGCGTTCGTCGCTCGCGAGCTGCAACCGTGGGTAAAGACCTTCGGCCCCGATTACTACCGCGAGCTCTGCAGGCTACGTGGCGTCCCCTACAACCCGATGTCGGTGCAGCGACCGCAGTACTTCGGCAATCTCACGAACGACATCATCTACGACCGACTCGCCCCAGGTGTGAAGGATGAGCTGAAGGCCGCCCAGAAGAAGGCGGAGAAGTCCGGGAAGATGTTCCAGCACCTCACCTCGACGACAGGGTACCCAAAGCTACGTGAGCACCTCGGCAGCGTCGTCACGCTAATGAAGATCTCCACCGATTGGAGCGACTTCAAGGCGAAGCTGGACACCATCCATCCGTCCTACAAGGGGAACGTGCCCTTGTGGATGAGCGATACCGACTTCGGGCTCTGACGCTCGAGGCGACAACGACGAAAGCCCCTCGGGCCCGCCGGTGAAGGCGAGCCCGAGGGGCTTGTTGATGTGGATCTATCGGTGCGCTATTAGCTCTCGCGTTCTGCCGCTACAGCTTCCCGCTTCCACCGCGAGATCGTGTTCGTCGACACGTCGAGCGAGTCGGCCATCTCCCGCACCGACGCACCATTCCGAGCGGCCTGGAGGACCGATTCCCGCAACTCCCGCTCGGCGGTGTCGCGGGCGTCGATCGCGGCCACGATACGGGCGCGGTCGGTGTCGGAGAGGAAGCCACGATGCTGCGGAGTCACAGCCCCGAGAGTATCGGCTGGTTGCGGTTCGGCCTGCCTGAGATAGGGGCAGCTGCAGAGCCCGCACGCGCCCGTGAAGCGGACGTGTGTGGGCCTCCCGTGATTGCAGACGCAGTCCGCGTACGGATCGCGCTCGGTCACAGATCGATCCACTGCAGTTCTTCGCGACGGCACTGGCCCTTGTTGAGCTGGCGGGAAGCGCGTTCCGCGCCGCGCATGGTCGGGAAGGGGGCCGCTGTCATCGTGTCGGGGTCGTTGACGTAGTACCGACCGCTGATCTGGCAGACGTTGTATCGGGCGACTCCACCTGTTGCGGTCATGCGCTACAGCCTACAAGGCGTAGCGCACAACCGCAACATTGTGAGCGGTATAGGTGCGGTCAGACGGTCCAGGGTGTGACTTTCAATCAGCGCGCATAAGCGCCGGTCAACTCGGCACCACGCTGAGGTTGTCCACGCGCACGTTCGCGATCCGAAGTACCTGCGCGGACGGGTTGACCGTCGCCCAGAGGATGCGAACGTATAGGCCCGTCGTCCCTGCTGGGATCGTGGCGTAAGCGTCGACTTCACCGTCTGGCATGTCGCGTACCTGATCCACCACGCCCTGTGTTGAGGTCGGTGAGACGCACACAAGTCCGATGCTGTATCCATACGTTGACCCGTTGACGCCCGCAGCGCGCAGGCGAGTGCGAATGCGGAGCCTGTCGCCGGGTGCCCACCCCGTCCCGATGCCCGTCTGAATCCAGCCGGACGCCGCTGTGTTCGCTGGCACGTTGATCCGCTGCCAGAAGCCCGTCGCCTCCTCGCCCGCCGCGACCGCCTCCCGCGCGAACGTGACGCCCGTGGTCGTGCCGCCCGTACCCCAGCCGTCTGAGATTCCGTTGCTGTCAGCGTCGGTGAGGAAGCGGGACACACCATCAGCGAGTAGCGCCGTCTCCCATAGCGGAGCCGACAGGTCGAGTCGCGAGGCCGAAAGATCGGCAAGACCCGCGTTGTATCGGGCGATGTAGTCGTGCCCGATCTTGTTCGGGTGAGTCGTGTCCGCGTCGTCTGATTGATAGGTGCCGGGCTTGCGCGCACCACCGTCTGCGGGGTTCGCGGACAGCGGCGTGAACATGTCGAGGATCTTGAATCCTCGGGTGCGGGCGGTTTCCTCGACGTGCGCGTTCCAATCGAGCACGTTCGCCGCGATCTGGACTGACCCTGAGCGCGGCGGCACCTTGACGAGCACGGGCTGAGCGCCGAGCGCGAGAACCCGCGAGATGATCTCATCCAGACTATCTTTTGTGAGCTGCGGGTCTGCTGCGTAGGTGGCCCCGCCTGCGGCGGCGAGGTCATTCGACCCGCCCCCACAGATCACGAACCCCGGAGGTGCCGTGAGGGCCTCTAGTCCGGGGAGGTGCGTGTCGATGATGTTCTGCAACGTGAACCCGCCGGTAGCGAATACCGCCTTTGACGGTTCGGGGCGCATCCGGCCGCGCGAATACATGACGAGTCTCCAGAACCACCCCGGCTGTTGAAAGTTGACCGGCTGGTTGTATGAGGTGATCGAATCCCCGAGCGTGGCCCACGTGCCCGCGCCGACCGTACGCGAGGCATCCACGGCCGCCGCAATAGCGCCAGTTAGTTCGCTTGACGCGGCCAGCGCCTCACGCCCCTCCGACGTGTTCGGAACCGCACCGACACCGGCGGCGGTGACTGTCACCGCGCCCGTCCCACCGTTCACCGACGTCACCGCAGGGCCCGCGACGGAACCCACAGGCCCCACCACGCCATCCGTCGGGAGCATGTCCAGGTCCACGCTCGTCACGTCCGACGTCGCCTGCAGAACCCGCACCGGAGCGCCCGGGATCGACTGACCGTTGGCTGCACTGTCGCGAGACGTGATCCGGTACCACCAGTCCGTGATCGCGTTGCCCTTCGTGTCGACGAACCCGGCCTGGTCCGTGTGGGGCAGCAGGATCGACCCGAACTCGCCCGCCGCGGCCGTGACCGTCAGGGGACGCGGGATCACCCGATCCCCCGTCGCTTCCCACACGAGCTCGTGCGAGGGGACGACGGTGATCGTGGTCGCGAGGGAGTTGCCTTCGAAGTCGAAGGTCTTCCCGAACTCGAGCTCGAACGTGGACACGCCGGCAGGTAGTGCCATGGCAGGCTCCTCAGATCAGGGAGGGTCAGATGTTGGTCGGCTGGGAATACGCGACCGGCTGCTTCGCGGAACCGAGGAGGAACCGCTCGACGATCGGCCACCGCTGCCCGAGCTTGCGGACGGCCCAGTAGTATGCGGCGACGACCGCGCCGATCGCTGCGGCCTCGAGGATGTACGAGACCGTGAAGCCGGGCGCCGAGGTCGCGAGGATCCTGTCGATCGACGCGATCCCGTTCCCGATCACAGGGATCAGGGTGATGAGCTGCGCGAGCAGCCATCCGACCGCTGCCGGCACACCGGTACGGATCGTGGCGAGGATGAGGTCCTGACGGGTCATGAGTGCTCCTTGTTCGGTGAGGTGGGTTCGGTGTCCTCGAAAGCGCTCGCCACGAAATGGCCGAGCCCGAGGCGGTTCAGGATCTCGAGCGGCAGCAACGGCAGCGGGCCGTTGCGGCCCTCCCGGTCCCAGATCCAGAGCTGCGTGAAGTGGGCGCGGACCGCGTCGTGCATCTCGTGCGACTCCCGCCTCACGCCCTTGAGCTCTTCACGGATCGGAGCGACCTGACGTTCCACTTCGTCCCTGATGTACTGCGCGAGCTGGGATGCGTCATCGAACCGTTCAGCGATCGCCGAGTCCGAGTCCCGGCGCCTCGTCGCGAGGAACACCAGCACCGCGCCGAGCCCACCACCTCCGAGCAGCCCGGTGATGACGATCGGCAGCCACTCCATCAGGTGGTCCTACGCGGCGCCCACTCGATCCCGAGGATCCAAAGACGCAGGGAGGGGAACAACATCATCACCGCCAAGATCACGGCGACCGCGAACCCTGGATGTCCGGGGCTGTTCGCAGCGGTCACGAGCATCGTGATCATCAGCACCGCCAGCACCCCGAGCAGGAACATCTTCCCCGCGATCTCCACGGGCCACAGCCGAGGGAACGCGCAGCCGACCATGCAGACAGCACCTCCCGTGATGAACGCCCCGTAGAGGACGGTGGGGAACGGGGTCGGGATCGCCTGCCGGACAGCGTCGAAACCCTGCACAGCACCAGCGACCCCGAGGAGGATGATCGCGACGTTGAACAGCGGGAACACGACCCGCTTCAGGGGGGTCGCATACTTCGCTTCGAGCGGTGGGATCGCGTCCGGATGCCAGATCGATCGGCGCCACAGCCAGCGCATCACTGCACGACCAGGGTGATGCTCTTGATCTCTTCCCGTGCACCCTGCGCGCCACCGGCCTGCGCGCCCCTCGCGGCCGCCTCAGCAATCTCGGCGAGCTGTGCCTCCGTCAGCACGGCGGGCCGGTTCCCGAGACCCTCGACGATCTGGGAGACCGTGGCCGGGTCGAGCTGCATGAGCTGTTCCATCTCCCGCTCAGCATCCGACGGCTCCCCGCCTGCCAGCATCGGCAGGAACTGCTTCGTCATGTAGTCGAACTCGGCCTGCTGCATCGCGCGGATCGGGCGCGGCTGGGACAGCTTCTGCGCGTCCGCGAGGACCACATAGGCGCCCATGTCCTGCCCGGTCGCCCACCACTTCCCGGACGGGCCGACCCACAGCCACCCACCGGCGCCGGCCTCGTCGACGAGCGCGTAGAGCTTGATCGGGCGGAGACACGCGAGCTCCCACATCGCCTCCTCGTGCCGAGCCCGCGCCAAACGGCGGTCTTCGTCGGTCATGTCGTCCTCCTCGAACGGTGCCTCCCACGTCCCCGCGGGCGTCTGGATCATGGTCAGGATGAATTCGGACGGAGAGATCGCTGTCGCGTTCGTCTTCCACGAACCGCGGTGCACCTGCAGGTGTAGGTGCCGGCCGAATGTGACACCGGTGGAACCTTCACGTCCTATCGGTGTGCCGCCGTCGACCTCGTCACCCTCGGAGACGAGGGTCGCGGCGAGGTGCCAGGAGCGGGAGAAGATCCCGCCGCCGTGGTCGATCACTACCTCGATACCGGCCGCACCCCATCCAGCTACCCGGCCAGCTACGACGACCGTGCCGGGCCCGATCGCACGGACCGTGCCGAGCCCCGTGAAGTCATCACCGTTGTGCTGCCCACCCGTGACCTGCACGCCGTTCTTGTAGTACGGCTTGCGGGGACCGAACACATCGGAGCGTGCTGGCATCGTGCTCGCCGAACCGTTAGGCCAACACCACATCATGCGCCCGCGTACGCGACGACCATGCGGGAGAAGTTCGCAGGGATCAGCTGACTGCCCACGTTCGACGCCACCTGGATGCGAACGTAGTCACCCGCGTTCAGATACAGCTCGTCCGAGATCGACACGAACACCGCGGAGGGTTGTCCCGCGACCGACATCAGCGACCC
Organism: Microbacterium sp. NPDC078428; assembly: GCF_044542535.1. NCBI lineage: Bacteria > Bacillati > Actinomycetota > Actinomycetes > Micrococcales > Microbacteriaceae > Microbacterium > Microbacterium sp. NPDC078428. The sequence continues at coordinate 131,427 of NZ_JBITUP010000002.1, forward strand.
CTCGATGACCGTCGAGTTCACGACGATGCGGAGGTTCGCGGACCCGGTCGTGTTCACCCGGGTCTGCGCCGCGACACGGTAGTAGCCGGAGACAGGAGCGACCGCCCGCTCGGGCAGCCCCGAATCATGCATCCCGCCGACGTCGTACGTCTCGCTGTCGAACTCGACATTCAGGTACGTGTCCGGCGTCGGTGACGTGCTCGTGTCGACCGTCTTGATCAGACGCACTCGGGGTGACTTGCCGCTCATCAGCACCCACACGCCACCCACGCGCTGGAACAGCCAGTTGTCGTCCAACCGAACCGCGAACGACCCGTCGCGAGGCGTCCACGCCTGCAGCTCCGTGTTGTTCCGCACCGGCACGATGCCGCCCTCCGCGGACGTGTACGGGTGCGTCTGCGAAATCACCGTCGTCGACGTGGCGACGTCGCTCGACGTGACCACAGCAGTCGCGAGCTCCAACGCGCCAGCGGGGATCGACGGCTTGGTCGGCGTGAGCGACGAAACGCCCTGGGTGACACCGAACTCCGGGGTGTACTCCCCGGAATCCGTGTACATGTCGAACCGGGACCGCACCCAGATCACGTCGATACGCGAGTTCGAAGCGGGCGCCGCGGTCGTCGCGACCGTGCTCGGCCCGTCATTCGCGACATGCTCCACGCCCACGCCGGTGCGGGAGGTGACCGCATGGAACTCCGCGATCGAATACTCCATCGCCCCCGTGCCCGTGACAATCGGATCCGTGTGCGCAGGCAACACACCAACCCGCGGCGCCCCGGACTCGAACTTCGCGACCATCCCCGTCTGGATCAGCCGCCAGTCATCGATCGACAGGCCAGTCGCGTCCTCGGTGGGCATTGAACCGGTGAGAGTCATGTGTCCTCCTAGGACTTCGAGAAGATCGCGAAGGCTTGGATGATCGCGAAGTTGGCAGGGTCGGCGGGGAACGCGCTCGGGTTCGTCGCTTCCACGTTCATCGAGATCAGCAACGACGTCTCGGGAACCACCGGCTGGCTGAAGCCAGTGATCGGGGAGATCACGTTGTTCACGACGCTCGCGCCGGCGTCCTTCGACGCGGAGAACGGGCCACGCGACCACGAGAGTTCGTCACCGCTGACCTCGATGTACGCGAGCGCCGCGGCGAGACCACCGGATGTCTGATCCAGAGCCTCCACGTGCCCGACGATGAAGATGTTCACGAAATCCATGTCGGACGGGACGGGCAGGTTGAACTGGACCGGCAGCATCGCGCTCAGGTCGAACCCGGACGCCTCCGCCCATCCGACATCAGGTCGGGTCAGTTTCGACACGGCCTGCGCACGCTGAGTCCCGGACGCGGTCCTCAAGTCGCGAACCTCGCGCTCGAGCTTCTTGATCCGGTCGACAAGAGCGCCGAGCCCTGCACGTTCCGGTGCCGGGTCTGCCATCAGTAAGCCTCCCCGCACGTGATCGTGATCCACTCGGCTTCTTCGTCGCCGGACATGCCCGCGATCCGACGCTGGTAGGTTCCCTTCGGGATGTACCCGCCCGGCACGTCACGGTCCGTCCCGATCACGACGTCGATGAGGTCCCCGACGTTGTACTCGTACGGGAACGGCGACCGATCCGTGCGGACACGGAACGACCAGAACTCCCACGGCCGCCGCGCCGTGCGCAACGTCTCCCCGTTCCACGCCCTGAGCACCTCGGGGTCGACGGTGTTCGTCGACGCGTCGGAGTCCAGATGCAGCAGCGGGAATCCCCGATCCACGAGATACGGGTCGTACAGCATTTCGACGAGCGTCGTGTCGTCGGCGCGTCCGCCCTCGGACCAGGAGACCGAACCCATCTGCGTCGGGTCCTTCGTGATCCTCAGTCCAGACCCCTGCGCCGGCTCCCACGCCAGCGCCGTCGCGCTCTGCAGCCGCGGCTGATCCTCGGAGCCGGACTCGTACACCCACCCGAACGTGTCGGGGCTCGTGCGCACGAGCTGCAGCCGAATGTCGGGCCCGTTCTCGACCCCGGACAGATCGGACAGAGCCGCCTCGAGATTCTTCCGCTCGATCGCCGGGTAGGTGCGCTCCCGCGTCCCGGCCCGGTCGGCGTGATACTCGATCGGGATGTCCGTCCAACCCGGCCATCCGCATGCCTGCTGCAGCAGCTTCTTCCCAATCGTGCCGAGATCGAAGCCGCTGATCGAGGTATCCAGGCTGGTGTCCGGGACCCCCGCCGCGGTCACGAGCGACTGTGTGAGCGCCGCTGACGGCAGAACACGGTGCCCGGTGGTCAGGAACCGCAGCCCGCGGGCAGTGACCCTGAGCGATCCGTCGTCGCCGTCCAGGTCATGCGGGAGGATCGGACCTCCGAACCATCGCCCGCCGACGTCGACCGCGATCGAGTGCTTCCACGGTGTGCCCGCGTTCGCCCAGTCACGGGACCCTTCGACGACGTCGTTCAGATCGATCGTCACGTCGACGGTCTCGGCCGTGTTCGCCTGCACCTGCCACGACAGGGAGGTGTGCTGGAACTCACCCAGCTCAGCGCCTCCGCGAGTCTCGAACAGGAATGTGCGAGGCATCCGTCACCACCAAGCCGGGAACACGCGTCCCTGAAGCATCGGGGAGCCAGACGGCCCCGCCACGTCGAACTGGAAGCGTCGCGTCGAGAGCGGCGGAACATCACCCCACTCACGCCACCGCAGCCACCGGGACACGTCCGACTGGCCGTCGATCATCGCGCGCCGCCCAGCGACGTCGATGTCCACCGTCGAGCCGACAGGAATGGGACGGTCGAACCCGATCCGCTCCCCCGTCTCGACGCACGTGATCAGCGCCGACGAGAACCCGCCCAGAAGGCGGAACATCGGAGCCGAAGGGGCACGGCCAGAGTTCACGAGCGCGACGCGGCCGGGCGAACCGCCTCCCGGCCACACCGCCGGCCAAACGACCGGCCACACGAGCCCGCCGCCCGAATCCGGAGGGGCAGTAGACACCCACTCGGCATCCGCGTATCGACGCGAGTCTCGAGCGACGAGATCGACGGCCACCGCCCCGTTCTTCCGTCCACGGTGATCCTCGAAGGGTGTCGCCTCCACCGACACTGTGCGCCACGTAGCGCCCGCTGGCGTCGTGACCGTCATCCGGACCGGCCCCTCGGCGCCGATCGCTGACAGCTCATCGACGGCGTTCTCGAGCGCAGCCTGCGAAGCGCCGACGTACACGGCGCGGAACGCCATGGCACGAGACGACCGCAGGGACCGCGACACCGGGAAGGCACCGTGCCCCTGCGGCCGCTCCGTGACCGGGGTCTTGTCGTCGACCTGACCCCACCAGTCGGTAAGCGCGGAGAACGCCCACCCCGCCCGAGTCTCGTCCTCGAATGCCAGACCGCCGAGGTCGATGGTGGTGGTGATCATGATGCGGCGAACTCCCTCTGCGCCTCACGCGCCCACTGTCGGGCCTGCACCCGAGGGTCGGTCTGCTGCGTCGTGATGTACTGATTCACGGTCGCCCCGCCTCCGCCCGTCAGCCCAGCGCTTATCCGGCCGCCGGTCTGCGCGGGATCCAGGGAGTCGAATGGCACCGCGATCCTCGCGGCGCGCATCCCTGCCTCGAACTGATCCATGAGAGCGACACCGCTCCGCCCGATCCGCGTCCACCCGGAGCCGGAGAGCGGGCCGCGCTTCGCGGGCGAGTTCGGGAAGAACCCGCCGACGAATTCGAGGATCCCGCCAACCGCGTCAGCGACCGGCCGGAACATCTGCCCGATGCCGTCTATGAAGCCCTGGATCAGCGCACGCCCCGAGCTCAGCAGAAGCTGCCCGATGCCGGAGAGCGCCTCGAGGGCCCGGCCCGGCAGGGACGCGACGAACCCGACGGCCTCGGTGATCTTCGTGCCGACCGTGCCCGCGAAGGACCCGATCTGCTGCGCCCCGTTCGCCAGCGCCGACCCGATACCGGAGAAGAACGACCCGAACTGGTTCGCTCCGTTCGCGAGCATCCCGCCGACCGCGGAGAAGAACCCGCCGATCTGCTCGCCGCCGTTCGTGAACTTCGCGATCGTGCCGTCCCACCAGCCCCCGAACGCGCCGAAGAACTCACCCCACTGGGCCGCCCCGTTCGAAAGACGCTCGTTCGAGGTGGTGAAGAAGTCGCTGATCTGCTGCGCACCGTTCACGAGCTTCCCGATGAAGTCGATCAGCGGAGGTACTACGGTCGTGATGCCCTCGACGATCAGCGGCAGCGAATCCGCGACCGACTCGATCAGCCCCGGGATCTGGGGCAGGACCTCCCGTGCGAGCTCCCGCAGCGACGGCACAGCCGACTGGAAGGCAGTCGCCATCTCCGGCCCGTACTCGTCGACCAGCTTCGAGATCTCCGGGAACACATCGTCAGCCAGGACCGTCGCCAGAGCGCCAGCGATCGGGAGAAACCCCTGCCCGATCTTGGCCTGCAGGTCGTCCCACGTGGCCGCGTTGATGCGGTTCTTGTTCGCGAGCTCATCCGACGTGTTCGCGAAGTCGCCCTGCACCCCCGAGGTCTGCTCAAGCAGGTAGGAGTACCGGGCCTGCTGCTTCTGCGCCTCGGTGAGCTCCTTGCCCGATTCGGCGATACCGGTGGCGTACGCGTACGCCTGGACCGATGCCGCCGACAGGTCGATGCCGTAGCGGCGCAGCGGCTCGGTCTCACCGGCCAGACCAGACTGGAACAGGCCGAGCGCTTCCGACACCTCGAGGTTCATGACCGACGCGAAGTCCGTCGCGCGCCCCAGGATCGACTCGAACGTGCCCGCGACGTCCCCTCCCTCGCCGGCGATGCTCTTCGCGAACGCGGAGAACTGCACCGAATAGGCGTTCAGGTCGCGGCGGCTGAGCCCGAAGGTCTGCGCCGAGGTGTCGCCGAGCCCGAGGATCGCGTCAGCGATCGGGCCGTAGGACACCTGCACGGCGTTGACGGACTCGTTCAGGTCGGAGGCGATGTCGATCGTGCCGAGCCCGAACTCGACCGTCTGCCGGAATCCGTCCACGAACGAGCGGCCGATGCGCGCGCCGACGCCGGTCGCGATGTTCGCGAGGCTCGTGCCGAAGAACGACCCGGCGAACACACTCCGGAAGATGCCCGACGCGCCATCCGACGCCCGACGCCACGCATTCACGAACCGGTTGCCCGAGTCGTTCGCGGAGTCCGCGAGCCGGGACTGAGCGGTACGGAGTTCCTTCGTCGCGTCCTCGGTGCGCTGATGCGCGGTCTCCACCTGACGGGACGCGGTAGCGAGACGCTCCTCCGCCCGGATCACCTGCGACGAGTCCGAGGCGTACCGCTGGCGCGCCTCCGCGAGCTGCGCCTCCGCGAGCCGCACCTTGCCGGCCGCGTCCTGCTCCTTCAGCCGCGCCGCCGATACCTCACGGGCGGACTTCGCGACGGCCTGCTCGAGCTCGCGGGTCGCCTTCGCGGTGAACCCGGTCGCCTCCGAATCGAACGCGCGCTTGAAGCCACGCCCGGTCTCGCGGCCCGACTGGGTGCCCGTGCTGGCGAAGATCCGCTTGAACCCCGAGCTGGCCGCCTTCGCCGACCCGTCGGTCTCCGTCTCGATACCGCGACGGAACCCCTTGAACGTGGGGATGATCGCGACGGCGCCCTGCCCGACCTGAGGTGTCGACATGCTCACCCCTTCCGGGTCAGGCGAAGGCGGACCTCCGCCCGAGCTGCTCTTCCAGCTCCGCGCGACGCTCCGGCGTCACGTCCGCGTTCGGGTCCTTCGTGCTCCACGGGCCCGGCAGGGTGAACGGGTCACGCCGCTTCTTCGGGTCGCGGTGCACGTTCATGAACGCCTCGGCGTGGATGATCGCGGCGACGTCCGCCTGCGACGCGGCACGGTCCTGACCGACCATCTCCGCGTAGATGTGCGACCCGGTCTCCTTGAAGAGCTCGGAGATCCACAGGTACGCCTCGCCGTACGTGAAGTCCCGGCCGATGCGGGACAGCCGGACGCCGAGGTACCGGCGGAAGTCCCAGGTGAGCGCTGAGCGGTGCTCCTCTACGAAGGCGAGGAGCTCAGGGATTCCCCCAGGGGAAGCTCAGCCGCCTTCGCCCACTCGTTGTAGAACGTCTTCAGGAACCGGGTCCGCTCGAGCGCGCCCATCGTCTCGTAGGCGGTGCGCGACTCTTCGCTGATCCACTCAGCAACCGCCTCGAACTGCTCCTCTTCGGTCTCCGCTTCTCCCGACGTCGCCGGCGCGATCACCTCGACGGGGAAGTCGAAGTCGATCGTGATCGTCGCGCCCCGCTTGGTCTTGTAGGTGAAGACGTCGTCGACGACCTCGTAGCTGCCGTTCTTCATGTGGGTGTCCTTTCGTGGGTGCTGTGGGTGTGTGGGTGAGAGCGGGCGGCGACGTCACCCACGAGCGCCGCCGCCCGCCGCTGTTACACGGCGGGGAGGACCCACTCGCCGAAGTGCTTCCCGCCGACGTCCTCGTGACGGGTGATCTCGAACACGAGCGCGTTGCCGTTCACCGCGCCGCGCTCGCTCCGGTCCTCGGTCGAGGACTGCAGCGTCACGTGAGGGGCGACGCGCCGACGGATCGCGCCGTTCGCGAAGATCTCCTCGGTGAACACGACCCAGCGGGTCGCGTGACCGCCGCCGTCGATCTCGACGTACCCGTTGACGTCGGGCGCGACGCCCGCGATGATCTCCCGCACCTGATCGGCGAGGACCTCGGCGGCCGTGATCGACAGGGTGACGTTCGCGAGACCGGAGGGCAGCGAGTACCCGTCCTGCCAGAACTCGATCGCCTCACCGTCGGCCGCCCACGCGAACTGCGGGCCACCGTCGGTCTTCAGCAGACCGATCTTCACGAACGCCGCATCGAGCGTGAGGCTCTCCGCCGCGCCCTCCACAGCCGTCGGGATGACCGTCCCGTAGGGGGCGAACCCGATGCTGCCGGTCACAGGGACTCCGACAGCGAGGATGTCGTTGCCAGCGCTATCCGCTGCCATGATGTCTCCTTCTGTGAGGCCACCCCGGACGGGGCAGCATGATTGACGGGCAGGCGCCCGGGTGTGTGGGTGAGGTCAGAGGGCGCGGCCTGCGACGCTGAACGTCACCGCGGAGTACACGCGCGCGAAGGTCGTCTCCTCGGGCACCATGAACGGCCCGTTGGATGACAGCAGCGCCGTGAAGGGGTTGTCCGGGTCCGGCGACGGGATCTGCGACGCGAGAGCCAGCACGATCCGCGCGAGCTCCTTCGCGTCATGCGGGTTCGCCCGGGTGCCGGCGAGGACCGTCAGCCCGATCGACGCCTCCCCGGTCAGGAACGACGTCATGGTGGTGCCGTCGTCGCGGATGACGAGCTGCTTGGCCGGCGGCGGGTCATTCGGGGACTCGACGCGCACGACCGCGACGTCGGCGCACACCGGCTCGGGACGGGCCGCCAGCGCCGCCCGATACCAGCCGGTCAGGTACAGCTCGAGGTCGTCGATGATCACAGCCGGGTCAGCCACGGCGACCCCGCTTCACGTTCGCCCGCAGCGCCCGCGCGAGGTTCCCCGTCCGGGACTCGATGATCATCGTCTTCGGGTCGGTGCCGATCACCAGGCCGACGTACCGCCGCTGATACTTCCCAGCCGTCACGATCCCGTCCCGGTAGTCGCCGGACTCCGTCGGCGCCGTCGACCGGGCGGTCTGCGCGATCCGCTCCGTCGCCTCGTCAACCAGGGCCGCGACGCCCGCGGATCGGGACAAGTCGTCGAAGAAGGCGTTGTTGAACTTCACCGCCACAGTCGGCCTCCTCCGTGATCGGCGCTACGCTCGCCCACATGAGGCGATACGCACCGCTCCTACTCGTCACCGCTCTGACGCTCGCAAGCTGCTCCACGGCAGCCACAGAGCCGGAGAGCGGCATACCCGTCGAACCGACCCCGGATGTCGAGTGCGGTGCGGTCAGCAACGGGATGCTCGCCGCCCTGCAATGGGGGCTCGACGACAAGCAGGACGGGTTCACCGTCGTCGACGCGGCCGCCATCCCCTCGCCGTACGACGACGGCACCTGGATGGTCGCGGCTACCTTCACCGGGCCCGGCGTCGACCCGACCCCCGGCGTCTGGTTGAGCAGCGTCGACCCCGCCGAAGCGACCGATACCGCCGCGCTGCTCGCCGTCGACGAGGTCGCCGAGGAGTTCAGCGCCTACGCCCAGCCCGACGGCATCTCCGCGAGCATGGACGGACACAGCGAAGCCGTCGCCTGCGTCACCGGCTAGACCGATCCGGTGTAGCGCTGCAGCGGAATCTCCCGCACAGGCTGCCAGCCCGTCCATGGGTTCACGTCTGCCGACGGGATCCCGTCGATCGTGTACACCGTGCCACCCTCTCCGCCCTCCCGGATCCGGTCGCCGATCTGCACATCCGTGTCCGGCGGGCAGAACAGCGACTTCGACTCGAGCGCAAGCGTCCGCGTCGAGTCCCCGAGAGTCGACGTCGACGACTGAGCGATGAACGCGCCCGGGATCTCGAGCACGACAGGATTCGCCCAGTCCGCCGGGATCTGCCCGCCCGAGTACGGGTCCGTGACCAGCCCGCCGCGAAGCCGGTAGACCGTCACGCCGTGCGGGAAGTTCACTGGTAGCTCTCCGGCCACAGGCGCGCCAGGGGGCGCTCAGACGGGAACGAACCCGCCGGAGCCCCACCCCGCGATGCCGCAGCGCACAGCGACCGCAGAGCCACGCTCGGGTCGCCGTCGAACGCCGACACCAGATCGCTGTACTCGACCGACGCGGAACCGACCCGCTGCGACTTCACCGACCGGGAGCCGCGCGTCACACAGTCGGAGTACACCGACTTCAGGATCGCGACGGCATCGCTCCACGACTCCGACGCGGTCTCAAACGACGAGATGCAGGGGGCGATGGATCGCGCGCGCACCAGAATGCGTCGCGCGAGATCCTCGTCGGTACCGATATCGGATGGACTGATCATCTCCACCGCCCCCTCTCCGTCACGCCGCGGCCAGCTTCTCGTCGTCGGCGACCAGCGCCGCGACGACCTCCGGCCGGTTTCCCGGCTCGGCGGGGACGATCTTCGCGTCGTCGGCGCGGCCCTCGTTGCGCTTCGCGATCTCCGCCTTCAGGTCGGCGACGCTCACGCCCTTGTACGGTTCCTCGGCCTCGGTGGCCTCGATGCCGCGGATCAGGCCGATGCCCACGAGGTGAGCGGCATTGGTCGCGTCGATGGTGTCCGCGCCGAACGAGTCGCCCCGGTAGACGTAGCGCTCGTTCTTCCCGTTGCGCACCACCGCGGCAGCACCGGTCACCTCGTAGGCAGCAGGCTTGCCGGCAGCCATCAGATGCCCGTGTCCGTGATCTTCACGGCCGCGGAGGGCTCGCGCACGACCGGGACGGTCACGCGGCGCGCGCGCAGCTTCCACCGGTCGTTGTCGTCGTCGCGGATGGCCTTCGTCTCGACGCCGACGCCGTTGACCCGCGAGTACCCGGGGCCGCCGATGTTCTCGTCGGCCATGCCGCCGAGCTGCTCGCTGTCCAGGACGATCGGGTCGGTCGCCGGCACGTGCGGCGACGTCAGCCAGTTCAGGCCGAGCACGTTCGGCCAGACACCGCCGACGACGGGGTTCGCGCCCTCCCGGGGGAGGATGCCCGCCTTGACGAACAGCGCCATCGCCTTGGCCCACTGCGTGCCCGTGAGCACGATGGTGTCCGGCTCGAACCCCTCCTCGAGGTCGATGACCTGCTGCTTCGCCATCAGCGCGCCCTGCACGATGTTCTCGCCCGCCGTCCACGCGCCACCGTGGCCCGAGCCCGTGGCGCTGAACGTCGCCGTGACCTTCGAGGCGATCACGCCGAGCGCGGCCGAGTCGACGAACTTCACGGACCGGTTCACGAGCTTCGTGAAGCCGCGGTTGACCGGGTCCATGTTCAGGCGCGAGATCGCCTCGTCGCTGACGATGGCGTCCTGACCCCACTTCGTGGTCTTCGCCGCCTGGATCTCCCCGGCCGTGAGACCCGTGATCGGGTAGCCAGCGCCGGGCTGGATCGCCTCGGGATCGGTGTCCGACTCGGAGGTCTCGCCCGACTCGTAGAGGATGACGCCACCGGCGGCCGTGAAGCGACCGGTCAGCAGCGCGTCCGCGATGTAGCGGCGGTCCAGCAGATCCCGCAGACGGCGCGACAGCACCGTCGGAGTACGCAGGAGGTGGTGGACGTCGATGTTCTCCCCGTCGGTCGTTGCCGCCGGAGAGGGGTAGGTGTAACCCATGGTGGTCTCTCTTCCTGGCGTCAGACGCCGAGTCGGATCTCGATGACGTCGCCGTCGGCCGCCGCAGCGGTCAGCGCGCGACCCACGAGCTTGTCGAAGGTGTTGGCCGCGATCGGCGCGACCTTCCCGTCCGCGGCGGACACGACGAGCCCGCCCGCGGAGATCGCCGCCGAGGCGACGACCTTGACGACACCTCCGACGAGGACGTTGAGCTTGTCGCCGTCGGCCGCGTCGGTCGCAGCGACGCCGATCACGGCAGCCGACGCGCCGGCGGTCGGGGTGACCTGGCGCGCGGCCGACACGTACAGCACCTGGCCGGACGTGATCGCCGCATCGGCGGTGAAGGTGATGCCGGGCGTGGCCGGCTCGAACAGGTGCGTGGTGCCAGCCATGTCAGGCTCCCTTCTCGGTCTTGCCCCAGCCCGCCTGGGCGTAGAGCGCATCCTCCGTGCTGGTCAGGGTGTCGGAGTGCCCGACCTCCGCGACCGGAACGGCGGTGTTCTTCGGCATCCCGGCAAGGATTGCGGTGATGCCGTCCTCGTCCTTGTCGAGCTGCGCACGCCACGAGTCGCGCGAACTCGACGCGATACGGCCATCGGCGAGAGCCGCGGCGACGATGTCGTCGCGACGCTGAGCGTCGATCGCGTCCATCGCGCGGCGGCCGGCCGCGGCGTCGGCGACGAGCTGCTCGTGAGCGGCCTTGTCGACGACGATCGCGCCCTCGGGGAGAGCGGCCGATGCGGACGGGGTGGTGGGGTCGGCCTGCTCCTCGAGCGCCTGGTCGAGCGCTGCGAGCAGCGTCTCGTCCGAAGCTTCGGCATCGGTCACGCCGAGCCGCTCGCGAAGGCCAGCCGTCAGATCGCTGTAAGCCACAGCGTTCTCCTTTCGGTTGGGGTCACCCGGCTCGGACGAGCTCGGGAGCTTGGGGTCGGAGATCGCCGCGGCGCGACGACCGTCGCTGCGCGCGAACACCGACATGTCGAATCGCGCCTTCGCGGCCGCAGCGTCACCGACGCCCTCGACGCGATCCGCGAGCTTCTCTGCGACGGCCTGCTCGGCGGTCAGGAAGCGGTCCTTGTCCATCTCGGCCAGCCAGTGCTCGACCGAGTCGCCAGACTTCGCCGCGTAGACCGAGGCGATGTTCCGGTCGAAGTGCTGCTCGAGGTCATCCGCGACCGCGCGGAGGTCCGCCGCGTCACCGATGACGATGCCCCACGCGTTGTGGATGTAGAGCTCGCTGTTGCGCATCATGATCAGCTCGTCGGCGGACGCGGCGATGAACGACGCCGACGACGCCGCGACGCCCTCGACGACCGCGACCACGCGCGCCTTGTGCGACCGGAGCGCGTTCATGATCGCGATACCCTCGAGCACCTCACCGCCGGGCGAGTTGATCAGCAGCCGGATCTCCGTCGTCTCCTCGGGAAGCTCGTCGATCACGCCAACGAACTCCTTCGCGGACACGCCCCAGTAACCGCCCCAGCTATCGATGGGGTCGTACAGGCGGAGCGTTGCGACGGTGCCCTCGGTGCGTGCGGTGGGTGCCTCCGCGCGGATCGGGGTGCGCTGCGCTTCCGCGCGCCCCGCGGGTCGGAACGGATTCATGCGGCCTCCTCGGGCTGTGCTGCCGCGTCAGCGACGCGCTGGATATCTGGACCGTCTCCGGTCAGTTCGGCTCCGGAGAGTCGGATGAGCTCACGGGCCTCGGCCTGCGTGAGCGGCACCTTGTCCGTCGCGAGGTACACCTTCTGCGCGGTCTCGGCGGCGGAACGCGCGCGCGCCGCGGCCTCGTCGACCCCGTCGGGCTCGCTGTCGGCCTTCACCGGCATGCCGTACTTCTCCCGCAGCCACGCCTCGAGCGGCGCGTCGACCGTGACCGCACCGGAATCGATCAGCGCCCGGATCGCCTCAGCGGTCACCGGCTGCTGCTCACCGATCGCTGCCGGCACGATCCGTGGCGCCGGTTCCGTCTCGCCCCAGTTCAGGTCGACGAGGTCCTCGATCACGTGCTGGTTGACGACGTCCGCGATGTGCTGCGCGACCGCGTTCAGCGAGTCCGTGAAGAAGTTCGCGAACGTCGACCCCAGCGCCCACGATCCCGTCTCGGTGCCGAGGTTCAGGAAGTGCGCGAGCACCGCGCGAGCGATCTGCTCGTCGTAGTACCGGATCGGCGCGTCCGTGTCCGGCAGCCGCCCCTCGACGCCGACGAACTTCAGCGTCGCGCCGAACGGCAGCGACACCCCCGCGGCATCGCCAGCGCGCGCGCCCTTCGCGATCCCGAGGCCCTTCTCGATCTGCTCATCGAGCCAGGCGACGGTCTCCTCGAACGAGCCACCCTCCGGCGGCTGCCCGCTGATGTACACCGGCAGTCCGAGACCGTTGCGCTCCGCGGTCAGCGCCTGGATGCGCAACAGCCGATCCTTCAGGACGAACATCTTGTAGGCCGCGCGCAGCAGCGACTCGCCCACCCAGTTCGCACCCTCGCGCTCGTTGACGTACGCGACGAGACGATCGACGGGGATACGCACCGAGCCGCGCCCAGGGATTCCCATCTGCTGCACCGCGACCAGGCCACCATCCGCCGCGACCTCGATGTCGGAGATCGTGCGCGGCGGCCGCCATGCGAGCTTCGCGATATGCGCGCGCCCGACCATGTCGATCGAGTACACCTGCTCGAAGAACGAATGCCCGTACACCAGCTCGAGCAGCGCGAGCCGCAGGTGCTCCTTCCACGAGAAGCGCCCCTTCGTCCGCAGCGGCGCCGTGACAGGCAGACCCTTGATTGGGATGCCGAGGTCCGCCGCGACATGCTCCGTGACCTCGTCGCGGCAGCCGGTGCCGTCCAGCACCCAGTCCGTCCGCATGATCGGGAGCATCACGGCGCGCAGCACCGACTTCACCTGCGGGTCCTCGCGGCGCATCCGGTCGAACACGTCGATCGACGCCGGCCACATGAGATCCGGGTTCGTCTCGTGCGTCTCAGCGACGAGACCACCCCAGCCGATCAGTCCGCTGCCCACCTGATATCCGGTCTCGGGCAAGGCAGCCTCCTTCGATCAGCGCTAGAAGCGGAGGGTCCGCAGATCAGCGTCGTGATTCGCGACGTCGTCGCGGGTCAGAATCCGGGCAGCCGGCGGCGGCACGGCGGGCTTCCGCGGCGTTGCCTCGGACTTCAGGACACCCCACAGCGCCCACGTCACCGCCTGCGCATGCGAGACGGGCTTCGTCGGGTCCGACTGCTCCCACGTGATCCCGGCGCGGCCGATGTTTCGTGTCGTCGCGAGCTCCAGCGACTTCGTAACCTCGGGCTGATCCCGGTGCGGGACCATGCCCGCGTTGACGTACTCGATGAACAGGGTGTGCGCTGCGGCGATCTCGTCGAGGTTCATCGACAGGTACTTCACGCCCGCGAGGTCAAGGGCGGACAGTACCGCCGCCGCGTTCTTCGCGTCCAGCACGACCAGCGCGTTCCCGAACTCCGCCTTCAGCTCCTTGAGCATCGGGGCGATCCACCGCGTGCCACGCTCGGTCCAGTGGTGCTCCACCGCGATCGAGTCGGAGTCGACACGGACGGCCTTCCCGATGGTGCCGTAGCCGCCGCCCCGGCCGAGCGCGAGGGACAGCACAACACCGTCGCCCTTCACCGCAGCGTCGTCGTTCGCGTGCCGAGCCCAGACCTGCAGGTCCAGCTCGGACAGCTTCGCGGCTACCACGGGACGGCGATTCGGCCACACGCAGAGGCGCAACCGGCGGACCGAGTCCGGGGACATGCGCGAAATCTCGTCCTCGAGCGTCTCCCGGGTCAGACCCGGGCGGTGACCGAGACCAGGGTTTGCGGCGATCCAGTTCGCCTCATCGCGCACGTCGATCTTGTCCGCAATGTCGGGATCATCCGACCCCTCCGGGCTGAACTCCATCCAGCCGGTGCGGGGATCCGAACCGGAACGACCACGATCACGGACGCCCTCCCACACCTCGGAGTCGTTCAGCTCGTCGGGGACGGTACCGGTGTAGATGATCTGGGTGTTGTCGACGGCGGACATCGTCGGGAGGAGCGCGTCGAGCGCCGCCTGCGACATCTGCTGCGCCTCGTCGACGATCAGCACGTCGACGGTGAAGCCGACACCCGAGTTGGCCGAGCGGGCCAGGTACAGCAGACGGTTCCCGTTCGCGAGCTCGAAGCCCTCCTCGCCGTGCGCGGTCGAGATTCGAGTGACCTCGCCCATCAGCACCGACGAGGAAGTGACGACGCGACGGAGCCGGAGAAACGCCTCGCGGGCGGTCTTGAACTGGTGCGCCGTGTGCACGATCGTCTTCGGCTCACCATCCGGCTTAGGCCAGAGGTACAGGTGCGCGAGAGTCGCCGGCGATAGCACGTCGCCCTTGCCGTTCTGACGTGCGACGAGCTCGCCGTGCTCGGTACACACCCAGCGTCCGGACGCGTCGACCGAGAAGATCGAGTCCAGCGACAGCGCCTGCCACGGATCGCTCTTGCGACCGGCGAGATACCAGAGGTCTAGAGCATCCTCGCCCCGCGACCCGACCCGCGGCGGCAGCCTATGAAGCCTCGGCCGCTGCGAGCCTACGAGCTCGAGCTTCGGCAAGCTGGTCGTCAAGGGTGACTCCCTTCACCTGCCCGTTGCCCTGCAGCTCCGTCAGCTCGCGGAGAATCTCGCGCTGCTCTTTCATCTGCAGATACACCCGCGGCGGATCGGTGCGTCGCAGCACCTTCACCAACTCGCGCGACTCCTGCAGCATCTCCTTCAGCACTTCCACCCGGGACACATGGCCCTCGTCCGTGAGCGGCGCCGCCTTCACCGGCTCGACCGGGGCATCCGCCCCCGGAGCAGCCGTAGCCGCCGCCCGAGCCACACGAGCCGGAGCAGACGTAGACCGACCGCCGTCATGCTCCTTCTGAGCCGCCCGGCACGCCGCATCGACCGCCTCCCCATCCCGCAGATGCCGCTTGTACGCGCTATAGGTCCCGCACTGCGCTTTCGCTCGCGGCATCCCGGCACCTCCGAACTGGTGTGAAGCCGCAACTGGTGCGCGACTCGAAGTTGAGCGGGGAGAAACGTGCCAGAACCGAGCGGGAGTGGGGCAGCGACCCGGGGTGCCTGGATTTTTTTGGCGCCCGGGGTCGGGGTTGTTCAGCGGAAGGCGGTGGGCATCAGCGTGTGCTGCGCGTTGTCCACGTGGCCCACGCCATGCGGAGGAACGCGATCGCGAGGCTGCGCCGCCACCTGCGTGCGCTGAGGGCGACGCCGGCGCCGCTGCCGGTCGCGTGCAGGTTCGTGGTGAGGCTGCCTATCTCGGTGGGCTCGGCGTCGCCGACGGCGAGGAGCACGCGCGTTGTGATGGTCCCGGCGATGGCGGCCATTGTCGGTTCCTCTCGGGTCAGCGTGTGATCGGGATGTGTTGCTCGGTGAGTGTGGCTTCGGTCTCGGGGGCGAGGTGTGCTCGGGGTTCGAGGTGCACGGCGTCGAGGTGGATGCCGGTGAGTGTGTGGGGGGCGCGTGGTGCGCTGGTGATGAGGACGCGGCCGCCGTTCGCGCTGGTGAGTTCGTGGCCTCCGGCTTTGCGGTTGATGGCGACGCTCTGGGGGGCGAGGGTCTGCGCGGCTTGGTCGAGTTGGTGGAGGACGGTGGTGCTGTCGGCTTCGCGGGGGGTGATGATCGCGATGTGCTCGCCGTTGAGCGCGTGGAGGACGAGGCCGTGGGCGGTGTACCGGTTCATGTCGGGGTCCGTTCAGCGTCGGGGCCGCGGACGGCCATGTGTGACGAGGGCGACGGGGTGGCGTGCTCGTAGCGGGGGGTGCCGAGGGGCGCGTGCGGTCGGACGCGTATGGGCTGGCCGCAGCTCATGCACGGGTAGGTCTTCGTGCTGGTCACGACGCTTCCCAGATCTCGACGGGTGCGTGGTCGCTCTTGCGGCTGTTGCAGGCGAGGTGCATGGGTACGAGGTCTTGGCCGACGAGTTTGCCGCCGTTGTTGATGGCGTCGGGGTGGTCGGCGGTGAAGGACATTCGGTGTCCGGTGGGGAGTGTGGTGTCGATGGGTTGGCCGCATCCCCAGCCGTGGGGTGAGCCGTGTCCGCATGGGAGGTTGTCGCGGGCGGTGCGGCGTTTGAGTGCGGCTTGTTGGCGTCGGTAGGCGCGGTGTCCTTTGCCGTCGCGGATGCTGCCCACGGGTGTGCCTCCCTGGGTGGTGGGTGTGGGGCGCCGGCCGGGTGAGCCTGAGGCTGGTGGTCGGCGCCCCGGCCGGTGCAGGTGGTCCCTCGCCTGAGGAAAGGTGCAGGCGATTGTGGGGGTCCTTCACGGTGAAGTCGTGGCCCGTGTTGACACCGGTGGTGGGTGGGCCCTGGCCGGGAGGAGCGTGGGCGTCTGTGCGCGAGGTCAGGCTCGACTGCCCGGCCAGGGCGGTCTGGTGGAGGGCGCGCAGGGCGCGTTTTTCCGGTTGAGGGGTATGGGGGCTCTCTGCGCGCGTATAACTGTGTTGCTTAGTTACTTAGTCATAGAGCTGTGCCAATTGGGGTTATCGCGCCCTATCGCGCCCTGCGGTGTTCTTTCCGCGTGTTTCTGGGGCTGTGGGAGGGTCCGATGGTGTTTTCGGATCGCGCCCTTATCGCGCCCTGTGGATAAATCGCGCCCTGCTTGCGTTCGGGGTGAGGGCGCGTTCCGTGGCGGGTGTGACGAGGGCCCCGGAGCGTGTGCTCTTCGGGGCCCTCGTGGTCGCGGTGGCTGGTGTCAGTCCGTTCCGATCTTGAATGTAGGGTCTGACACCGGCAGTGTGTCAAGCGGTGTTGGTTCGGCGTGTTGCGCGGGCGTCGTGCATGGCGTTGGCGACGCGGTCGAGGTCGTCGTCGAAGAGGTCGGCGTAGACGTCGAGGGTCATCGCGGCTGATGCGTGTCCGAGCATCCGCTGGACGGCTTTGACGTTGGCGCCGGCGCTGATCGCGAGGGATGCGGCGGTGTGGCGGAGGTCGTGCGGGGTGAGGGTCGGTGCGGTCGGGTCGGTCGCTTGCAGCTGTCGGACGGCTTTCACGAACCACCCGGACGTGGCGTGCGGGTGTGGGGTGGGCGCGTTGCCGGAGCCGAAGACGAACGCGTCGCGGGGTTTCGTTTCGCAGTGCTGCGCGAGCTCGTGGAGGAGGAAGACGGGGATGGGGACTTCGCGGGTGCGTCCGAGCTTGGGTGTGCCGATCTGGTAGGTGCCGCGGATGAGGACGGCGTTGTCTTCGATGGTGGCGCGGCGTCGGAGCATGTTGAGGTGGCGGACTCGGAGCGCGGCGGCTTCGCCCCATCGGAGGCCGGTGTAGGCGAGGAAGAGCACGAGGGTGCGGTTGGGGCCGGCGGCGTCGGCGAGCGCGTCGACTTGCTGGATGGTGAGGTATCGCTGGGGTTTGCGTTGCTGGGTGGGGAGGGTGAGTCCTTTCGCGGGGTTGCGGGGGATGATGCGGTCGCGTTCAGCGATCGCGAGGATGGATGAGAGCACGAACACGGCGCGGCGGACGGTCTGCGCGCTCTTCCTGCCGGCCGTGAGCTCGGCGATCCAGTCTTCGATCTCGGAGGGGCGGATGCTGGTGGCTGCGCGGGTGGCCCACCGCGGTTCGACGTGGGTGCGCCAGGCGGCGTCCATCGCGGCCTGGCTCGAGGGCTTGAGAGCGGCGAGGCGGCCGCGTTTCCATTGCTCGGCGAGGACGGCGATGGTGCGGCGTTGCTGGGTGGGGTCGATGTAGTCGCCGGTGGCTTTCGCGATGGTGATGGATGCGAGGTAGAGCTCGGCGTCACGTTTGGTCTTGAATCCGCGCTTGTCGGTCTGGGACTTGTCGGGTTTCCGGTAGCGGACGCGCCACCGTTTCCCGTCGCTGGTTTGGTAGGGGGTGATCGAGCCGGCCATGGGTTAGGCGACGTGTTCGCGGTGCGCCCATTGGCCGGCGCCCATCTTGGGTTGCACGTAGACGGTGTCGTCGAGACGGGTGAGGACGCGTTGGTAGGCCTCGACGATGCTGCGGACGACGCCGAGTTCGACGGCGATTGCGCCGGGGTGGCCGTCGTGGATGGTTTCGGCGCGCCGGTAGTCGTGAGTGTGGATGAGGCGGAGGGCTGCCCATTCGTCGGCGCGGCGTTCTTGTTTCGCGTTGATGGGGCCGAAGCGGCTGGGTGTGTCTCCGAAGACGGCGTGGGCGAGTTCGTGGGCGAGGACGCTGCGGTGGAGGCGGGCGGGCATGCCGCGGCGGAGGCGGATGACGTTGTGTCGGTGTCGGTATTCGCCGTCACGGTCGGGTGGGAGGAGTGCGTATTCGATTCGTACGCCGAGGGTGGCCGCCATCTGCTCGAGGTGGTGGTCGATGCTCACGTGTCTTCTCCGTTGTCGGGGTCGGTGTTGCGTGCGACTGCGTCGAGATCTTCGTTTGTGGTTCCGACACCGAAGTGGCCGTGGATGACGTTGCCGGTGAGTCGTTGTTTGGCGGCGCGTGCCCATTCGTCGAGGGCCTCGTCGACGTAGGGATCGGGGTTGGCGATGCGGGCGCCGTCCTCGACATACCGAATGGGCGCTGCGCTGAGATCGCGTTCGTCGACGAACTGGTGTGCGTCGCGCGCGAGTTCGTCGATGTTGATCCCGATGGCGTCGCAGATCGCTGCGAGCTGGTCGACGGTAATGGGGCGGACGCCGCGGATGATCTTGGAGAACTGAGACTGGGAGACGTCGCAGAGGATGGCGAGGTCGGCCTGGTTGAGGTCGAAGCGGGCGATGTAGCCGCGGATTCTCGCGGTGATTTCGCGGGAGAACGCTGTGGGTGCGTAGTTCGTCACGACTTCATCGTGTCAGATATGACACGAAACGCCTAACGATGCTTGTTTTCTAGTTCACACGAACTACGGTAGTCCACATGAACTACGAGACGCCGAGCGGCAGAGCGGCCCGGGCCATTCGTTCCATTCTTGCGGATCGCCGTGAATCGATCGAGGCCCTCGCCGACGGAACCGGGATCACGCTGTCGACGCTGAAGCGCCGTCTGCTGCTCGCCAGCCCGTTCACGATCGACGAGCTCGGCTTGATCGCGAACCACTTCGAGGTGCCGATCATCGACGTTCTCACCCCGGTCACTGACCGGCCCGCGGCGGTGGCGTCGTGAGCAATGTCGCGCAGCTGCGGAAGGCGCCGGTGACGCCGGTGCGGTACCTCTCCCCCGCTGATGTGTGCGAGCTGGTGCCGGGCATGACGGTCGCGAATCTGCAGGAGCTGCGCAAGCGCGGCAAGGGACCGCGGTATGCGAAGCCGACGGCGAAGACGGTCGTGTACGTCGAGGCGGATGTGCACGCGTGGGTGCAGGCGACGTTCGTGTCGCCGCGCGCCTGATCCACCCCCACCAACAAGACGACGCGCCCCCGGGTCCAGCGGGAGCGCGTCAGAAAGGACAACCTCGAATGTCCCTCAACGAGATCGTATCGCGCGACGACACGGTCGCCGTGGAAATGCCCGCTCCCGTGGCGGCCTCCCAGCACCTGAACCAGTCGACGGTGCCACCGCTGATCACACGCAGCTCGCGGCGCGGCCTGGGCCGGTTCGCCGGGGCGATGGGTTCCCTGTTCGGCGGGATCGGATTCGCGGTGATCGCTGCGACCGACGGGATCGCCGGCAACGGCGCCGACCTCGCCGCGGTGACCTGCGCGGGTCTGTTCGTGTGGGCGGCGTGGCCGATCATGCACCGCGAGTTCTGGTGGGAGAACATCGACGACCATCACCCCGACGCGCTCGGATCGTTGGATCTGCTCGAGCGGAACGGCCGACGATGACCGTCCTCCTCGCGGCCGCCGCCGCAGCCGCACTGATCTTCGCGTGGTCGCCACCGCCCGCCGAGCAATCCCCGGCGCTCCCAGCGCAGGGCGTGCATTCTCTCGCGTGGGATGGCTCCGCGTGGACGGTGACGGTCGAGCCGGGCGCTTGGGAGATCAAGTCGATCGAGCCGTCGCAGGAGATCCTGTGCGGGGCGAACTACGGGAAGCCGTGCGGCACGGCGTACACGCTGGCGTCGACGGCGGACTGCGTGATGGTGCAGGTCGACTGGTCGGGTCAGCACAACAGCACCGACCCGTGGGCTTGCAAGCCCACGCCGACCCCGGAGCCGACTCCCGAACCCACACCCACCCCTGAACCGACGGTGACGCCGGAGCCTTCTCCGGTCCCGTCCTCGAGCCCCGTGGTCACCCCCACGCCGTCCCCATCGGCGTCGACCACGGTCCCCAAGGTGGTGTCCCCGTCACCGTCCCCCAGCGTGACGGGGGCACCCCGCGCGGCATCCCAGCTTCCAGATGACGAGCTTCCGGCTACGGGCGGCCCGGCGTCCTGGTGGCTGTCGATCGTCGCCGGGCTGGCGTTGTCGCTCGGGACGATGCTGCTGCTGCCTCCGGTGGTGCGGCGTGCGCTCGCGAAGCGGGGTGCGCTGTGAGCGCGGCGCGGGTCGCGGTGGGGATCGACCCGTCGCTGGTGTGCACCGGTGTCGCAGTGATCGACCTCGATACGGGTGACGTGCTGACGCGTCGGTTCCGGACGGCGTCGCTGGGGACATCGTTGCGGGCGAAGCGTGACCGGTTGCGGAAGGCGATCGCGGGGATCCTCGCGGCTGTCCCTGCGTCGGTGGCGGTGTCGGTGATCGAGGTGCCGCATTCGGCGCAGCAGTTCGGGGCGCAGAACGAACGGGTCGCCCTGTACTGGTGGCTCGTTGATCAGCTGTTCGCCCGGGGCCCGGTGGTCGAGGTCGCGCCGGCGCAGCGCGCGAAGCTCGCGACCGGCCGCGGCAACGCCCCGAAGGCCGACGTCGTCTCCGCCGTTTCGACGGCGTTCCCGGCCGTGCACATCGCTGACGACAACGTCGCTGACGCATTGGCGTTGGCGTGGGCCGGCGCACGTTGGGCGCGGCCAGCCGCGGTTCCCCCGTACACCCCCGAGCAGGTCGAGAGCCACTCCCGGCTGGCCTGGCCGATCAGAACACAGGAAGGCGCATGACCATGGTGAAACTGTCCACGAAGCTCCCGAAGGAGTACGACGACAACGGGCTCGAGTCGAACACTCGGCACCTGCTCGAGCGGTACACGTCGCAGGAGTACACCCCGGTGGTGGGGTTGGTGCGCACGAAGGATGTGCACCAGACGGAGGACTTCGAGCGTGTGCCGCGCGCGGAGTTCGTCGCGATCGAACCCGCGATCGACAGTCTCGACGCCGACGCGGCGCGTGAGCTGCTGCAGCGACTGCACGACCGGCGGGTGCGGCATGTGAAGCAGCCGCTCGATCTGCCGGACGTGGACGAGGCCGAGGGCGAGGTCGTCGAGTCGTTGGCGATCGAGGCGGCGGACGTGGTCGACGCGGAGGTCGTCGACGACGAAGACGCGCCCCTCGCGCTGACCGGGCGGGGGGCCTGACATGTCCGCTGAGCACGTACCCCACGCCCCCGTCACCCCGATCAAGACCGTGCCGACGGCCGCGGAGCTGCTCGAGCGGCGCGCTGCGTTGCGGGCGGATGCCGAGTTGATCCAGGACGAACTCGAGCAGATCGATGCGGCGCTGATCATCCGGCTCGACACGGTCGGTGTGCATGACGTCGACGGCACGAAGGTCGAGATCCGCGAGTACTCGCGCACCGACTACAAGGCGCTCGAGGCGGCGTACCCGGTGGCCGAGTACCCGCAGCTGTATCGCACGGAGCCGTCGCTTGATCAGGCGGCGGTGAAGAAGGAGTTCGCGCCGGCGGCGCTGGACGAGTTCAAGGTCCGCGGGAAGAAGAGCGTCGTCGTCAAGTAGGCGACTGGCCGTGAGGGCATACACGCCGGGTTCGAGTCCCGGGACGGCACGGAAAGGACACCACGTCATGAACGAGAACGAGAAGACCGCCCGGATCATCCTCGAAGTAGCGGCCGAGGTAGCTAGATCTACCGCTAAGCACGGCGACCAGAATCATCTACCGCTCGGCACCGGCCCTCATGTGGAGGCGCTGTCGTTTGCGGGTGATGGGCAGACGGCGGAGAACCTGGCTCAGCAGGCCAAGTACTGGACTGACGAGCGCTCCAAGGCGCACGGCGACGGCACAGTGACCTGGCGGGACATTCTGACGGAGGAAGTCTTCGAGGCCTACGCCGAGGACGACCCGATCGCCGTGCGCGCGGAGCTCGTCCAGGTGGCGTCCGTTGCGGTCAAGATGATCGCCGCGATCGACGCCTCGCCAGCCGGGCTGAAAGAACAGTTGCGCAAGGTGTTCACCGCTGGCCCGAATGAGATGTTCGGACCGGTCCGATGACGGGCGTCGAGGACCTGTACCTCGGGGTCATCAAGGACGGCATCACCCGCCACCCCCGGTCGCTGCAGAAACGAATCGGCCCGTCCGAGATCGGCCGCCCGTGCGACCGGTGGATCTTGCACAAGCTGAACGGCGACGGTGAGCCCGACCGTGGGCCTGCGTGGAAGCCGGCGATCGGCACGGCAGTGCACGACCAGCTCGAGCGGTGGTTCGACGCCGCGAACCGTGGCGGCGGCGACGTCGACCACACCGAGTGGATCACCGAGTGGGAAGTGACCGTCGGCACGATCGGCGGGCAGCCTATCGCCGGCCACTCCGACTTGTTCCACGTCCCGACCGGGACCGTCATCGACCACAAGATCGTCGGACCGAAGCAGCTCGCGAAGTACCGACTGCACGGTCCGAGCGAGCAGTACCGGGTGCAGGCGCACCTCTACGGCAAGGGCTTCACCGACGACGGCGGGTGGGGGCCGGCGCGGGCGGTCGCGATCGCCTTCCTGCCGCGCGACGGCGAGCTGTCCCAGGCGGTGTTCTGGTCGGAGCCGTACGACCCGCACCTCGCGGCCGCGGCGATGGTCCGCGCGAACCGGCTCCACACAATGCTCACCGTCGTCGGTATCGATGCCGCCCTGGCGGCGTCGGCGCTGTGCGACGACCAGTGGTGCACCTGGTGTCGTGCGGAGAAGCGCGCGGTCGCGCGCGCCGCCGGGGCGTCACTGTTCGCCGACGACCTCGCCGCGAGCGCGGCGGCCACGGTGACGCCGGCGTGCACGGGCTGCGGCGGCCCGCTACCGCGCTCGGCGATCACCGAAGGGCTCGCGACGCACCCCACGTGCGAGCCCTCACCTCAGACTCCGGTCGCCGCAGTGCGCCCGGTCCCAGCCGCCCCGGTACCCGCCGGTGTGGCACCCGTCATCAACCTCTTCGACAAGCGATAAGACGAAAGCGAGCAAGACACATGTCACTCTTCGAATCCTCCAGCAAGGGCATCAAGTTCGACACGGTCGGTGCGTCCGTGACCGGCACGGTCAAGTCGGCGCCGCGGGAACGGCAGCAGACGAAGTACGGCACGCAGGAGCCGGACTTCTGGCCGAACGGCGACCCGAAGATGCAGATCCTCGTGGACCTGCAGACCGATCAGCGTGTGGACGCGACCGACGACGGCGAGCGCACCCTGTACGTCGCGAGCAAGAACATGAAGCGCGCGATCGGCGAGGCGATCCGTGCCGCCGGCGCGGCGGACATCCTGCCCGGTGGCGTCCTCACGGTCACGTACATCGGGAACGACCCGGCGAGCAAGAATCCCGCGAATCCGGCGAAGCTCTACCAGGCCAAGTACACGGCACCGACGTCGGCGTTCGCGCAGCCCGCGGCTGCGGCGCAGACGCCCGCGGCGCCCGTACCGCAGAGCGCGCCGCAGCCGGTTGCGGCTCCCGTCGCGCAGACCGCGCCTCCCGCGCACGGGCTCACGCAGGAGCAGGTGGCGCAGATCCAGCAGCTGCGCGCCGCGGGGATCCAGGAGTCGATGATCACGCAGGCGATGGGCGCGGTCGGCGTCACGCCGGAGATGATCGCGGCTTTCGACGGCACCCCGTTCTGACCCACGCTGGCCGCGGCTTCCTCTCCGGTCGCGGTCACACCCGGCGCGCATGCAGCGCCAGCCCTGCCACCGACCGGTGTGCGGCCTGTTCGAGTCAGGCCAGGGCACATGACCGAAGAACCGAAGATCATCGTCTGGACTAAGCCAGCGTGCGTGCAGTGCCGGCTCGTGAAGAACCGTCTCGCCGCGGCCGGAGTGCCGTTCGTTGAAGCCGACCTGACCGCGCCTGAGTCGGCGGCAGACCTCGAGCACTTCCGTGGGCTCGGTTACCAGTCGGCCCCGATCACCGAGTACGGCGGCACCGCGTTCCCCGGCTTCATGCCCGCCGAGGTCGATCGTGTCATCGCCGAATGGCGCGCCGCTCACCCGGTGACCGAGCCCGAGGTGCGCGCGTGACAGAGATCCTCGACACCGCGCTCGACGTTCACGCCGCCGGGCTGTCGGTCGTGCCTGTGGAGGCCGACGGGTCGAAGCGTCCCCGTGGCGCGTGGAAGCCGTACACGACGACCGCCGCGGACGAGCAGCAGCTGCGCGCCTGGTTCGGTAGCGACGTCGAGCAGGGCATCGGCCTGGTGACCGGGTTCGGGGACGTGGAGCTCCTCGAGGTGGAAGGCGTCGCGATGTCGATGATGGGCGACGTCGTCGAGCTCCTCGACGGGACGGGCCTGCGTCCGGTGTACGACCGGCTGGTAGCGGGGTGGTCGGAGCAGTCCCCGTCCGGCGGTCTGCATCTGATCTACCGGGTCGCGGGCGGCGCGGTGCCCGGGAATCAGAAAGTCGCGCAACGGCCGAAGACGGATGCGCCCTACCGGGAGACGCTCGCGGAGACACGCGGCACCGGCGGATTCGTGGTCCTCGCACCGTCCGCGGGTCGCGTGCACCCGACGGGCCGTCCGTGGGTGCGGCTGTCCGGGGGGCCGGCGACCCTCCCGACACTCACCCGTGAGGAGCGCGACCAGATCCACGCGGTGCTGCACGCGGCGCTCGACAGCATGCCCGACGAACAGCCGGCCGCGGCGGCAGGCCCGGTCGACGCGAAGTGGTCGACGACGTTCCAGACCGCCGCGGGCGACATCACCCCCGGCGACGACTTCGAAGCGAAGACCGACTGGGCGGACATTCTCGTCGGCTGGGTGCACGTGTTCACGCGCGGCGCGACCCGGTACTGGCGGCGCCCCGGGAAGAACGACGGGATCAGCGCGACGACGGGGCACGCGGGCGACCGTGACCGCCTGTACGTGTTCACGTCATCGACGGACTTCGAACCCGAGACGCCGTACACGAAGTTCGGTGCGCACGCGCTGCTGCAGCACCGAGGTGACCATGCAGCTGCGGCGAAGGCCCTCGCCGAGGCCGGGTTCGGTTTCCGGGCGCCGCGCGAGCTCACACCGGCCGCCGGGACTAGGACCACGTCGACGGGGACTCAGCTCGCCGTGCTTGCGACGGGCGCCGCGGCGGCGCCCGCGGCGGTGATCGGGTCGGATGGCGCGGACCTCACCGACGACGGCAACGCCCGCCTGCTCGTCGCCGAGTACTCGGGCACGATGCGGTACGTCCCCGACGCCGGGAAGTGGGTCACGTGGGAGGGCACCCGGTGGGCGTGGCACCCCGACGACGGGCCCGCGATCGAAGCGGCCCGCGACGTGATCCGCCGCATCCCATCCGACAACCCGCAGCTCGCGTCGCACCGACTCAAATCGATGTCGGCGCGGCGGATCGCGGACGCGGTGCGGTTGGCGCGCGCGAACCCGCCGATGCGGTTGGCGGCGTCGCAGTTCGACCGTCACCCGTGGCAGCTGAACACCCCGGGCGGGGTCGTGAACCTCCGCACCGGTGGGATCGCCGCGGCCACCCCGGCACTCTTCCACTCGAAGCAGACGACGGTCACCCCCGACTCAGGCATGCGGACACCGCTCTGGGACCAGTTCCTGAAGACGACGTTCCAGTCGAACGCGGGCATCGAACGGTACGTGCAACGCCTCGCCGGGCTGACGTTCGTCGGCGAGGTGCTCGAGCACGTGCTCCCGTTCCTTCATGGGCCCGGCGGCAACGGGAAGACGGTGTTCGCGGAGGTGCTGTCGACGATCGCCGGCGACTACGCGACCGAAGCGCCCCAGGGGTTCCTCGTCGCGGGACGCGACAAGCACGAGACGGAGCTCGCGAACCTGCAAGGCAGGCGCATGGTCGTCGGGTCGGAGGTGAACGAGAACACCCGGTTCGATGAGGCGAAGGTGAAGCTCCTGTCCGGTGGCGACAAGATCACCGCCCGGTTCATGCGGCAGGACTTCTTCACGTTCACCCCGTCGCACACCTTCTGGCTGCTGGGGAACTCGCAGCCGAAGGTCGAAACCGGCGGCGAGTCGTTCTGGCGGCGACTCCGGCTGATCCCGTTCACGCACACCGTGCCGGAATCGGACCGGATCGAGAACCTGCAGCAGCGGCTCGTCGACGAAGAGGGCCCGGGAATCCTCGCGTGGATCATCCAGGGCGCAGTGGACTATGCCGCGGACGGGCTCCGCACACCGAGCGACGTGCTCGCCGCGACCGACACGTACCGAGCGGAAGAGGACCACCTCGGCCGGTTCATCGACGACCGGTGCTCGACCGGCGGCGGCGACACGGCACGCGTGGAGATGGCCGAGCTGCGGCGCGCGTACGACACGTGGTGCCGTGAGCAGCACGAAGACGAACTATCTGCGCAGGCCTTCGGCCGGCAGCTGCGTCAACGGTTCGCGATCGGCACCGCCAAGTCGAACGGCCGCCGCTTCTACACCAACGTGATCCTCTACACGCCGGAGACGACCGCGGACAGCGACGACCCGCGCGAGCAGAACTGGTGGGACCGGTGACCGCGCGAGCGCCGCTCGCGGCCGTCTGCGCACGCTGCGGGGCGCGCGTGCTCGAGGTGCGGTGGGACCACTACTGGGACACCCTCATCGGCACCCCGCTGCTCGACCCCGTCGCGCTCGACCAGCAGCAGATCGTCGCGTGCGTAATCACACGAGTCCGGTTGTGGCAGCTGCAGCTCGACGCGCGCGGGTGGCGGACCAGCCATCGAGGCCCGTACTGGCCGCCGCACCCGGTCCCCGGTCATGTGCTGCCCGAGCACCGGTGCGGTCACGCGTGGGACGCGTTCCCCGTCGACCTCTCCGGCGACACCCCGACCTACCCCGACATTCCCCCGTTCTAGGAAGGACACCCCTCATGGCATTCACCCTCAGCGCGGTCACGACCACACCGTTCGTGACGATCGACCTCGAAGACGATGGAGCCGTCAGCATCGAGCTCACGGGCCCGCGAGCGATGCTCTCCTCATCGCAGGCCCGGCAGGTCGCTACGGCGCTGACCGACTATGCACGCGCCGCGGACGAGTACGCCGCCGAGCAGATCGGAGCCGGCGCGTGATCCGCGCGGCCGCGCCGGCGCCGCGGTGGAAGGTCGGCGACGCGGTGAACGTCGGGCGCATCCGGTGGCTGGTCCGCACGGTCGTCGACGATCGCGTCGAACTCGAAGCCGGGAACACCCCGACCGGTCTCTGGTGGCGCACCACCGTCGACCGGCTCCCCGCGAAGGCGCGAGCATGAACGCGGCGGATCTGCTCGACGATGGCTTCCCCCACGGCACCCCGGACGGGTACCGGACCGGATGCCACGGGTCAGCGTGCCCCGCACCGATCGCCTGCCGCGACGTGTACCGCCGCTACCAGGGCGACTACGCGTTCAAGCGGGCGCTCGATGGTGGCGCGACGGCCGTGGAGATTCTCGCTGCGGAGGAAGCGGAGCGCGAGGACGTGCGCCGCCGCGACCGGGAAGCGGCACGGCAGGCCCGCGCCGCCGAGACGCAGGCAGCTCGGGTGAAGCGCGCTCGAGCACCGAAACCGCCCCGACCGTCGGCGCTGGATCGGTTCGGCCCCGAGATCGCACGTCTGCACGGTGAGGGGCTGCTCGACCCTGCAATCGCGAGCGAGCTCGGCATGTCCCGGTCGCAGGTGGGTGTGCTGCGACGTCAGCTCGGCCTCGCCCCGCACCGTCGGCAGTATCGCCCGCCGCGCGTCGCCCGCCCGCGGGTCGACCGTCGACCCGACGTCGCACGTCTGCACGGGGAGGGCTTCCGCGACGACGCGATCGCTGAACGGCTCGGGCTAGCACGCGCGTACGTGGCCGTGCTGCGCCGCGAACTGCTCCTGCCGCCGCACCCTCTGCCGAACCGGCCGAAGAAGGAGCGCGTGTACGTGCCGCGGGACGACCGACGCCCCGACGTTGCCGCCGCGCACGCGGACGGGATCACGGACCGGCAGATCGGTGAGCGCATCGGCCTGTCCCGGAGCGAGGTGGGCAGGCTGCGCCGCGACCTCGGGTTGACAGCGAACGCGGGCCCCCGCGCCGCCACGACACGCGAAGTGCTCCCGTGCGGCACGAACGCCTCCTACGCCCGCGGATGCCGGTGCGACGCCTGCCACCAAGCGCAACGCGAGTACTACCGCGAATGGCAGCGCAGGAAGCGCGCAGAAGGAATCCCCGCCGAGCACCACGGCACCCCCTACGGGTACCAGCTCGGATGCCGCGGACGGAAAGCATGCCCCGCGGAGACGTCCTGCACTGACGCGATGCTCGCCGAGGAACGCCGGCGCCGCCGTGAGGCCGGCATCCCCGCCGCCCCCACCCGGGTGCCCGCCGCGCCGATCCGTGACCACGTGCGAGCGCTCATGGCCGACGGCATGAGCGTGCTGACGATCGCGGACACCGCGCAGGTGTCCCGCAGCGGCCTCAAGACCCTCCTCTACGGGCGCTCCGGCGACCGGAAGGGGCACTTCCCCGCCGAGATCGAAGCTGACAAGGCGCAGCGCCTCCTCGCGCTGGAGAGGACGGCGTCATGAACGACACGCTGCACATGATCACCGTCGACGAGCAAGCCGAAATCGACTACCGGCGGTGGGTCGACTCCTGGCTCTACCACCTGGACCAGATCCCACCGCTCCTCGAAACCACGATGCTGCTCGCCGCGCCCCGAGTCGGCGTCTCCCGCGGCGGGTCACGGTTCGACCGCCCACAGGTCACCGGCGGCGGGTACATCGACAACATCCCCATCACCGACACATCCACGACCGTCGACGCCGACCTGCTGTGGGCGACCCTGCACGCCTACCTGCACGCCGTCGCGACGAAAGCAGGGAATCTGCCTCCGCTCGCAGAACACGACCGCCTCTGGAACACCACCACCCCCACAGCACCACCCGACGCGCGAGCCCGCGCGATCGAAGCGACCGGGTGGCTCGCGGACCTCGTCGAGCATGTCGTCGACTGGCCCGAGCTCGCACCTCTCGAAGACGAGCTGTTCGCGCTGATCCGCCGCATGAAGGGCCGGTACCGGTCGGCGGGTACCGCACGCCGTGCGAGGCCGCGGGCGTGCGCGACGTGCGGGGAGGTCGCGGTGGTCGTGGATTGGGTGACGCCGGGGAACGGGTCCCCGAAGCCGGTGCAGGTCGGCGTCTGCCGGGTCTGCGGCCAGCAGTACGCAGGGCCCGCATGACGCAACTCACCTACCGCGAGGCGGCCCGTCGCGTGCGACGCACGATCCGCACGATCAACCGGTGGCGATCCCGCGGCATGCCAATGACGTGGGACACCCGCGACGGCCAGAGGGTGCGCGTCGTAGACGAATCGGTACTCCTCGCCTGGTGGCGCGCTCGCCTCAGCGCCGACCCGGTGCACCAACAACGCATCCGGCTGCTGCGCAACACGCCCGAGAGTGGGGACCTTGCGGTCGGGGAATAGGTGAGACATGCTGGGCGTACTTCTCAACGTGCATCGACCGCAGGGTACACGTCCGCGGAAACGACAAAAGCCCCCGACCGAAGTCGGGGGCTGATGCCTAATCAGTCGATCGAAATTACGCTGCTGCAACAGCTTCGATCAGGAAACGGAACGCGCATTCTCCCTTGCGGTCGATGCACGGCGGGAAGGTCGCTCCACGTTCGTGGAAGCTGACGATCCCATACTGGTCAGCCCACGTTCCGTCGAACGGGACGCGCTGGCCGGTCTTCCAGGTGCCGTCTGGCCCCTGCGGGAAGTGCTTTGTCATGGCGGGGTACCTCCTTTCGTCGCCATCTGCCCCGATGCGGATGCCGGGGACAACGGGCGAAGGGCCCTCGCGAGTGTGCGCGAGAGCCCTTCGAGTGGGGTTGCCGAGGAGGGCGACTGGATCGTCGCGCGGCGACGGTGTCGATGAACTGTGGGCAATTCGTGGGCAAGCGTGGCGCCGGGCGCCTCGCGCCTCATTCCAGTGCTGCGAATATTCATCTCCACCTCCTCGGATAAATCGCTTCTCATCGGGGACTTTAGAAGTCCCAGTCGTCGTCTTCCGTGGCCTCGGCCTTGCCGATGACGTACGACGAGCCCGACCCCGAGAAGAAGTCGTGGTTCTCGTCGGCGTTCGGGGAGAGGGCCGAGAGGATGGCGGGGTTCACGTTCGTGACGCTCGAGGGGAACATCGCCTCGTAGCCCAGGTTCATGAGGGCCTTGTTGGCGTTGTAGTGCAGGAACTTCTTCACGTCCTCGGTCAGCCCGACGCCGTCGTAGAGGTCCTGCGTGTACTGCACCTCGTTGTCGTAGAGCTCGTACAGCAGCGAGAACGTGTAGTCCTTGATGTCGTCTCGCTCGGCCTGCGTGGCCTGCTCGAGCCCCTTCTGGAACTTGTAGCCGATGTAATAGCCGTGCACGGCCTCGTCGCGGATGATGAGGCGGATGAGGTCGGCCGTGTTGGTCAGCTTCGCCCTCGACGACCAGTGCATCGGCAGGTAGAAGCCCGAGTAGAACAGGAAGCTCTCGAGCAGGGTCGAGGCGACCTTGCGCTTGAGCGGGCTCTCGCCGCGGTAGTACTCCATGACGATCTGAGCCTTCTTCTGAAGGTTCGGGTTCTCCACCGACCAGCGGAACGCCTCGTCGATCTCCTTCGTCGAGCACAGCGTCGAGAAGATCGACGAGTAGCTCTTGGCGTGCACCGACTCCATGAACGCGATGTTCGTGTAGACGGCCTCCTCGTGCGGAGTGATCGCGTCGGGGATGAGCGAGACGGCGCCGACGGTGCCCTGGATCGTGTCGAGCAGGGTCAGGCCCGTGAACACCCGCATCGTGAGCACCTGCTCCTCGGGGGTAAGGGTGTTCCACGACTGGATGTCGTTGGAGAGCGGCACCTTCTCGGGCAGCCAGAAGTTGTTCACGAGACGGTTCCACACCTCGAGGTCCTTCTCGTCCTGGATGCGGTTCCAGTTGATCGCCTGCACGTGACTGAGCAGCTTCAGGCTTTCGGGAGGGGTCATGAGCGGTCCTTGTGATCGATCGAGGAGAGCGAAACGAGACGGATGACGCGGGTCACAGCATGCACGAGACGCACTCGGACATGTCGGTGCCCTCGAGCGCGAGCTGGCGCAGCCGGATGTAGTAGATCGTCTTGATGCCCTTGCGCCACGCGTAGATCTGAGCCTTGTTGATGTCGCGCGTCGTGACGGTGTCCTTGAAGA
This sequence comes from Microbacterium sp. NPDC078428, assembly GCF_044542535.1. Classification (NCBI taxonomy): domain Bacteria; kingdom Bacillati; phylum Actinomycetota; class Actinomycetes; order Micrococcales; family Microbacteriaceae; genus Microbacterium; species Microbacterium sp. NPDC078428. The sequence goes on from NZ_JBITUP010000002.1 coordinate 163,082, forward strand.
ACAGCGTCAGCGACAGGCCCTGGTCCACGTGCTGCGTCGCGGCCGCGTAGGTGTCGATGACCTTCTCGTAGCCGATCTCGTACGCGTCCTGGTAGTACTCCAGGTTGTCGTTGGTCATGAAGGGCGCCGGGTAGTACACGCGCCCGAGCTTGCCCTCCTTGCGGATCTCGACCTTCGACGCGATCGGGTGGATCGACGACGTCGAGTTGTTGATGTACGAGATCGAGCCGGTGGGGGGCACGGCCTGCAGGTTCTGGTTGTAGATGCCGTGGGCCTGGATGGAGGCCTTCAGCTCGCGCCAGTCGTCCTGCGTCGGGATGTGCTTGCCGGCGAAGAGCTCGGCGACCTTGGCCGTCTCGGGCACCCACGCGCGATCGATGTACTTGTCGAAGAACTCGCCCGACGCGTACGTCGAGTCGGCGAAGCCCTCGAACGCGCGACCGCGCTCGATCGCGAGCTTGTTCGACGCGCGCAGCGCGTGGAAGAGCACCGTGTAGAAGTAGATGTTCGTGAAGTCGATGCCCTCTTCCGACCCGTAGTGCACCCGCTCGCGGGCGAGGTAGCCGTGCAGGTTCATCTGGCCGAGACCGATCGCGTGCGAGCGGTCGTTGCCGTCCTCGATCGAGCGGACCGAGGCGATGTGGCTCTGGTCGCTGACGGCGGTGAGGGCGCGGATGGCGGTCTCAACGGTGTCGCCGAGGTCGTCGGCATCCATCGACAGCGCGATGTTCATCGAGCCGAGGTTGCAGGAGATGTCCTTGCCGATCTCCGCGTAGGAGAGGTCCTCGTTGTACGTGGTCGGGGTGTTGACCTGCAGGATCTCGGAGCAGAGGTTGGACATGTTGATCCGGCCCTTGATGGGGTTGGCCCGGTTCACGGTGTCCTCGAACATCACGTAGGGGTAGCCCGACTCGAACTGGATCTCGGCGATCGTCTGGAAGAACTCGCGCGCGTTGATCTTCGTCTTCTTGATGCGGGCGTCGTCGACCATCTCGCGGTACTTCTCGGTGACCGAGATGTCGCCGAAGGGCACGCCGTACACGCGCTCGACGTCGTACGGCGAGAAGAGGTACATGTCCTCGCCGTTCTTGGCCAGCTCGAACGTGATGTCGGGGACGACGACACCGAGCGAGAGCGTCTTGATGCGGATCTTCTCGTCGGCGTTCTCGCGCTTGGTGTCGAGGAAGCGCATGATGTCGGGGTGGTGCGCGTTGAGGTACACGGCACCGGCGCCCTGACGGGCCCCCAGCTGGTTGGCGTAGCTGAAGCTGTCTTCGAGCAGCTTCATGACCGGGATGATGCCCGAGGACTGGTTCTCGATGTGCTTGATCGGCGCACCCGACTCGCGGATGTTCGACAGCAGGAGGGCGACGCCGCCGCCGCGCTTGGACAGCTGTAGCGCGGAGTTGATGCCGCGGGCGATCGACTCCATGTTGTCTTCGATGCGCAGGAGGAAGCACGAGACCAGCTCGCCGCGCTGGGCCTTGCCCGCGTTGAGGAAGGTGGGGGTGGCGGGCTGGAAGCGGCCGGAGATGATCTCGTCGACGAGGCTCTCGGCGAGCTTCTCGTCGCCGTCGGCCAGGAAGAGCGCCGTCATCACCACGCGGTCCTCGAAGCGCTCGAGGTACCGCTTGCCGTCGAAGGTCTTCAGCGTGTAGCTCGTGTAGTACTTGAACGCGCCGAGGAAGGTCTCGAACCGGAACTTCTTGTCGTAGGCGCGGTCGTTGAGCCGCTGGATGAAGTCGAACGAGTACTTCTCCAGCACGGCCGGCTCGTAGTACTGCTTCTCGACGAGGTAGTCCAGGCGCTCCTTGAGGGAGTGGAAGAACACCGTGTTCTGGTTCACGTGCTGCAGGAAGTACTCCCTGGCGGCGCGCTTGTCGGCGTCGAACTGGATCTTGCCGTCCGCTCCGTACAGGTTGAGCATCGCGTTCAGCGAGTGGTAATCCAGCCCGTCGAACGCGGCGTCGTGCTTGAAGGTCGGGGCCTCGGTCAGTGCAGCTTCCACCATCGTTCCAATCCGTCGCTCACGCGATCGATGTCATCCGACGTGCCGAATAGTTCGAGCCGGTACAAGTGCGGCACGTGGCACTTGCGGCTGATGATGTCACCGGCGAGACAGAAGGACTCGCCGAAGTTCGTGTTGCCTGCGGAGATCACGCCCCGCAGCTGGGCCCGGTTGGCCTCGTCGTTGAGGAACCGGATGACCTGCTTCGGCACGGCGCCCTTCTCGACGCCCCTGCCCTCTCCCCCGCCGTAGGTGGGGGTCACGAGCACGAACGGCTCGTCGACCCGCAGTGCCGGCTCGGAGGAGTGCAGCGGGATGCGCCGGGCAGGGAGCCCAAGCTTCTCGATGAAGCGCGCAGTGTTACCGGAGACGCTCGAGAAGTAGACCAGCAGGGGCGCCCGCGTCGCGACGGCGGTCATGCGCCTCCCCTTCCCTCGAAGGGCCGGTATGTGCGGGGGTCGAAGAGCCTGTGCGCGCCTCAGGCGAGGCGCGACGCGAGCTCGTCGATCTTGTCGGGACGGAATCCCGACCAGTGGTCCTCGTCGGTGATGACGACGGGCGCCTGCAGGTAGCCGAGCGACTTGACCTGCTCGAGCGCGCCGGCATCCTGCGACAGGTCGAGGACGTTGTATTCGATGCCTTTGGAGTCGAGCGCACGGTACGTGGCGGTGCACTGGACGCAGGAGGGCTTGGTGTAAACGGTGATCGCCATGACGGCCTTTCATCCCCTTGATCGCGGACTGGTTCTGTTGGTCTGGCCGGCGTCCCCCCACCGGGAGTCCAATACTACATATGGGGACGGACATCGGGTGCCACCACAAGGGCTAGTAGTTACATCCGTGTCATTTTCCACCGGTTCCTCTAGATACAACACAGGTTGTCCACCGTTTCATCCACAATCGCCACCCCGATCCCGTGGCCCCATCGGCCCGGAAAATCGCGGCGCGAGGATGCCGCGGCAAGATCTGTCCACAGCCGCGAACCTAATCGCGGCATCCGACATCGATCTGCCTGTGGAAAGCCGCCCCCGGCGTGTCGCGCCCCTCGCGCCACGACCTCCGCGACGCGCACCGTCGACCTCTCTCGCACACCCCTCGGGGGCCGCTTACGATGGATGCTCGTGGGCGCCTACCGTGATCTGCTGCGCACGCCGGGCGTCGGCCGCATCATCGCCGCACAGCTGACGGCGCGCTTCCCCAATGGGATGATGTCGCTCGGCCTCCTGCTGCACGTCGAGCACATCACGGGCTCCTACGGCGCCGCGGGGTTGGTGCTCGCCGCGACCTCGGTCGGCCAGGCGGTCGCAGGGCCGGTCACGAGCCGTTGGATGGGCGTGTGGGGCATGCGGCGCGTGCTCACCCTCACGATGCTCGTGTGCGCCCTCGCGATCACGGCGATCGCGCTCATCGCGATGCCCGTCCCCGCGTACATGGCGTTCGGCCTGCTCGCGGGGCTCGCCACTCCTCCGGTCCAGTCGGCCGTACGCACGATCTACCCGAAGATGGTGAACTCCCGGCAGCTGACGCCGCTGTTCTCCCTCGATGCGTCGCTGCAGGAGCTCATCTGGGTCTTCGCCCCCGTCGTCATCACGTTCGCGGCCCTCCAGGCGGGCACGACCCCCGCGCTCATCCTCGTCGTCGCGATCCTCCTCGGCGGCTGCACGTGGTTCATCGCGTCTCCCGAGCTCGGTCGCGTGCGCATCCCGCGCAGCCGCCGGTCGATCGGCAAGGTGCTCGCGAAGCCGCCCGTCCTGCTCGGCACGGTCATCGGATTCCTCCTCATCGGCGCGTGCGCGGCCGTCGAGGCGGGCGTCGTGGCGAGCTTCGGCCACGGCGGTTTCGAGGCGGGGATCATCCTCGCCCTCTTCGCCGTCGGCAGCCTCGCGGGCGGGCTCTCGTTCGGGCACCTCCCGATCGGCTCGTGGGCCATGGCGCGTCGCATGGCGATCGTCACGATCGGGCTCGTGCTCACCACGGTCTCCCTCAACGCATTCTGGCTCGGCGGCACCCTCATCATCGCGGGCATCGGAATCGCGCCCGCCCTCGCGGTGATCTTCGCCATCACGAGCGCCAGCGTGAAGTTCAGCGACACCGCCGAGGCATACGGCTGGATCGGCACGGGCCAGCTCATCGGCGCCGCCGCCGGGTCGGCCATCGCCGGCTTCCTCATCGACGGGATGGGCCCCGGCGGTGCGTACTGGGCCGCCGCCGCCTTCGCCGCGGTCGGCGTGCTCGTCTCCGTCGCGTGGGCGCGCTCGTTCCCCGACCTGCGGGGGCGCGATGCCAGCCCCCTCCCCGACACGGAGCCCGTGCCGACCATCACCTGAGCCCGCGGGGGCGCGATGCCCTCCCTCCCCGACACGGAGCCCTTGCCGACGATCACGCGATCCCGCGGCTCCGCGACCCGCTTCAGCGGATGCGCATCAGCATCGCCCGCACCGCCATCGCATAGGCGTCGGCGGGCTCGGGATGCTCGTACACCCTGCGCTCCCCCGCGATCTCGACCTCGACCTCGTGGGTGTCGGGAAGGCGTCGCAGAGCACGGAACGCGCCGCGGAGCATCTCCCGCAGCTGGTCTTCGCGCGGCAGCCACAGCGCCTCCTCGAGCGCTACGGAATCCAGCGCCCACTCGGTCGTGCCGTTGAAGGCGAGGATCGTGCCCGTCGGGTAGGCCCGCGGCTCGATCGTCATCTCGCTGACGGTGAAGATGTCGGCCTCGAACTCGGGCTCGTCGAGCTGGAAGCGGTCGCCCGAGGCGGGGCGCCACACGAGCCCGGCGTCCCGCAGCGCCCGCGCCATGTCGCTCGAGATCACTCCGTCATTCTCTCCCGGGTCCGCGGGCCCGGGGCCGCGGATGCCGCACCGGCCGACCCCGGCGCCCCATCCGCTTCGTAGGCTTGCGGAATGACTTCGCCGCTCACGCTCCCCCGCCTCTCGTGGGGTCACCCCGCCGCCGCCCGCCGCGCCCTGCTCGTGCACGGGCTCGGCTCCTCCGGCGCCCTGATGTGGCGCGTCGGCACGGCGCTCGCCGACGCGGGCTGGCACGCCACCGCCGTCGACCTGCGCGGCCATGGCAGCGCACCGCGGGCGCTCGACTACACCGTCGCCGCGTACGCCTCCGACCTCGTCGCGACCGCGCCCGAGGGCGGCGGCGCGTGGGACGTCGTCATCGGGCATTCGCTCGGCGGCGCGGCATCCGTCGTCGCGAGCGCCGCGCATCCCCTGTGGGCCGCGCGCCTCGTGCTCATCGATCCCGGCATCGTCGTCGCGGGGCGCGACAGCGAGATCGTGCGCAACAGCCAGCAGCGCGCGTTCGCCGACACCTCCGAGGACGCCGTGCGGGCGGAGCACCCCGACTGGCACCCGCACGACATCGAGCTGAAGGCGCTGGCGGCGCAGCAGGCCAGCCGCTGGGCGGTGGAGCAGACGAGCGCGCAGAACATGCCGTGGGATGTCTCGGCCGCAGCGCGCCAGGTGGCCGTCCCCACCCACGTGCTCGGCGCCGACCCCGCCGTCTACAGCCTGTTCACCGGCGAGGTCGCCGAAGGAATCCTGGCGTCTAATCCGCGGTTCACCCATGCGATCGTTCCCGGCGCGGGCCACTCGCCCCACCGGGACGAGCCCGACGAGACGATGCGCATGCTTCTGGAGATCCTCGCGTGACCGACCACACCACGATGCCCCCGTTCGACGCCGCCGATCATCTGCCCGACGAGCTGATCGAGCGCATCCGCGCCCGCGCGGCCCGCCACGACGCCGAGAACACGTTCCCGCACGACGACCTCGACGACCTGCGGTCGGCGGGCTACCTCGGGATCCTCGTGCCGCAGGACCGCGGCGGAGCCGGGCTGGGCCTCGCCGAGGCGGCGATCCTGCAGCAGCGGCTCGCCGGGGCATCCCCCGCCACGGCGCTCGCGGTGAACATGCACCTCGTGTGGACGGGAGTCGCCAAGGTGCTGCGCGACCGCGGCATCGACGACCTCGCCTTCGTGCAGGAGGGCGCCGCGGCGGGCGAGGTGTTCGCCTTCGGGATCAGCGAGGCCGGCAACGACCTCGTGCTGTTCGGCAGCGACACGGATGCCGCCCCCCTCGCCGACGGCGGATATGCCTTCACCGGTACGAAGATCTTCACCTCCCTCTCGCCGGCGTGGACGCAGCTGGGTCTGCACGGCCTCGACACGTCGTCGCCCGAGGGGCCGCGGCTCGTCTACGCCTTCGTTCCGCGATCGGCCGAGTCGGAGGGCACGATCGAGGTGCGCGATGACTGGGACACCCTGGGGATGCGCGCGACGCAGAGCCGCACGACGGTGCTCTCCGGCGCCGTCGCACCCGCCGACCGCGTCGTGCGGTTCGTGCCGCCGGGGCCGAACCCCGACCCCCTCGTGTTCGGTATCTTCAGCGTCTTCGAGGTGCTCCTGGCGTCGGTGTACACCGGCGTCGCGCGCCGTGCGCTCGACGTCGCCGTCGCGACCGCCGGCGCACGCACGTCGAAGAAGACCGGGAAGACCTACGCGCAGGACCCCGACATCCGGTGGCGCATCGCCGACATGGCGCTCGCGTACGACGCCCTGCCGCCGCAGATCGCCTCTCTCGCCGCCGACGTCGACGCGCTCGCCGACCACGGCGCGCGCTGGTTCTCGCTGCTGGCGGGGCTCAAGCACCGCGCCACCGCGACCGCGAAGCGCGTGGTGGATGACGCGATGCTCGTCGCGGGCGGATCCTCGTACTTCACCCGCTCCGAGCTCTCGCGTCTCTACCGCGACGTGCTCGCCGGGGCGTTCCACCCCTCCGACCCGGAGTCGGCGCACGCGACCCTTGCCTCCGCGTGGCTCGGTCCGATCGAGTCCTGACAGCCGCGCCCCGCGCCCGGCAGCGCGCGCTCAGCGCCCGTCGAAGTCGAAGGCCTTCAGCAGTTCCGCGACGGCCTGCTCCCGCCCGTCGCCGCCCTGCTCGAACATCTCGCTGACGTGGGTGCGCAAGTGGTTCTCCAGCAGCAGGCGGTTGAGGGATTCAAGGGCCCGCTCGATCGCGCGCGACTGCGCGATGATGTCCATGCAGTAGTCCTCGTTCTCGATCATCTTGGTCAGGCCGCGCAGCTGGCCCTCCAGGATGCTCGTGCGGTGAAGGGCTCGGCGGCGGATGTCCTCGATCACGCCGCAAGGCTACCCTCCGGCCGACGCGCGCGGCGGTCCGGACGACGGCCCGGGCGCCGCACCCCCGTGCGAGGATGACCGGGTGACGCCGACCCCCACCCACCTCCTCACCCCCGCAGATCGCGAGCGCCGCCGCGCGCTGCGCGTGATGAAGGGCGTGGCGCTCGGCGCTCTGCTGGGGATGGCCGTCGTCTTCGTCATCGCCTTCACCCTGCAGGAGGAGGTGCCGTGGCTCGGCTACGTGCGGGCGGCCGCGGAGGGCGGGATGGTCGGCGCGCTGGCCGACTGGTTCGCGGTCACGGCGCTGTTCCGGCATCCCCTCGGCCTGCCCATCCCCCACACCGCGATCATCCCGCGACGCAAGGACGAGATCGGGCGCACGCTCGGGGAGTTCGTCGAGACCAACTTCCTCTCGGCCGACATCGTGCGGGGCAAGCTGGAGCAGATCGGCGTCTCCGACCGCGTCGGGGCCTGGCTGTCGCGGCCCGAGCACGCCGAGCGCGTCGCCTCGGAGGGGGCGACGCTCGCGGCGAGCGTGCTGCGAGCGCTGAGCGACGACGACGTGCAGTCGCTCGTCGCCGACCTGGCGCGTGAGCACCTCGTCGAACCGGAGTGGGCCCCCGCCGCCGGCTCCTGGCTCGAGCGCATCGTCGAGGCGCGCGCGCACCACGGCGCGGTCGACCTCGCCGCCGACAGCATCGCGACCTGGCTGGACACCAACCGCGACGCCTTCACGGGGCTCGTCTCGCGCCGGCTGCCGTCGTGGGTCCCGAGCGTCGCGCTGCGTCTGGTCGACGACACCGCCTACAGCGAGGCCGTGAAGTTCGTCGCCGCGGTGCGCGCCGACCGCCGGCATCCGGCCCGCCTGGCGATCGACGGCTACCTCGACCGCCTCGCCGCGAACCTGCAGGGCGACCCCGACACGATCGCGCGCTTCGAGAGCGCGAAGGCCTCGGTGTTCGACAGCCCGCGACTGCGCCGGATCGCCGCGGATGCCTGGAGCACCGCCAAGGGCGGGCTGCTCCGCTCCCTGGATGATCCCGGCAGCGGTCTGCGGATGCGGGCCCAGCAGATCCTCGTGGAGCTCGGTGAGCGCCTGCAGACCGACGAGGGGCTGCGGGTGCGGGTGGATGTCTGGGTGAGCGATGCCGCGTCGTTCGTCGTGGAGCGCTACCGCCACGACATCGCCTCGATCATCACCGACACGATCGAGCGCTGGGACCCCGCCGAGACGACGGAGAAGATCGAGCTGATGGTCGGCCGCGACCTGCAGTACATCCGCCTCAACGGCACGATCGTGGGCGCCCTCGCGGGGCTGGCGATCTACACGATCGCGCACCTCGTGCTCGGGGGGCCCGGGGCATAGCCCCGCCGCGGCGCGGACACTAGCCTGGGTGCGTGGCCGAAGCATCCACCGATGTCGCGCTCTTCATCTACGGGACCCTCACGCTGCCCGTCGTGCAGCTCGAGACGTTCGGCCGGCTGCTCGGCGGCGACGACGACGCGCTCTCGGGCTACACCGTCGACTATCTCGACCGCGACGACCCCCACGCCGAGCTCACGGGCCACGGCGTGCACGCTGTGGTGCGCCACACCGGCAATCCGTTCGACAAGGTCATGGGCATCGTGACGATCGTCACGGAGGACGAGCTCGACGCCGCCGACGAGTACGAGATCGGCGCGTGTCGGCGCACGCTCGTGCGGCTGGACTCCGGCGCGAACGCGTGGACGTACGCGCCGCGCCCGTAGGGTGGGCGGATGAAGACGCTGGCCCTCGTACGGCACGCCAAGTCCAGCTGGGACCACCCCGGCCTCGACGACCACGACCGCACGCTGAACGAGCGGGGCTTCCGCGACGCGCCCGTCATGGCCGCGCGGCTGGCGGCGAGCGGGCTACGCCCCGGAGCGCTGCTCTCGAGCACCGCCGTTCGCGCGCGCACCACCGCCGCCGTCTTCGGAGAGGCGCTCGGGATCCAGCCCGATCTCGACGAGCGGCTCTACGGCGCGGCGCCGGGCACCCTGCTGCGCGTCGTCGCCGAGCGGGCGGATGACGCGGTCCTCGTCGTCGCGCACAACCCGGGTCTGACGGCGCTCGCGCAGCACTTCTCCGGCTTCCCCGCCGGCGCGGACGCGATCTCCCACATGCCCACGTGCGCCGTCGCGGTGTTCACGTTCGACGTGCCGACCTGGGACGACGTGGCAGGCGCCGTCCCGGCATCCTGGAGCTTCGACGCCCCTCGCGGCTGACACCCGGTGCGGTCAGTCGACCTTCGCGACGGTGCCCTCCGTGAGGCTCACGAGCTGGTCGAACGTGAGCGGGAACACGGTGTGGGGGGTGCCGCCGGCCGCCCAGATCTGCGGATACGCGGCGAGGTCCTCGTCGACGATCGTCGTGAGGCGGTCCGGGTGGCCCGTCGGGGCGACGCCGCCGATGGCCTGACCCGTCGCCTCGCGCACCTGATCGACACTGGCGCGGGTGATCGACCCTCGCCCGATCCGCTCCGCGAGGGCCGCGGTGTCGACGCGGTGCGCACCGCTGGTCATCACCAGCAGCGGCTCTCCGTCGCTCATGAACACCAGGCTGTTGGCGATGGCACCGACCTCTACGCCCAGCGCCGCCGCGGCGAGCACGGCGGTTGACGCGGCATCCGGCAGGACGACGATCCTCCCGGGAATGCCCGCTTCGGCGAGGCGGTCGGCGACGATTCGGCTGCGGGTAGGAAGGGGCGCGCTCACCCCGCCAGCCTAGGGCGCGCGGCGGCTCGGTCGCGGAGGCGTCCGTCGGCTTCGCGGCGTCCGGCCCTCTCCCCGGCCGAGGGCGATCGCCTTCGCCAACTCCGGCCCTCTGCTCGGCCGAGGGCGATTGCCGACGCGAGGGGCGGATGCCGCGATCCGGCCCTCTCCCGGGCAGACCCCCTCTCCCCGGCAGAGGAAAGCAGGAGGAACGCACGGGGTTGCAGCACTGGGGGGGATGCGCGGGTTCGCGCACGCGCAACCGCAAGGGCGCAGAACGGGACGAAACCCGGATAACGGTGGACCTGAGGGGATTCGAACCCCTGACCTCTTCATTGCGAACGAAGCGCGCTACCAACTGCGCCACAGGCCCGTGAACCTCCGTTAGGTTATCACGGCATCGGCGGCGTCTTCGTCACACGGGCCCCTCCACCCGCACCCTTCGAGACCGCCGCTAGGCCGTGCCCGTATCACCCCATCTGGGCGAACACAACCCGTTCCCGATTGCCGATCGGCACGCGCAGGATGGGGGGGACGCAAGACGAGAGGAGCCGTATATGGCCATCGGAGATAAGGCAAAGCACGCCGCCGAAGACGTCACCGGCAAGGCGAAGGAAGCGTTCGGCAAGGCGACCGACAACGAGAACCTCGAGGCGGAGGGCAAGGCCGATCAGGCCAAGGCCGACGCCAAGAAGGCCGGCGACAACGTCAAGGACGCCTTCGACCACAACTGAGTCGAGCTCCGACATCGTCGGCTGCGGCCCATCCCCTCGGGGGTGGGCCGCCTTCGCGTGCCCGAGGGGTCAGCCCGCGGCCCGGCGCTGCAGCAGCTGCCGGACGTGGGCTTCGATCTCGGCGTCGTCGACCGTGCCCATCGCGGAGTAGGGCGAGACGATCGGCTGCTGCGAGGCGCGCGCCGCGGCGAGCGACACGGGATCGGGCTGGAGACGCGCGGCCTGGGCCCGCAGGGCCTCCTCGCGCGCGGCGCGGCGCAGGGCCTCGTGCGCGGCCGCGGCATCCAGCTCGGCGGCCGCCCGGGAGCCCGCCGAGGAGACGAGCGGCTGGGGCAGCGAGCGGGGCGTCCATTCACGGGAGACCTGTTCCGGCAGCGCGACGTCCTGCACCTGGGGCTGCTCACGCTCACCGAGCATCGTGGGCGCGGCGCCGGCTTCGCGCATGCGTGCGCGCGTCGCCACCGCCGCCATCCGCTGGAGCACGGCGACGGACATCACGGCGAGCCCCGCACCCGACCACAGCAGCACCTGGCCGCCGGTCTGCACGGTCTGCCATACGCCCAGCCCGATCACGGCGAGCGCGGCGAAGAGCAGCGCAGTGGCGACGAGGCGCGCACGTCGGCGGGCACGGGCGCGGCGGGCTTGAGGAGCGTGGCGCGCGGCCTCGAGCTCGAGTCGCAGCTGCTCGAGTTCTGCGGCCTGCTTCTCGGACTGCAGGCGCTTGGCGAGCTTCTGCTGCTGCGCGGCGGTGCGGGCGGTCAGCTCCAGGCGCACCTCTTCGGGTGTCTCGCTGGTCTCGGCGAGCACACGGAGGGCCTGGTTGAGCCGCACGGCGTTGCGCTCGGCGGCATAGTACCGATGCCGGTTCTGCCATGTGGGCATGAGATACACCAGCCACAGCGCGACGGCGACCAGCACGATCACGCCGCCGCCGAGAACCTGCCCACCCATGGCGCCTACGGTATGCGAGCCGGGGCGATACCGACCGCATCCGCCCGCGTGTCGGGGCATGATCGCCTGAACGCGGATGCCGCGTCACACTCCCGGCGCGCTGGGCTCCCGGTCGGCCGGGGGCACGGTCGCGGCGTCGCGGGGTGCCTGCCCGCGCACCCACCGATCGAGCACGCCGTGCGGCACCTCCTCGCGGGTGAGCGCGAACGCGTAATGGTCGCGCCAGTCGCCGTCGATGTGGATGTATCGGCGCCGAAGACCCTCGTAGCGGAAGCCGAGTTTCTCCACGACCCGCAGGCTCGCCTGGTTCTCCGGGCGGATGCAGATCTCCATCCGGTGCAGCCGAAGGTCGGTGAAGCAGAGGTCGGTGGCCATCGCTACCGAGGTGGGCGTGATGGACTTGCCCGCGAAGCGCTCGCTGACCCAGTAGCCGATCGTCGCGCTCGAGAGCGACCCGCGCGCGATCCCCCACACGTTCAGCTGGCCGGCGACGAGTCCGTCGTACTCCATGACGAACGGCACGCCCAGACCGTCACGGTACTGCTGCAGCAGACGGCGGATGCCGAGGCGCATGTCGAACGAGACCGGCCCGTCCGGGCTCGTGGCCTCCCAGCGCTGCAGCCACGTGCGGTTGGACAGCAGCTCCTGCTGCAGCACCCGCGCGTCCTTCGCGCGGACGAGCCGGATCGACACGGGTCCGTGCGCGCGGGGCAGCTCCATCTCCATGTGCGCTCCCCTCGACCCGTGCGACGGGGCGTTACAGGCCCGCCGCGAACTCCTTGAACCAGGGACGCAGCTCGGGGCCCAGATCCTCGCGATCCGAGGCCAGCTGCACGATGGCCTTGATGTAATCAACCCTATCGCCGGTGTCGTAACGACGACCGCGGAACACGACGCCGAACACGCCGGGGCCCTCGGCATCCGCCGCCTGCTCCTCGAGCGCGTCGGTGAGCTGGATCTCGCCGCCCTTGCCGGGCTCGGTGTGCTCCAGCACGTCGAAGATCGCAGGGCTCAGCACGTAGCGGCCGATGATGGCGAGGTTGGAGGGGGCATCCTCCTTCGCGGGCTTCTCGACGAGGCCGGTGACCCGCACGACGTCGGGGTCGTCGGTGGCCTCGACGGCGGCCGCGCCGTAGAGGTGGATCTGCTCGGGGTCTACCTCCATGAGGGCGACGATCGACGCGCCGCGCTTGGTCTGCTCCTCGAGCATCTTCCCCAGGAGCGGGTCGCGATCGTCGATCAGGTCGTCGCCGAGCAGCACGGCGAACGGCATGTCGCCGACGTGCGCCCTCGCGCGCAGCACCGCGTGCCCGAGGCCCTTGGGCTCCCCCTGACGCACGAAGTGGATGTCGGCCATATCGGAGGAGGCCATGACCTTCTCGAGCTTGGAGGTGTCGCCCTTGGCGCGCAGCTTGTCCTCGAGCTCGGGGACGGAGTCGAAGTGGTTCGAGAGGTTGTTCTTGTTGCGGCCGATGATGATGAGCACGTCCTCGATGCCGGCCTGGACGGCCTCTTCCACGACGTACTGGATGGCCGGCTTGTCGACCACCGGAAGCATCTCCTTCGGCATCGCCTTGGTGGCGGGGAGGAAGCGTGTGCCGAGACCGGCTGCAGGGATGACGGCTTTGAACTTCGCTTCAGGCATGCGGATATCGTATCGGTCGCACGCACACCGATATGCCGCGCATGCTCGGTCTCGCCGCCGGTCGCCGCCGGTCTGCCCCCTCACCCCGCCTATGATGGTGCGCGTGTCGCACGACATCGACAACACCAAGCGGGCGCTTCGCGCCGACCTCCGCGAGCGACGCCAGACGCTCTCGCAGGCCCAGCTCGAACAGGCCGGGCAGGGCGTGAAGGCGCAGCTCGACGCGCTCGTCGAGCGCCTCGGCGCCCGATCGGTCTCATGCTTCCTGGCAACGTCCACCGAGCCCGACACGCGGCCGTTCGTCGACGGCGCCGTCGCCCGCGGCATCCGCGTGCTGCTGCCCGTGACGCGCGCCGACGGACTGCTGGACTGGGCCGTCGCGGAGAAGAACGGCGGCATCACCGAGGGGATGTTCGGCCTCCCCGAGCCCACGGGCGAGCTGCTCGGCCCGATCGCCGTCAACGACGTCGACCTCATGATCATCCCCGCCGCCGCCGTCGACGAGTCGGGCATGCGGCTCGGATGGGGCCGCGGATACTTCGACAAGACGATCGGCTCGATGGAGCGCTGCCCTCCCGTCTACGCCGTCATCTTCGACACCGAACTTCTCCCCGACGTACCGCGCGAGGTGCACGACCAGCCGGTCACCGGCATCGTCACTCCCGCCCGAACCCTCACCTTCGCGGCGAACGACCGCTGATCCAGGAGCCGACATGCCCACCTACGCCTATGCCTGCAAGAGCTGTGCCCATCGCTTCGACGCGGTGCAGTCCTTCGCCGACCCCGCCCTGACCGAGTGCCCCCAGTGCGGCGGCGAACTGCGCAAGCAGTACGGCTCGATCGGCGTCACCTTCAACGGCAGCGGCTTCTACCGCACCGACTCGCGCGCGGGCTCGTCCTCCGGCGGGTCGTCCACGACCTCCTCGTCAGGTTCGTCCGGCGGTTCGTCCTCGTCCTCGAAGGACTCCGGCGGCGGCTCGGGGGCTTCTTCGGCGGAATCGTCGTCCGGAGCGAAGGCCGCGCCTGCTCCCGCGGGATCCTGACTGCCGCACCGCCGAACGAAAGGAACGAGGAACCGAGCATGATCAAGGGCTTCAAGGAGTTCATCCTCCGCGGGAACGTCATCGACCTGGCCGTAGCCGTCGTCATCGGCGCCGCCTTCACCGCCGTGGTCAACGCGATCGTCGCGAGCATCATCAATCCGCTCGTGGCGATCTTCTATCAGCCGAACGAGTCGGGCGAGTTCGGCCCGACCATCACGGGCATCTACGGGCAGGACGTCACCTTCCCGCTGGGCTCGCTCATCAGCGCCGTCATCAGCTTCTTCGCCGTCGCGATCGTCGTGTACTTCGTGTTCGTCTACCCGATGAACCGCATCAAGGCGCGCGCCGCCGCCCGCGCGGGCCTCACCGAGGCCGCCGAGGAGCCGAAACTGCCCACCGAGCAGGAGATCCTCGTGCAGATCCGCGACCTGCTCGAGAAGCAGCAGACCACGAACCCGCGCTGAACCGCGCGCCCCGCCGGCCGGAGCGCCTACGCCGCTCACCAGTGCGGCGGGACGTCCCGTCGCATCCGGTCGTCGTTCGGACCGCGCTCCGTGGGCTCGGCGGCGGGCTCCGCCGTCGCGTCGCCCTTGACGGGCTCGACCGTCGTGCCGGGGGCCGGGGTCAGCTTCGCGCGGCGCGCACCGGGAACCCGCACGATCCGCTGACGCGGAGCGCCGGATGCCTCGGCATCCGCATCATTCGATGACATCGATCGGCTGGGTCGAGGTGTCCACGGCGGGCGCGTCGGGCTGGAGCCCGAGGATCGCCGCGATGCGCGAGGCCACCGCCGCCGGATCGGTGTACAGGTCGAAGGAGTGCACCCGCACGTAGTGCCAGCCGAGCCGCCGCAGCAGCTGAGGCCGCAGGCGCAGCGCCTCGCGGAGGGACTCGTCGTGCGTCTCGGGATCGCTTTCGACGACGACCGCCTTGCCGCCGTGCTGCGCCACGAGGGGCAGCAGTCCGCGGTAGTTCACGTCGACCGTCACGCCGAGGCGGCGCAGCTCGCCCGCCAGCCGCCGTGTCAGCGGATCGGCGAGGTCTTCGAGGCGCGGCTCCCGGCGCCCCGCGGCGACGCCGCCGAGGATCGACATGAGGGTCGCGGCGCCGTGCTCCAGTCGCCCCTCGTCGAAGGCCGAGGGGCGGATCGACGAGACGATCACCATGGAGCGGCGGGCGCGTGTCATGCCCACCGTGAGCAGCCGCTCGCCGTCGGGGGTCGACAGGTCGCCGAAGTCGCTCAGCACCCGACCGTGACGGGTGAGGCCGAAGCCGAGCGAGAAGATCACGCGGTCGCGGCTCTCCGCCACCGACTGCTCGAGGGTGAGCACGGCGAAGGGCTCGGCCGTGTCGCGCGTGACGAACGCCGAGACATCCGAGCGGCCCGCGAAGGCCGTGTTGACGGCGGCGCGCACGCGCTCGGCGTGACGCACGCTCGCCGTGACGACCATGAGCGACTCCCCCGGCCGGTTCACGGCGTGCTCCAGGACGAGCGTCACGACGCGCGCGACCTCGGTGTCGGGGCTCTCCACGGCGCCGGTGATCGGATCGGGGGCGCCGAAGCCGCCCTCGACGTAGTCGACGGTGAGGCTGCCGCGGCCGAGATACGACCCCGCCCACGGCGCCGAGACGATCTCGCCGCCGTAGAAGGCGTCGTTGACGAGCTCGGCGAGGTCTTCGCCGCCCGCGCGATAGCTGCGGGTGAGGGTGTAGACGGGGAGCATCTCGGCGAGGCGCTCGAAGACCGAGACCTCGTCGAAGGCCACCTCGGGCTCCTCCTGGGGCACGACGCCCGCGGCGAGCGCGAACGGCGAGGGCTTCTGCGTCACGGGATCGCCCAGCACGATCACCTGGCGCGCGCGGCGGATGGCGGGCGCCGCCTCGGCGAGGTTGATGGCCCCGGCATCCGCGATGATCACGGTGTCGAAACCGGGCGACTCGGGCAGCTGCGGGACGTCGTAGGGCGAGGCGAGCCAGACGGGCGCGAGCACGCGGCCGAGGTTCGGGGCGACCTGCGCAAGACCCGCCGCCGTGGGCGTGCCCCGCGTGAGCAGCACCTTCAGGGCGTCGGCCTCGTCGGGGTGGTCGACCAGGCCGATCTTCCACTCGCGCGCGAGCTGCCAGGCCAGGAGCGGGCCGGATGCCGCGGCGTGCGCCTCGTCGACGAGTCGGAAGTCCCTCTCGAGGCGATCGACGACGCCCGTGTTCGCGCCGAGCAGCGCCTTGTCCCCCCGGAGCATGTGCTCGAGCGTGGACTGCCACCAGGCGTACTCCAGCTCGGCGCCCACCCGGTCGGCGGGCACGTGGCGCACCGAGAGCTCGGAGAGCAGCTGCCCGAGCCCCAGGCGGGAGAGCTCGGCCCGGAGTGCGGTGCGCTCGATGAGGTTGTCGAGCACCTCGGACTCGGCGGCGAGCCCGCCGAGGATGCGCACGAGCCGGTCCACGGGCAGCGCGGCGAGGCGCTGATCGAGGTCGCGCCCGAGCGGGGTGTCGAGCTCGGCGAGCTCCGCGGAGACGCGCTGCCAGGCCACGTGCACGTCGGCGAGGCCCAGCGGCACCTCGGGCGCGACCCCCGCGTCGACGTAGCGCTGCCACTGCGTGCGCTGACGGTGGATGCGCACCAGCGCGTCGTGCATGTCGACGACGTGA
This sequence comes from Microbacterium sp. NPDC078428, assembly GCF_044542535.1. Lineage (NCBI taxonomy): Bacteria > Bacillati > Actinomycetota > Actinomycetes > Micrococcales > Microbacteriaceae > Microbacterium > Microbacterium sp. NPDC078428. The sequence continues at coordinate 179,997 of NZ_JBITUP010000002.1, forward strand.
ACGCCGGGGCGCACGTACTCCTTCGCCAGGCGGCGCAGCCGGCGACGCTCCCCGCCGCGCATGTCGGCGGCGTCGCGCCGCGGCCCGACGGCCTTGATGAGCTCGGCGAGCGGACGCTCGTAGACGGAGGGGCTGAAGCGGTCGAGCGAGTCGCGGATGTCGATGAGCAGACGCAGGTAGTCGCCGAGCTCATCGATCGAGGCGAAAGGTCGCATGCGCGTCTGCGCGATGAGCTCGTACCCGCGCTCGAGGAGTCGGGGCACCTCGGTGGCGTGCAGGCGCTGCGCGAGCCTGTGCGCGGCCTCGGCCTCCTCGGTGGAGGAGAAGGTGACGCCGTACCAGGGCGAGTCGCCGGGTCCGAACCGGAACTCGCCGAGCGACGCGGCGAGCCGGAGCTTGTCGGCGGCGTCGGAGCGGTCGCCGGCGAGGCGGGTGAGCGTGTCGTAGTCGAAGCGGGCGGCCGTGTTGGCGGCCCCCTCGCCCCACTGCAGCTGCGCAAGCGCACGCACGGTCTCCAGCGGGCTGACCCCGAGGCCGGGAACCTTCGCGGTGAGCGAGCGGCGGTATGCGATAAGCAGCGCCCGCAGGCGCACGAGCGCATCGTCGACTTCCGTGAGCTGCGGCGCCCTCGCCTTCTCGTTGCGCGCGATCGCGCGCACGAGGTCGCGTCCGGCCGATGCGGGCGAGCACGCCAGGCCCGGCAGCGAGATCTGCTGCAGGCGGTGCCGCACCCCCTCGATCGTCGAGCGGCGGGCGCTGACCACGAGCACGCGCTTGTGGGCCTGCACGAGAGCGCCGACGGCGTTGATGACCGTCTGCGTGCCGCCCGTGCCGGGAAGGGTCGCCACCGCGATCGAGCGGCCGGCCGTGATCTGGGCGAGCACGTGCTCCTGTTCGCCGTCGGCGTCGAGCAGGAGCGTGTCGGATGCCGGGGACCGCTCGTCCGATCCGGTGGATCGCGCCTCGCCGGGCTGGTGCGCGAGCGACTCCTTCGCCGCCGCGTGCCCCGCGAGCGCGTCGAGAACGACGCTCGGGAGGGTGACGCCGTCGCGGCTCATCGCGCGGGCGACGTCGGCGAAGGTCGACACCACCAGGCGCGGCTGCACCGTGAACGTGTCGATGTGGGCGGTCATCGCGCGGAGGCGGTCGATGACCCGCTGGGGCTTGAACACGCCGTGCTCGTGCGCGAGCTCGGCGAGCGAGGGCCCGTCGAGGGTGAGGCCGAAGTGCTCCCGCGCCACCGAGGCGAGTTCGGGGTTGATGTGGAAGCCGCCGTGGAGCTTCAGCTCGAAGTCGGATCCGTGTCGGCGGATCGCGAGCGGCCGCAGCAGCACGGGCGAGGTGTAGACGACGCCGCCCAGGCGCCACGAGGCGAGCCCGACGGCCAGATGCACGGCGTCGATCGAGCGCACGGTGCGCAGCTCGACGTTCTTGGCGGTGATCGCCTCGGCGGCCAGCCGCGCGGTGCGCAGCGCCACCTCGTCTCGGAACAGGCCCGACAGCAGCGTCGACTGTCCCGTGATGAACTGCGGCAGGCTGCCCGGATGGGCGTTGGTGATGTCGATGCCGGTGTCGGCGGCGACAGTGAAGCGCAGCAGCGGGGATGCCCCGCCGAGCTCCTTCGCTTCGGCACGCAGCCGCGCGCGCTCGTCATCCGCGACGTTCACGACCTGCACTCCGGGCTCTCCCAACGACAGCTCATGCGGGGTCACCGAGGACGCGGGACCGTTACCTTCCGCATCCACGGCGCTGCCATCTGCTCGCCACACACGGTCACCCTAAGCGGCTCACGGCGTACAGAGCGACAGGCGGGGCGGGTTTCGCGGTATTCGCGCGCCCGGTAGGGCTCCTCCCCCACCGGGGAGCCTCATCCCCTCTCCCCCGATCCGGCTCGGGCCGGCGAGGGGGACGACCCGCGCGGCAGGATGGGCGCATGCCTTTCGCGTTCGGCTTCCTCCCCTCACCCATCGGCACCGCCGTCGTCGTGCGCGGGGACGAGGGCATCGTCGCCCTCCGCTTCACCGACAGCGCGCCCGAGCAGGCCCTCGAGCGCATGCTGGCCGGCCTCCGCGGCGCGGCTCTTCCCGACCCCGCAGGATTCGACGAGCTGGCGCACCAGCTGGAGGAGTACTTCGCGGGGCACCGGCGCACGTTCGACGAGGCGCTCGACCTCTCGGCGACGCGCGGGTTCGCACGCGCGGCTCTCGAGGCGATCCGGCGCATCCCCTACGCCGAGACGGCGGGGTACGGCGAGGTCGCGGCCGCGGCCGGCTCGCCGCGCGCGGCCCGCGCGGTCGGCACCGCGTGCGCCACGACACCCATCTCGCTGCTCGTACCGGTGCACCGGGTGGTGCGCGCAGACGGCAGCCCGGGCGAGTACGGCGGCAGCCCCGAGGTCAAGCGCCACCTGCTCGCGCTCGAGGCGGCCCACGGGGCGGTGCGGGCATGACCGCCGCCCCGCAGCCTCGCGCGACCACCTCGACGGGGACGCCGCCCGGGGGCGCCCCCTCGCCCGACCTGATCCTCGGCGAGGACGGCCTGGTCCGCCCGCGCTGGGCCGCGACCGACCCCCTGCTGCGGGAGTACTACGACACGGAGTGGGGCATGCCCGTGCGCGACGAGCGCGGACTGTTCGAGCGGCTCAGCCTCGAGGCGTTCCAGTCCGGCCTGTCCTGGGCCATCGTGCTGCGCAAGCGGCCCGCCTTCCGGCACGCGTTCGCGCAGTTCGATCCGGAGGCCGTCGCGGACTACGACGACGCCGACGTCGATCGCCTGCTGGCGGATGCCGCGATCATCCGCAACCGCGCGAAGATCCTCGCCACGATCGGCAATGCGCGGGCGACGCTCGCCCTGCGCGAGGAGGGCGGGCTCGCCTCCCTCGTCTGGGGCTTCCAGCCCGCGCAGACCCCGCGGCCGACCACGGTGGCCGACATCCCTACCGCATCTCCGGAGTCGCGGGCGCTGGCTGCGGCGCTGAAGGCCCGCGGGTTCCGGTTCGTCGGCCCCACCACGGCGTTCGCACTGATGGAGGCCGTCGGCATGGTCGACACCCACCTGGTGGGAAGCCACCGCCGGGGCACGAGCGGGGTGTGGCCGGCGAGCGAGTAGGCCGCTCGCCGGCCACACCCGTGCCTCAGTGCTCGGTCGCCTTCTCCGCGCCGAAGCCGGTGAGGGAGCGCACGTCCATCTCGGCCGCCAGACGCCGGTCCTCCTGTCGGCGCGAGGTCACCGAGCCGAGCCAGCCGAGGAAGAACCCGAGCGGGATCGAGACGATCCCGGGGTTGTTCAGCGGCCAGATCGCCGTGCCGACACCGCGGAACACGCTCGTGTCGGTGCCCCAGAAGACGGGCGAGGCGACGATGAGCACGATCGCCGCGCCGAGCCCGCCGTACATGCTCCACACCGCGCCGCGGGTGGTGAACCCGCGCCAGAACAGCGAGAAGAGGATGGTCGGCAGGTTGGCGGATGCCGCGACGGCGAACGCCAGCGCGACGAGGAACGCGACGTTCTGTCCCTGCACGCCGATGCCGCCGACGATCGCCAGCACACCGATCACGATGACCGTGCGACGGGCCACCTTGACCTCGCCGTCGGGCGGAACGTCGCCCTTCTTCACGACGTTCGCGTAGATATCGTGCGCGAACGAGGCCGCCGCCGTGATCGTCAGACCCGCGACGACCGCGAGGATCGTCGCGAACGCCACGGCCGAGATGAACCCGAGCAGGATCGGCCCGCCGAGCTCGAGCGCGAGCAGCGGCGCCGCCGAGTTGACCCCGCCGGGCGCGGCGCGGATGACGTCGGGACCGACCAGGGCGCCCGCTCCGTAGCCGAGCACGAGCGTCAGCAGGTAGAAGAGGCCGATGAGCCAGATCGCCCACACCACCGAGCGCCGGGCCTCCTTGGCCGTGGGCACCGTGTAGAAGCGCATCAGCACGTGCGGCAGCCCGGCGGTGCCCAGCACGAGCGCGATCGCGAGGCTGATGAAGTCCCACGGGTTCGCGCCGTACTGCAGCCCCGGCCCGAGAATGGCGTCCGGCGGGGTCGTCGTCGAGGCATCCACGGCGCTGCCGAGCAGTCGGTCGAGGCTGAAGCCGTTGATCGCGAGAACCCAGACGGTCATCACGATGGCGCCGCCGATGAGCAGGAACGCCTTCACGATCTGCACCCAGGTCGTGCCCTTCATGCCGCCCACGAGCACGTAGACGATCATGAGCACGCCGACGACGGCGACGATGACCGACTGGCCGACGTAGTCGTCGATGCCGAGCAGCAGCGAGACGAGCCCGCCCGCCCCCGCCATCTGCGCGAGCAGGTAGAAGAAGCACACCGCGAGCGTCGTGATGGCCGCCGCCATCCGCACCGGCCGCTGCTGCAGACGGAACGAGAGCACGTCGGCCATCGTGAACTTGCCGGTGTTGCGCATGAGCTCGGCCACGAGCAGCAGGGCGACCAGCCACGCCACGAGGAAGCCGATCGAGTAGAGGAAGCCGTCGTACCCGTTGAGGGCGATGGCGCCGCAGATGCCGAGGAAGGACGCCGCGGAGAGGTAGTCGCCCGCGATCGCGAACCCGTTCTGCGGGCCCGTGAACGAGCGGCCCGCGGCGTAGTAGTCGGCGGCCGTCTTGTTGTTCCGGCTCGCGCGGATGACGATGAACAGCGTCACCGCGACGAACGCGCCGAAGATCGAGATGTTGAGGATCGGGTTGTTCTCGACGGTCGAGGATGCCGCATCGAGGGCGGCGAGGATCTCGGTCACGCGGAGGCCCCCTGCCGACGCTCGAGCTCATCGCGGATCGCCTCGGCCTTGGGGTCGAGCCTGCGGTTGGCGAAGGCGACGTAGCCCATCGTGATCGCGAAGGTGGTGACGAACTGCCCGAGCCCCATGAGCAGCCCCACGGTGATGTCTCCCCACACCCGCTGCGCCATGAACTCGGTCGCGAACGACGACAGCAGCACGTAGGCGAAGTACCAGACGAGGAACGCGATCGCCAACGGGAACACGAAGCTGCGCTGCGTGCGCTTGAGCTCCTGGAAAGGCGCGGACTCCTCCACCGCGACGTAGTCGATCGCCCCCGGAGGAGCGGTCTCGGGTCTCGGGTCGTTCATGCGGCCTCCTTGCCGACTCAACGAGCGCGACCGCCCTGGGCGCGCCGATTCCGGGCGCGACGGGCCCGCCTCCCCGGGATGTCATACCTGGGGCATAACCGCCTGGTTCGGACGGAATTCCGCGCGCTGCGTGGTGATACCCTCGACGCTACGAAGGCGGCGAGGATGCCGTCACCCCCGAAAGTAGGTAGCGATGCTTACGCAGGAGCGCAGCGACGACGACGTGCGACTGGTGGCCGGGGCGGTGCGCGATCTCGCCCGCCGCACCCACTTCCCCGTCGCGTTCGGCGGGCTCCTCTCCGACGGGTCGGTGTCCGTCACCTCCGTCGTGGGCAGCCGCACCCGCAGCCTCGACGGGCTGAGCGTGCGGCCGGAGCGGGGCCTCGGCGGCCGCGCCATGGTCGAGCTGCGGCCGCGCATGACGCGGGACTACCGGAGCGCGCAGCACATCACCCACGATTACGACGGCCATATCCTCGGGGAGGGCATCACGACCCTGCTCGCGGTGCCGGTCGTCGTCGACGGCCGCGCACGCGGCGTGCTCTACGGCGGCGCGTGGGCATCGCAGGGTGTCGGCGATGTCGTGGCGGCCCCCGCCTTCCAGGTCGCCGACGCGCTGGCCGCGGAGCTTCGGGTGCGCGACGAGGTGCGCCGCCGCGTGGCGAAGCTCGCCCCCGCGCCGCTCGCGAGCGCGGGGCTCTCGGCTCCGCTGCGCGAGGAACTGCGGGAGAGCTACGCCGAGCTGCGCCAGGTCGCGTCGGGCATCGTCGACCCCGCCCTGCGCCGCCGCCTGGAGGTGATCGAGCGGCGCCTGGCCGCCATCTCCGGCGATTCGGGCATCGTGCGCGACACGGCCGCCGCCGGGCGATCGGCCGGCGACGTCTCGCTCTCGCCCCGCGAGATCGACGTGCTCGCGTGCGTCGCCCTCGGCGCCACCAACGCCGAGATCGCCGGGTCGCTCGGGCTGAGGGAGGGCACGGTCAAGGCCTACCTGTCCTCCGCGATGGGCAAGCTGGATGCCGCGACGCGCCACGCGGCCGTGACGAAGGCGCGCCGGTCGGGGCTTCTGCCCTGATCAGCGCGCGGTCGTGCCTTTCGCCGATCGGTGCCGATAAGGTGTCGACATGGCCCGCAGAATCGTGCATCAACTCGTCGACGACCTCGACGGCTCCCTCCTCGAGGTCGGAGAGGGCGAGACGGTGCTGTTTTCGCTTGACGGCGTCGCCTACGAGATCGACTTGACCGACGACAACGCCGCAGCGCTGCGCGACGCGATGCAGCGCTTCATCGACGCTGCCCGGCCCGTCTCCGCGCGCGGTGCCCAGGCATCCGCCGCGACACGCAAGCGCCGCCGCACCGGCCAGCAGGACTACACCGCGGTCCGCGAATGGGCCCGCTCGAACGGCCACCAGGTGTCGGAGCGGGGGCGCGTGCCGGCCGCCGTCATCGAGGCGTACGAGGCGGCGCAGGGCGCCTGACGCCGGCGCGGGGTGGCTGCTCAGCTGATCGCCCTCTCTATCGCACGCGATCCCGGTTACATGGGAGAACCCTCCGAATGGGCGCTGTGGCTTGAAACGACTCCGAATTCTCGGAATCGTGGCGTTCTCGCCGTCCCCTACGGAAGGAAGAGCACCATGCTCACACTCACCGAGAACGCCGCAACCGCTGTCCGCTCCATCGTCTCCCAGGTTCCCGAGGGAGAGAACGGCGGGCTCCGCATCCGCGGAAACGGCACCCCCGAGGCCGGTTTCGAGCTGCAGATCGCCTCGTCCCCCGAGCCCGAGGACTCCGTCGTCGAGCAGGGCGCCGCGCGTGTCTTCCTCGAGCCGGCCGCCGCGACCGAGCTCGACGACAAGGTGCTCGACGCAGAGGTGTCGCAGGATGGGTCGGTGCGCTTCGCGCTGGCCGCACAGGCCTGACCCAGAGTTTTCGCGAAGGGCTCCCGCCGCCGGCGGGGGCCCTTCGTCGTTCCCGATCGGATATCGCGCGGCACCGAGCGGTCGACGGGATCAGTCGGCGGGCGGTGGTCACACTCTCGCGGAAGGGTCAGTCGTTGCCGCCGCCGCGGTTGCCCGCCCCGCGGCCGTTTCCGCTGTCGTCGCCGGGGCTCCGGTCGCCGCCGCGGTCGCTGCCCGGACCTCGGTTGCCCCGGTTGTCGGTGTCCGGGCCCCGGTCATCCGCCCCGGACGGGGCATTGCGTGTGTCCGCGGGCGCGGGCACCTCGGGTGCGGGCGCCGGTTCCTCGGCGGCAGGCTCGGGAGCGGCGGGGACGACCGCAGTGTTCTGCTCCACCGTCTCGATGGCGCCCTGCTGCGGTGCCTCTCCGGCGGGAGCCTCCTGCTCCGGCGCGGGCGTCTGCTCGCTCGTGCCGCCCTCCGCGACCGGCGTCACCGAGGGAGCGGGGTCCACGACTCCGCCCGCAGTCGGCGCAAGCGCGACCGCGACAGCGATGAGTCCCGCCGCGAGCCCGGCCGCCCCACCCCACATGAGCGCGGGGCGGCGGCGCCGGCGTAGGGCACGGTGCTGCGACCGCGTGGTCGGGGGCGCGGGTTCGGAGACCGAGATGCCCGCCCGAACGAGCAGCGCCTCGATCGGCTCCGTCGCGGGAGGAGCGGGCGCCGGGGGCACCGCGACGATCGCGGGCTCGGCCGCCGTGGGTTCCTCCGCGCGGACCCGCGCCGGCACGTCGCCGGCGTAGAAGGCGAGGGCTGCGGCATCCATCGTCACGACCGACTCCACGACCGCCGTCGCGCTCGGCCGGGCGAACGGGTCCATCGCGGTCATCGCCGCAAGCAACTCCCGCCACGGCTCCGGCAGCCAGCCGGGGATCCTCGGAGACTGCGACAGGCGCACGACGATCGACTCCACGCCTGTCGAGTGCGGGAAGGCACGCACGCCGGTGAGGGTCTCGAGCAGTACGAGCCCGAGCGCATAGATGTCGGCGGCGGGCCCGGCGGGCGCACCGCGCACCTGCTCCGGGGCGAGGTAGGCAGCCGTGCCCAGGACGGTGCCCGGCGCCGTGAGGCGCGTGCCGTCGGTGAGGTAGGCGATGCCGAAGTCGGCGAGCTTGGCGCGGAAGGGCGCCCCCGACGCTCCCGGCGGAGCGAGCAGGATGTTGGAGGGTTTCACGTCGCGGTGCACGATGCCTGCGGCGTGCACGGTCGCGAGGGCGTCGGCGAGGTCGCGGGCGAGCGCCGCCACGGCGGCGGCCGGAAGCGGTCCCGCGTCGGTCCGCTCGCGCAGGGACGGGCCCTCGACGAGCTCCATCACGAGGTAGCCCATCTTGCCCGGGGCGGTATGCGCGTCGTAGAGGGTCACGAGGGACGGGTGGGCGAGCGAGGCCAGCAGCGTGGACTCCATCCGCAGCCGCCCCGAGTCGAGCCCGGGATCCGAGCTCTCGCGCATGATCTTCAGGGCGACGACGCGGCCGAGCACGATGTCCTCGGCGCGGTGCACCCGGGCCATGCCCCCCTCGCCGAGGCATTCGCCCAGCAGGTACCGGCCATCGAGCAGCTCTTGCGTGCCTGCGTCGGCGCGCGACGGGTCGCTCACGTACATTCCCTTCCGCGACCCGCCCTCCACGCGTCGCGCACGTCGGAAACGTTAGAGGCACGTGAGGGCTCCCCGTGCGGGGTTGACACGAGGCCCGCGACGTGATGGCGATGCCGGTAGCCCACCGGGGCGGCGATTTCAACCCCCCTATCCGGCCGAACGTCCCGCGTCACAGTGGACGCAAGCACGACAAAGGGGGCGCATGACACTCGAGATGGCGGTTGGGACGCGGGGCGTGCGGGCTCCGTGGCGACGCGGCGGAGCCGGAGATGCGCCCGATCTGACGGTGATTCCGGAGGCGCCCGAGCAGGTCCTCTGGCCGTGGGAGCGGATCGGTGTGGACCGGTACCGCGTGACCGACGGAGCGGCGACCCGCGGTTTCGTCGACGTCGTCGGGCCGGTCTTCGTCGGACTCGCCGGCGCGCGGTACGACCGCGCGGTCGAGATCGCGCAGACGCTCTCTCTCGAGTCCGCCGCCGAGGCGATTCTTCGCGCTTCCGGAGCCGCGAAAGCCTGATCGGGGCTCGGCACGGGAGCGACGAGCCTGTCAAGGCCTCACGGCCTGGCGCATCGTCGCCCTAATGTGGCCGACGCACGCACGCCGCACGGAAGGATGAGGGGCCCGATGACCGATCGCACCGACAGGATCTCGCTGGCCGGATCGGTGTCGCTCGGCACCGGCGTGATGATCGGCGCAGGCATCTTCGCGCTCGTCGGACAGGTGGCGGGCTTCGCGGGCGACTGGTTCCCGCTCGCGTTCCTGCTGGGCGGTGCCGTCGCGGGCGTCAGCGCATATTCGTACATCCGATACTCGAGCGTCAACCCGTCCTCGGGCGGCATCGCGATGCTGCTGAAGGATGCCTACGGTCCGGGCGTCGTCGCGGGGTCGTTCTCCCTCTTCATGTACGTGTCGATGGTCGTGGCCGAGAGCCTGCTCGCCCGCACGTTCGGCACCTACCTGCTGCGACCGTTCGGGCTGCAGGATTCCGCGGTGCTCGTCCCCGTGCTCGGCGTGATCGTGATCGCGGCGGCCGCCGTGATCAACCTCGTCGGCAACCGCCTCGTCGAGGCATCCGCCACCACCACCGCGGTGGCCAAGATCGTGGGCATCGCGGTGCTGGCGATCGCGGGCATCGTCGGCACGGCCGTCGCCGGCGACGGACTCTTCGCACACAGCTCGGGCGAGAGTCCCGACGTGGTGGGGCTGCTCGCCGGCACGACGCTGTGCGTACTGGCCTACAAGGGCTTCACGACGATCACCAACCAGGGCGACGACATCCGCGACGCGGAGAAGAACATCGCGCGGTCGATCATGATCTCGCTGGCGATCTGCGGCGCGCTCTACCTGCTCATCACCCTGTCGGTGGAGGCGAGCATCGGTGCGGAGGGCGCCGTGGACGCTCGCGACTACGCCCTCGCGCAGGCCGCCGAGCCGCTTTTCGGGGCGTGGGGCGTGGGCATCACGGTCGCGATCGCCGTGGTCGCCACGGTGTCGGGGCTGCTGGCGAGCCTGTACTCGGTCTCGCGTCTGTACGCGATGCTGCAGGACATGCGCCAGGCGCCGGCACTGCCCGAGCGGGTGCCGCACCAGCCGCTGCTCATCACGGCGGCACTCGCGATCCTCGCGACGGCCTTCCTCGACCTGTCGCAGATCGCGTCGATGGGAGCGTTCCTCTACCTCACGATGGACATCGCCGTGCAGTGGGGCGTCATGCGCCACCTGCGCGAGAAGATCCACGCCGTGCGGTGGATGCCGGTGCTCACGATCGTGCTCGACCTCGCGATCCTCATCCCCTTCACGATCATGAAGGTGCAGGACGACCTGCTCACTGTGATCGTGGCCGCGGCGGTTGCGGCGGCGATCTTCGTCGGCCAGGTCATCACGGTGCGCGCGAGGAGCGCGCAGCGGGGCTGACGTCGGCGATCTCGGTGCCGACGGGACCCGAGACCCGCCGGGTGGTGATCCGGGCCCGATTTCTCATCTTCTTCTCATCTTCAGACCCCTGATCGGGGCGGATTCCGGGGCTTGGATGTCGGTGGCCCCGGGCATGATCGCCCCATGACCGATACCGCGCTCAACGCCCGGCTCCGGGCCGACGCGCGGGTCGATGCGCTGCTGCCGCGGCTCGTCGAGGTACGGGCGCAGAAGGCGCGGCTCGAAGCCGAGGAGGCGCGCCTGCTGGCCGAGGCCCGCGGCATAGCGGAGGACTGGACCACCGAGGCCGGCGGCGCGCGCACCGGGTCGGATGCCGAGCTGCCGTACCGCTCGATCGCGGCCGAGATCGGGGCGGCGTGGCGGGTCAGCGACCGCACGGTGCAGCGACAGATGCAGGATGCCGCGACGCTCGTCCACGACTACGTCGCCACCACGGCCGCTCTCGAGGCGGGGCAGATCTCCATCGCCCACGCCCGAGCCCTCGTGTCGGCCGGCGCCGTCATCGAGCACGCCCAGCTGCGGGCCGAGTACGAAGACACCGTCCTCCCGCTCGCGTTCACCGAGGCGGCCTCGCGCTTCGCCCCGCTCGCCAAGCGCCGGGCGGAGTGGTTCGCCGACACCACCTTCGAAGAGCGCCACCACCGTGCGCTCGACGACCGCGCGGTCTGGGTCACCGACCTCGACGACGGAATGGCCGAGCTGCGGGCGCTGCTGCCAGCGGTCGTCGCCCACGGCATCCACGACCGCCTGTCGCAGATGGCCCGCACCGTGGTCGATGCGCGCAGGCATGCCGTCGCCGGCGAGGGCGACGCCTCCCACCCTCGCGTCGCTCACGACTCGGATGCCGAGGCCTCCGACGACGAGCGCACCACCGACCAGGTGCGCGCCGACGTCTTCGCCGACCTCCTGCTGGCGGGAGAGCCGACGGCGCACACCGTTCCGGGCGGCCTCGGGGCGATCCGGGCGAACGTCCAGGTCACCGTTCCGGTCATGAGCCTCATCGAGAAGCGCGTCACCGACCCCTACGAAAGCCCCTTCCTCGTGGGCCACTCCCCCGTCGATACCCGCACCGCGCTCTCGCTCACGGCGGCGGCGCCCGGATGGGATCGCATCCTCACTCACCCGATCTCGGGGCAGGTGCTCGCGGTCGACCGCTATCGCCCGAGCGAGCACATGCGCCGACACCTCACCGTCCGGGATCAGCACTGCCGCTTCCCCGGGTGTCGCCTGCCCGCCAAGCGATGCGACGCCGACCATACGATCGACCACGCCCACGGCGGCGCGACGAGTGCCGAGAATCTCGCCCTGTTCTGCCGACGACATCACGTGCTCAAGCACCAGACCGCCTGGAGGGTGACTCAGCGGGGCGGCGGCGACCTCGAATGGACCAGCCCCACCGGACGCAGCTACATAGACACCCCCGTCAGTCGCGTCGAGTTCGCCCCCGACCCCGAGTGCGAGATCGAACCCGATCCCGTGCCGTTCTGATCCCGACTCGGGGCACAAGCGACGACCACGAAGCAGGACCGCGAGTCGGCGGGCCGACCCCTCGGGTAGATTGCGTGCGAGCGCCCGGGCCCCGACATGACGGAAAGGTCGCGCATGACCGACACCACCTGCCACGTCTCGATATCGCTCGACGGGTTCATCGCCGGACCCGACCAGAGCCGGGAGCACCCGCTCGGTGTCGGCGGGCTTGAGCTTCATCGCTGGCACCTGGGTGACGAACGCGCCACCGAGGCCGACGCGACCGCGAGCGACTGGCTGGGGCGCCCGCGCGGCGCGTACATCATGGGCCGCAACATGTTCGGGCCCATCCGCGGCGAGTGGGACGAGAACTGGCGGGGATGGTGGGGCGCCGAGCCGCCGTATCACGCGCCCGTCTTCGTGCTCACGCATCACGCCCACGAGCCGATCGAGATGGCCGGCGGCACGACCTTCCACTTCGTCACGGAGGGGTTCGACGCCGCGTATGCCCGGGCTCTCGAGGTGGCGGGAGACGCGGGCATCCACATCGCGGGCGGCGCCTCGACGGTCCGCCAGGCGCTCGCCGCCGGTGTCGTCGACGAACTCACGCTCGACATCGCTCCCGTGCTGCTCGGAGCGGGCGAGAGGATCTTCGACGGGATCGGGTCGTTAGGCTTCGAACCGGTCGAGGCGCTGAACTCCCCGCTGGCGACGCACGTCCGCTACCGCCGCACGGCGCGACACGTGCCCGCACCGGGAGAGCCGAGCGTTCCCGAGATCGAAGTCGACGAGACGGTGCCGCCGCGTCCGGAGGAGGAGGTGGCCGACGCGCTCCGCGCAGACCCGGATGTCGACGACCACGGCCGCGCGCGGTGAACTCCGGCGCGAGTCGCGTCAGGCGCGCTGCCGGATGACGCGAGCCGTCGCAACCGGGTCGGGCCGGTGCATGACCGACTCGGGCACGATCACGAGCTCGGCGGCATCCATCTCCTCGGCGAGCCGATCGGCCGCGGCGACCAGAAGCGGGAACGTCTGCTCCCCGCGCAGGATCGTGACGGGCTGCGACACCGACAGCATCCCGACCGGCGGCGTCGAGAGCTGCGCACTCAGCCGAGCGTCGTAGACGGTCGACTGCGCGACCGCCACGAGGCCGGGGAACGCATCGCTCTGCCGGATCGCGTCGACCATCTCGCGCGGCAGCTCCACGGCCTCGAGCTGAAAGGTGATGACGGCGTCTGCGCTCCTGCCCTCGTCTACGAGGCGCTGCAACCGATCGGCGAGCCCCGGGTCGGGTTCCCCGACGCCGAAGTGGAACGGCGGCTCGGACAGGAAGAGCGTCCGGATCGGCGCGCCTCGGGATGCCGCATAGAGCGCGAGGATGGCGCCCGACGAGTGCCCGAGGACGATCGCGTCGCCGCCGACCGCCTCGATCACCGCGACGAGGTCGTCCGCTTCGTCGTCGGGGGTCGACCCGCGCTTGTCGCCGCTCGCACCCCGGCCCCGCCGGTCGACCGTGATCGCCCGGAAGCCGACATCGGCGAGCGCCGCGGCGAGCGCCGCGCCGTCGGCGGCCTTCGAGAAGGCTCCGCCGACGATGACGACGGGCGCGCCCTCGCCGGCCTGCTCGAACGCGATGACCGTGCCGTCCACGGATGTCGTGGTCTCCATGCCGTCACCCAACCACGGGCCCCCGACAGCGACAAGAGGCGGATCTGCGCCGAAGCGCGGGGTCCTACGCGCTGAACTCCTTGCCAGGCCAGTACGCCCACTCGACGAAGCGCTCGACCCGGCCGGAGGCGTCGAAATCGAGTTCCCACAGATCGAGGTACTCCTGTTCGGGCTCCGAATAGTTCACTCTCACCCGCGCAACGGCGCGCGAGCCCGCGACGAGGATCGATTCGACGTCCATCGTGAAGGGACGCGGGTCGTTCCACTCGGCGGCGATCGCCTCGTGTCCGACCCGAGGGGTCTCGTAGGGCGAATCGAGGTACTGCGCGTGTTCCGTGAAGAGCGTCGAGACGGCGGCGCTGTCGAGTTCACGCCACGCGCGCTCGTACTCGGCCACCCACTGACGTACGGCCGCGGCATCCATTCGCCCACCCTGCCACAGAGCGAGAGCGCTCACTCAGGAGAGCCGCCCCCGGCGAGCAACGTCGGCGCGTCCAATCGGCTGCGATTCGCGGCGAGCCGACCGTTAGCATTGCGGGGTGACTGCCCCGCAACCGACCGAAGACGTGCCCATCGGTGGCGACAGCATCCGCCTCGGCCAGTTCATGAAGTTCGCGGGGCTGCTCGACTCCGGCGGCGATGTGAAAGAGGCGATCATCGACGGCTACGTGCTCGTCAACGGCGAGGTCGACCGCCGCCGTGGCCGGCAGCTGCAGCTCGGCGACGTGGTCACCTTCGAGGGGCGCAGCGTCCGCGTCCGTCCGTGAGGCCGGCCCGGGCTACTGCAGCGGGTACGACCGACGCCGGCGCTCCTCGTCGGCCTTCAGGATGCCGTTCTTCACGGCCGTGCGGATGATCAGGTAGAACACCCACAGCGTGAGCGCCAGCATCCCGAGGTACAGCACGATGGCGATGAGGAATCCGACGATTCCGATGCCCGCGGCCCACCCTGTGTAGTCGTTCTCCATGCGTCTGCCCTCTCGCGATTGGTGTGTCGAGGTTATCGAGCACCACGACGCAACTCGCCGTCGGCACACCGACGGCAGATGACCAGGGGCGGCAGACGCGGTTGCGCGGTCCCCGGCGTCGCACTACTCGCAGGCGAGTCCGTCCCCGTCGCCGTCGCCGTTGTTGCCCGTGCCGTACGCGAACCATTCGTAGATCGCCGCCTGCGAGGGGTCGTCGCGGTCGAACGGGCCGGACGGATGCCCGGCCTCGTTGCGCGAGAGCTTCGTGCACGACGAGTACGCCTGCCACCAGCTGATACCGAGCGACGGAGCGGGAGCCGCCCCAGCCCGACAGGCGGCCGTGATCACGTTGCGGTCCGCATCCAGCACGGCAGTCTGAGCCGCGCGATACTCGGCCTCCAGCGGATGCGCGGGGTAGCCGTCGCTCGAGTCGTATCGCGCCACCGCGTTGCCTGCGTCGATCTGCACGCGGCCGAGATCCGTGCCGTCCGCGGTCGCGACGCTGCGCAGCATCCGACCATAGTCATCACGGTCGTTCTGTGCGGCGGGCAACGAGAGCACCAGCGGATCGCCGACGGAGACGAGACGGCCGAGCGCGGCGGATGCCTCATCGTAGCCGCATTCACCGCGTTCAGGAGTGTCGATGCCGATGATGCGCACTGTTCCCGCGCTGGTTTCGATCGTGTCACCGTCGATGACCGCGGCGAACGTGACGGTGTCGGTGGTTGCGGGCGGTGACGGGGAGGAGGATGCCGGGGCGGTCGGAGCCGGGGCTGGGGTGCAGGCGGCGAGCAGTAGCACGAGGGTCGCCGAGCTACCGATGGATGAGGAACCTACGAGCCGCCGAACCGTCACGCTTCACTCTCTCAAGCGCCAGCAGCAAGCATCAAACTACCGAGGTCGATGTCCGACCTCGGGGCCAGGAGCAGGGCGGCGCGGGAGGCCCTGGATCAGGTGATCACAGAAGCGACGAGTCGGGCGCTGAAGCTGTAAGCGCTCGGCGTCTCGCCTCTGGCAGCAACTCAGTGCGGACCGGCCGCGGTGCCCCACAACGCGGCGACGTGACGGCTGTCGGTGCCACAGCAGCCGCCGACCGTCACGCCGGGCAACCGGGCAAGAAGTTCGCGCGTCGCGCTCACGAGAAGTGGCAGATCGCCGGCGTCGAGTTCCTCCATCTGGTCGAGTTCGGCATGCGAGAGCGTCGAGGCGTTGGGGCGGAAGAAGGTGAGGCGCTCCTGCCACGGTTCGTCGTCGAGCGCGGGGAGTATGTGCGTCGGGTGGGCGCAGTTCAGGCCATAGAAGTCAGCGGGGGCCGCGGCATCCACGGCGCGGATGGCATCGACCAGCAGACTCCCGTCCGGCAGCCGACCGTCGGTCTCGACCGTGAAGGAGATCGATACCGGAACGCCCACGCTCCGCGCCGCACGCACCACCCCGATCGCTTCCGCGGGCTCGGCCATCGTCATGGCGTGAACGAGGTCGGCCCCGGCATCGGCGAGCGACCGAACCTGCGGAAGGTGGAACTCGGCCGCCTCATCGGCGTCACCCCCCGCCGCGATGTACCCGTCGCCGCGCGGACCGATGCACCCCGAGACCCGACTGCCCTGCACGTCGGCACCGGCCAGCACGGCTCGGATGAGCGCTACCGCCTCCCGGTTCACCCGGTCGAGGGAAGCTTCGTCGTAGCCCAGTCCACTGCCCCACGCCGAGTTCGCCCGCCAGGTGGGGGTCTCCAGAAGCAGGCCCGCCCCCGCCGCACGCGCGATCGTGGCGTAGTCGGCGTAATAGCGGCCGAGCAGCGCGGTCCCGTCCGCGCCATCCAGCAGCGGGAAGGCGGCGAAGGAGGGCAGGTCGATGCCGTGGTTGAAGATCAGATCGGTCTCGAGCCCTCCGTCGGTGACCCATCTCCCGTCGAGCAGTCCCATGGCACGCACCCTTTCCGGACTGTTTCGGTCTGTCGTATCAGACGAAACGATCCGGAACAATGGCGGGATGCCGCGGGACTACTGCCGGGTGCGGACGGTCGACTCATGGGGCGCGACCGCCTCGCTTCGACCGTGGTCGAGATGAGGCCGAGCGAGTGCGGCAGGTGATGACGGCGCTCGCTGAAACTCCCCAGTTCTGCTCATCGAAATTCCCCACCCTGGGTCGCTCCGTCGCATGAGGCGGGCCTCCCTCGATGCTGGTGGTCTCTGACCACACACCAGCCTTCGAGGGAGGCCCGTTGCTCATGCTCTCAGAGAGGAGCGGCGTGGAGATCCACGCTTTGAAAGAACGGGGTTGGACGATCAGCGCGATCGCCCGCCACACCAATCACGACCGCAAGACGATCCGCGCCTATCTGGCCGGCGAACGGCAACCCGGCGTCCGCGTCCAGGCGCCGGACCCGTTCGACGCGTTCGTCGACTACGTCAC
The DNA here is from genome assembly GCF_044542535.1 of Microbacterium sp. NPDC078428. Taxonomy (NCBI): domain Bacteria; kingdom Bacillati; phylum Actinomycetota; class Actinomycetes; order Micrococcales; family Microbacteriaceae; genus Microbacterium; species Microbacterium sp. NPDC078428. Next base: position 197,109 of record NZ_JBITUP010000002.1, read on the forward strand.
CGAACGGCTCCGTGAGGATCCGCATCTGTGGGCGCAGACGCTGCTGGACGAGTTGCGTCCGCTCGGGTTCACGGGGTCGTATCCGACGTTGACGCGGCAGATCCGGGCCCGGTCGCTCAGGCCGGCGTGCACCGCGTGTTCGCATGTCACGAAGCGGCCCAACGCGGTGATCGAGCACCCGCCTGGGGAGGAGACCCAGTTCGACTGGCTCGAGCTTCCCGACCCGCCGGCACACTGGGGGTTCCCGCACAAGAACGCGTGCGTGCTCGTCGGGTCGCTCGCACACTCCGGCATCTGGCGGGCAGTGATCTCCCCATCGATGGACGTCCCGCACCTGCTCGCTGCGATGACCACGCTGCTCGCCCTGCTGGGCGGTCTCACTCGCGTTTGGCGGTTCGATCGGATGGCGACGGTGTTGAACCACCGCACAGGGGACCTGGTCCCGATGTTCGCGGGGTTCACGAAGCACCACGCGGTGCAGGCGATCGTCTGCCGGCCACGGTCGGGGAACCGGAAGGGCGTGGTCGAGAAGAACAACCACACCGCCGCGCAGCGCTGGTGGCGGAACCTCCCTGACGAGCTCACCCTCGAGCAGGCGCAGGCCAGCCTCAACGCGTTCGCCCGGGCGCAGGACGACCGTCCCCGCGAAGACCTCGCCGGGAAGACGACAGCCGCCGCGATGTTCCAGGCCGAACGGCTCCGACCACTCCCACCAGTGGTGTTCCCGGTGATCGTGACCGAGGAGCGCACCGCCACGAGGCAGGCGCTGATCGACTGGCGCGGGAACCGCTACTCCGTCCCACCCGAGCTGGCTGCGGCAAAGGTCGAGGTTCGGCAACGGCTCGGCGCCGACACCATCGACATCGCCACCCCGTCCGGCACGGTCGTCGCCCGGCATCGGGTCGCCGAGCCCGGGCTGGGGGTCACGATCCGCGACACCGGACACGTCACCGCCCTCGAAGCGATCGCGTTGGCGTCGGCGCCTCCCGGGCATCCGCACCGCCGCAAGGAACGCATCCCACCCGGGCCTGCCGCGCTGCGCGCCGCGGCCGTCCTCACCGGCACCATTGCGGCGCCGTCGACCGTGATTGACCTAGCCGCTTACGAGCAGGCCGCGAAGAACAGGAACACCCTCCAATGACCACCACGACCAAGGCCGCCGCGGCCGTCTACCAGCAGCTGCGCGGACACCTCCTCGACCTGAAGCTCGCCGACGCCGCCGAAGCCCTCCCCAAGGTTCTCGACCAGGCGACCGCGGAGGGCTGGACCCTCACCCACGCGCTCGAGCACCTGCTGCGCGTCGAGGTCACCGCGACCGACGCGCGTCGCCTCGCTGGCAGGTTCAGGTTCGCGAACCTCCCCACCGGCGCAACCCTCGACGACTTCGACCTCGACCACGCCTCCGGCATCGACAAGTCCCTGCTCGCCGAGCTCGGCACCTGCCGCTATATCGACACCGCGACCAACGTGCTCCTGATCGGCCCTCCCGGGGTCGGGAAGACACACATCGCGACCGGGCTCGGGCACGCCGCCGTGAAGGCCGGCTACCGCACCTACTTCACCTCCGCCGCCGACCTCGCCGCCCGCTGCCACCGCGCCGCGATCGAGGGCAAGTGGGCGACCATGATGCGGTTCTTCGCCGGACCGACGCTGCTGATCATCGATGAACTCGGCTACCTTCCGCTGCCCGGCGAGGCCGCGTCCGCGCTGTTCCAGGTCATCAACCAGCGCTACCTGAAGACCTCGATCGTGATCACCACGAACCGGCCCGTCGGAGCCTGGGGCGAGATCCTCGGCGACACCACCGTCGCCGCCGCGATGCTCGACCGACTCCTGCACCGTTCGGTCGTCGTCACCCTCGACGGCGCCTCCTACCGGCTCCGCCACCACGCCACCGCAGCCGACGAACTCCGCCGCGTCACGACCGGCACGAACCTGCGCTAGCGTTACACCGCGACCTGGGGAACTTCGATTAGCAACGCTGGGGAGATTCGCTGAGCGCCGTCAGTGATGAGTCGCGCATACGTGGAACCGACAGCGCTGCTGTACCACTTGACGGCGATCGTGGGGTCGAGCGAGGCGCCTCAGCGTTCGGCGTCGGGCACGCGCCGCCGCGAGAACGGAAGGTGTTCACCGTGACCGGATCTCTGGCCTCACTCGGTGCACCATCGCGGTCGTCAGGTACCCTCGTCGGAACGCCAGTCGAGGCGGCCGTACCGGCGATGGTTGGCGGTGCTAGTCAGTCAAGAGCGTGCCGCAGCTTTACCCGATTCCCAGCAAACGCTCGAGGCCGTCCTCCGTGATGATCGGGATGCCGTACTGCCGGGCCTGCTTCGCCTTCCCCGACATCGAGTCGGGGTCAGCCGCGACAAGCACCTTCGCCGACTTCACCATCGAATTCTTGGGTACGAATCCCATCTGTTCGAGAATCTGGAACCACTCGGGACGGTCACGCCGGGTATCGCCCGTGATCACGATCGTGTCGCCCGGGAAGAGTCGGAAACCGGTACTCAGTGTCGGCGTGGCCTGAACAGGAGGCGTTGCGGCCTTCAGAATCGTCGCTTCACCAACCTCGAGCACGCTTCCAATCGCTTGGATGTCGCTCCACTCTCGCTCCGTCAGCTTGCCGTCGGCCCACGCTGCCGTGACGAGGCCGTCGAAGTAGGCCTGGTGCATGCGCCCCACGGCCGAAGGCGCTAGCCCGAGATCGCGCGCAAAGCTCAGCAGCGCGTCGGCCTCCGTCACAGACATGTGCCGATCGAGAAGCGCCCGATCGAGCAGCGCGAGATAGTCGAGATTCAACGAGCCGTCATCGACGGTGGGCTCGACCGCGACATGCAGTCGCTCAAGAATGGAGCGCGGCATCACATCTGCGTCTTCTCGAGGTAGCCACCCGACCGGCGACTCGATGGGGTGAGGCCAGTCGCCCGTCGACATCAACCATTGATCCCACCAAGCTCGGTCGTGCCCTGCGCTCAGGTACGCACGCAGGAGTCCGGCCGTCGCCAGAGCATCGGCGGACGCGCGGTGCGCGTCGTCGATCGATGCGCCGATGGCCGCGCAACAATCCGAGAGGCTGCGATGCCCGGGAAGGAATGTCGCTGCGAGCTGCATCGTGCACATCCAATAGTCACGACCCGGACACCACGCGCCTGCTTGCACCATCGCATGCTCGAGGAACCGGGAGTCAAAGCTTGCGTTGTGCGCCACAGGTACACGTCCTCGCAGAAGGCTGGAGAGAGTCGGTGCAATCTGATGGAACTCCGGAGCCCGCGCAGCCGCGGATGCACTGATGCCGTGGATGCTTTGAGCTCCCATATCGCGCTGAGGGTTCACGAGGGTCTCCCACACCCCTTCAACTACGCCTTCGGGCGAGACGTGAACGACCGCCACCTCGACGATCCGATCGTGACGTTCGGGAAAGAGCCCGGTCGTCTCGAGATCGATCACAGCGAATCCGCGTACCATCTAGGACTCCTTCATTCGAATACCAACCCCAACCGCGCAGCACTCTCCGTTCCTCGAGAATGTCCGCCAGTCACGACTCTCGCGGCACCGCCAGCAAAGACCCGCTCCCTGTCCGAACGAGCCTGTTCGTTGCGAGCGCGATTTCGAGGGCTCGACCCAGACGCGCCGAGATCTGCTCGGTGAGTCGCTTACCTCCGAACAATGCCAGTGCCTCGCGCTTGATCTCAGTGTCGCCGATACCTCCGCTGAGTTGGGCGACAACTGCCATGGCATTGGCGATCTCGACGAGACTCACGTGCTCGAGAGCACGCCCCTCGCCGGGCTCGCTCGTTCGGACGACATGCCACGATCGAGGCTCGGCGCCCATCGGCCAAACGAAACCGGGATCGGCTGAGCGAAGGTAGGCAGCGGACAGTTGAGCGAGGATAGCGGCGGAGCGAGCGCCCTGAACGCGCGAGAGACCGAACGCTTCGGCAACGAGCTTTGAGAGCCGCACGCTGGAGATTGGTCCCTCATGCTCGATCGCCGCGAGCAGGGCGGACTGGACGCGCTGTGCGGAAATCGCGCCCGGTAGGTCATCAAGTACTTCCAGTCCCCCGAGCGATGGCGGCCGCCACGGATCGAACGCGACAACGTCTGGATGACGCGGCAGACCCCCAGACGCAGACGTGGCCGGAGCGTTCGACTCGGAGACCGTCATCGCCCGCATCACCGGAGTCTCCGACGACCGGGCGCGCAAGGTGGACGTAACGTCGACCTCGACCGGCGCGACCGCAGCATCGCGCCGGTGCGAGGGCTCGCCAGCAGCCCACGCTTCCGCCGCCGCGTCCACCGCAGAGACAAGGCGCTCGACGGTGGCATCCCGCTCACGTAGCCAGGCCGGAAGCCACACTCGTTCGACCGCTGGCCAGCGCATGAGCCCTCGGAGAACCTCAACAGGTAGTCCGTCGCGGTCGGCGACTGTTCGACGCGAGCGCCAACCTTCACCGTCAAGCAACACCGCTACAAGCGGCTGAGCCGGATCCGAGGCTGACGCGAGCGACAAATCGACGCGGAAATCCGACAGCCCCACATCCGTCTTCACGACTAGCCCGCGGTATCGCAACTCCGCGGCGATGTCTTCACGATGACGGTCGTTCACGGCCTCGCGGAGCGGCGAATCATCGCGCACTTCGGTCCCGCGCTGCGCGAGCTCCAGGTAAGCCTTCAGGTCCTTGATGCCCCGCGAGGAGGTTTGCTCGGCTCGAAGATCTACGGGGTCGAAACTCGAGTACAAAATCACCTGTCGACGCGCTCTCGTCACCGCGACATTCAATCGGCGCTCGCCCCCGGCGCGCGAGAGAGGCCCGAAGTTCAAAGGCAGCATTCCGCGCTGGTTCGCACTGAAGGCGACAGAGAAGAGGATGGTGTCGCGCTCATCGCCCTGCACGCTCTCGAGATTCTTGACGAACAGTCCGTCCCGTTCGTCCATCGCGCGACCGATTCGTTCATCCGCGGCGTCCCGCAGCATGTTCTCGATCAGATCCCGCTGCTGAACGTTGAACGTGATCACCCCGAGCGAGGGCGTCTGGTCAGCCGAGCGAGCGAATCGCAGTGAGATCTCACGAACGATCTCCTCAGCCTCTACGACGTTGGTCCGCAACACCCCACGTCCACCGGAGCGCGCGAACTGTCCCGGAACGCGCACCAGCGAGATCCCGTGATCCAGACGCTCGGCTTCAGCGACATTGGGGCCGACTGCCATGGTCTCGGCCGAACGCAGCGGCGCCGGGAAAGAAGACAGCCTGCTGTCGTAGTACTGATGATTGCTGAACGCGATCAGTGCCTCGTCCTGGCTCCGGTAATGCCACGACAACCACTTGCTCGGCACGCGCGCCTGTGTGCACTCGGTCAGGATCGACTCTTCATCGGCGACCGGCATCGCCGCCGATTCTTGTTCGTCCTCGGGGTCGACACTTATCTCGGCAAATGAGGTCGGGGGCATCTGCTTGGAATCGCCCACGACGACCACCGACGCGCCGCGCCCCATGGCTCCCACGGCGTCGGCGACGCGAATCTGGGATGCCTCGTCGAAGACGACGATGTCGAACATCTCCGACCGCGCCGGGAAGAATCGCGCGACCGACTCCGGGCTCATGAGCATGCACGGCGCGATCTGCGTAATCAGGTCGCCATACTTCTCCATCAGCGTCCGCACACTGTCGCCGCCACGCTGGCGGGCTAGTTGACGCTTAAGCGCCCCCATGTCTCCACCGTCGAACGCGGCGTCGAACCTACGCATGCCGAGAATGTCGGCGGGGATCGCGCGGGGCAGTTCCTCACGAATTGCTTCGGAGCTGTCGGTGAACCGAGTGATCGCTCGGCTGTGAGCGAGAGGATCGAATGAGGAGAGCGCCGTCGCCTCCTCCCTCTCGGCGATCGAAGTCGCAGCGAGACCCTTGTCGAACGCGAGCGAAGCGTCCTCCGCATCTACCCGGCCCGCGAGTATCCCAGCTCGGGCACCGGTCATGCCTGCCCGTCGCAAGGGTTCGAGGTGATCAAGCAGATCAAGCCAGCGGTTGAGGGTCACCGGTTCAACTGTGACGACATTGCGAGCGCCTCGAGTCCGATCCCAAGCAGGGATCACTCCAGCTTCGCCGGCCCAGCTCGTGAAGCGATCCTGAGGGGACCCGTCCGCGGGGCCAGTGTTCGACTGCGTCACCAGCGTGCGCCACGCCTCGGCCACAGCGCCAATTCGTTCGGCCGACGACACATCCGGGGTTGTTGCGGCGTAGTACTCGCGCAGATCGCTCTGGAGCGCGCCCGCGGGCGAGCGGTCAGACCCGAGTAGACGCGAAATCGATGCCATTCCGTCGAGCGCAGTCAGGATCGCCTCGGCGGCGCCCGGCATGAAGGGGTTCCAAGCGCCATCAAGTAGAGGCGCAGGAAGTTGGAGAAGGGCGTTCCGAACCGGCGCCGTGCGTGTGGCTGAATCAGCAACCGCGGCTGTGAGAGTCGAGAGGTGCTTCAGGGAGATCGTCGCCTTTTCGACGACGAGGTCGGGCGCGATCATCTCGAGGACGGCGCGACGACGCTTCTTGCGACCGAAGAACGAGGACTCATCCGCAGCAACGGCCGCGGCATGGATGCTCGCGATGTCGCGCCCCATGATGCGCGCATCCAGTGACGTCAGCCATGCGGACCCGGACTCTAGTGCCGCAATGTCTGCACGCAAGCGAGCGATCTCGGCCGCGCCCGTCGGCGATGCCGCGTAGTCGATCGCATCGAGCGAGTACCGAGGAGCGCTGGCGATCTGCGCCCAGGCTTCCAGTTGTTCCGGTCTGCCTGCGCGCGCCAGGACCGCGCCCGGAGCGCCGCCATCGAGCGCCGCGGTCAGAGCCGTATCGAACGCCTGCGCCGCCCGGTGCACCGCCAAGGCGTCCACGCGTTGACCTTTGACAATCTCGATGAATCCCCAGGGATGCAACTCGGCCGGGCGAGCCAGATCGCTCACTGCCGCCATCGACCGCAGGGTGGAGCGCAGCTCGTCAAAGACCTGCTCCGTACCTCCGCTTGCTAGCGCAGTAGGCACCTCGAGTGCGACCACGTCGTCTGGCGCGGCCAGCAGGTGTGCACGCGCCGAGTACAACGAATATCCCGCAGCGTTCGGCTCGTGGAGGCGCTGTGCGTACCTCGAAAGAGTCCCGCGACTTGTTTCTGATGTCTCGAGTTGAGCCTTGAGCGCAGCCACATCGGGCCGTGCCTGCGCGTCAAGCGCCTTTCGCAACTGCTCGCGGACGGCCGTCGGTCGCGCACCCTTGTCGTGCAGGTCCAGAGAGAAGGGCCCGAGACCAACCGCGTCCAATCGAGCCTTCACGACATCGAGCGCCGCTCGCTTCTCGGCGACGAAGAGAACGCGGCGCCCGGCAGCAAGCGCTCGCGCAAGAAGGTTGGTGATCGTCTGCGACTTTCCCGTCCCAGGAGGGCCTTCGAGCACGAAGGTGCGGCCAGCGACCGCCTCCGCCACGGCCTCGAGCTGCGAGGAGTCGGCCGAAACGGGCACCTGTGTCGCCAGTGCATCCAGGTCGACGTCGACCGGCCGGGGCGCCGACTCGACGAATGCTTCGGTGGGCGACTCGGCGAGATGCCGTACGAGTTCGTTACCGAGCAGTTGCTCCCAGTTGTCGTCGAGGTCCTTCCACAGCCTGAACTTCGCGAACTGAAGAATCGCGAGGTGCACGGACTCCTCGACGACGAATGGCCGCTTGGCGTCGATCATCGACTGACGTACAGCGTTGAAAACCTCGGGCAGGTTGATACCGGAGGCATCCTCGGCGGGGTTCTGCAGCCCCGGGATGTCGAGCCCGAAGCTCACGCGGAGCTTCTCGAGCAGGCAGTAGTTCGGCGTTGAAGCCCCAGCTTCGTCGAGGACGATCCGGAAGGACTGGCCCCGCGAAACGCTCTCGAGCGTGACGGGCACCAGAATCAGGGGTGAAGCAAGTTCTCGATCGTTGAAGGTCCACCGCAGAGTCCCGAATGCGAGATAGAGGTTGTTCGCACCGGTCTCCTCGACGAGCGTCTTCGCCTTGCTGGCGAGGGCGCGCAGGCGGTTGGTGTACGTCGCTGCTGTGATGTCTGAGAGATAGGCCTGGCGCTTCTCAGCGAGGAGCGCTTCGCGGTTCGCAGGTTCGAGATCGCGACCAAATCGGATGCCTCGTTCACGCGCGATCTGCGGGACACCGTCCGACGGCAAGAGACTGATGCTCTGCCGATCGTTGATCATGTCTTCAAGGCGCGGAAGTGCATCGCCAGGAACCGCGAGCGCGTAGCCCGCTCGATCTGTGAAGTTGATCAGGCGATTCCGCAGCGTGAGGTCGAGCAGCTTGTTCTTCCACTGCGCCACCCGAGCGGGCGGCACGGGCCGGCCTGGCAGTGAGCGAGTTGCTTCGCCCGGAACATACGGCGCCACGGGCGCGGCGTCGGCGAGCCGATACTCCGTGACGACGACTTCGCCCGTCTCGCTGACGGAGCGACTGGGCAGCGGAAGAATCGAATTCTCGCGTGCGCCGCGGATGTCCGTGATTCCCAGCACATCATTCCGCCGTTCAACGAGGAATGGGCTGGCACCTCGTCGTGCATCCGCGAAGGATCGGGACGCCTCGCCGCCGGTGATCATCGTCGTCTCAAGCAGGCCGATCTTGCCCATTTCAGCGAGGTTGATCACCTCTTCAATGTCTGTAGTCGCGGGGTCGCCGAGCGTCGCGTCCTCACGCCAGTACCCGAGGAAGATGTGACTCTCCGTCAGCCACAGTGTCGAGTTGATGCCGACTTGCTCGAGGAGGGCAGCGAGCGTGACCGTCGTGTCGAGGCACGTGCCGAGACGACCTTCAAGAACCTCGTGCGGAGTCCGCACCTTCTGCCCCGAGATACCCCAGCTCGCAGGTGGTTCGGCATAGCGGATGTCGCCGTACCGGACTGCCTCCCAGATGGACTCGACCATCGCGTCTACGCGTTCCGGGTTGTCACTCTGGTAGCCATCGAGGTCGGAGCGACCCGTTGCTGTCGCAAGGCGATCGGACGCCGCTTGCAGTACCGGGGTCAGCACAGACGCCTGAGGCTGGACGAAAGACGCCAGCAACTCAAGCCCGAGGTGCAACTCGCGGGCGATCCATTGATTCGCCGCGAGCACGACGACATCGTTCGCCTGTTCCGCGATCACGTCACCGTTCGGGTCGCGCAGGGTCGCGCGGATCTGCCCGGGCTGCTGTGTGTCGACCGCGAGCATCGCGCCCGGATCGAGCATCAGCAAGTCCGGCGCTGTGATGACGACTGTGCCATTCGGTGCCAGGTCGACAAGTACTACCTTTGGTCCTCCGAGCGAGCCCGCCGCGCAGTTTGCTTCGATCTCGAGCGAGGCCCCACGAAGCTCGGGACCGTCGTAAGCGATCCGGACCTCCTGCACCGCGACGATTCGCGCGTGACCAACGGCGTAGCTCAGTTCGGTGACCGATTCGACCGTCAGATGTGCGCGACCAGCGGGCGTCGGCGGTGCTTCGGGACGTCCGGATGCCTGGGGTTCCTGAACTTCGCGCAGGCCGCGACGGGTGAGAGGAACCGGGCTCGAGTCCTGGTCGGCCGAGTTCGTTGCAGTGGGGGCCACGGGTGGGGACGGCAACCCATGAAATCCAGGATCACCCATCCCGCCCGGCATCGGCGGCGGCATCGGCAGGGGCTTGACGTGGCCGCCGGAAAGAATCGCCATCACGGCTGGCTTGCGGTAGGAAACTCGCAATGCTTCTTCGTCAGCACCGATCTCGCGCAACAGCAGTTCAGCGGAATCAAGCGCTCGATACGTCTCGGCGGGCGTGAAGTCGACCTGGTGCGCGTACCGATTCCGAACCTCGCGCAGCTCACTCGCCCAGTTCACCGCCTGGCGCGACAGGCGCCGATCGAAGGGGTACCCGAGCGTTCCCAGCTTCTCCGTGATGACTCGCAGCATCAGCCCGATGTCGTTCGCATGATGGTGCGTGGTCGGACGCCCGGCGACCGCATCCTTTTCGGTGATTACCTGCACCCAGGTCGGACCGTTGGGCAACTGTTCCGCGAACGTGGCCTCGATGAAGGGGCGCAAACCCTCGGCAAGATCGTCGAGCGATTCGCCAACCAGGTAACGAGCACCATCCGCCATACGCTGTCCTCCCAGACCGGCCGGAGATCGTGGGCGCGGCCGGTCGACCCCATTCGGGAGCATAGGCCAAGGTCTCGACTCCGCCCAGGGTTGATTCTGAATGAGAAGTACACCTCACCGCACTGCCTGCCTGCCTCAACACGGATGCGGAAGCGACTCCGACGCTGTTCCGCGTGAGCTTCGAGATACCTGACCAGGCCGCGTCGAACGCAGCGCCTGGAGACGATCCCACAATGACGGAGCCGATGCGCGTCTCGTCCGTGATGGCTTCCAGCACAGAGCTCACATCGCCGGACCTCACGTACTGCGGCTGGCTCGTGAGCGGAGTCGCACCGTCAAGCGGCTGCAGCTCGTCGAGGAGATCCCGCACGATACGCGGAGTCCCACCCAGTCATCGAGGCGGCTCACGCCGCCGAGCTTCTCGCCCAGCCAACCGCGCACGTGGCGCTCGGTGACTTCGATCGCATCCATGGGCGCCTTGACTCGGAAGAAGTCTTGAGATCTCAACTAGAACAATCCCTGGTTAGATCAAAAATTGTGCCCCTGGAGGGACTCGAACACGTTTTGAGCATTGTGCTCTGCGACTCCGAACGACAATTTCCGCGGAATTACGCGGATTCTGCCAACTGCAACGACACCGATCGACGTCCGAAAACTGCTACAAGCAAATAGTATGCGGGCAAAACGCGGGCAAAAAATGGGCCGTTTCCCGCCTGTTCAGAGGCCTTCAGAGGGGACCGTCATTCAACGGCATTCGGAGTTAAATTCCGACAGGGCGATTTTGAGCAGTTTGCTCACCATTATCGATGCAGATTCCACCGCGCTACGCAGAATGCTAACCACAGTTAGACCTCCTTCTGGCGGCCGTGCTACAGCGCGCTACGCTACGTCCCGCGAGATCCTGCGCAGGGTTGAGGCAGGCGAATCGGTGCTGGTCAGCAACAACGGCCGCCTAGCTGCCCTCATCGTCCCGGTGGGAGGCGATCCCCTTGACGGGCTGATCGCACGAGGCGAGGCAAGGCCAGCCCGCACCGGTAGTGATGCGCTGGCAAACATCACGCGGACGGTTTCGCCAGCGAGTACGCGGCAGCTGCTTGATGACAGTCGAGGCCGCTGGTGACGGTGGCCTACCTGGACACCTGAGTCGCGATGAAACTGGTGATCGAGGAGACCGAGTCTGAAGCGCTCGTCGCCGCCCTCACTGATTCCTCTCGACGCCTGGCGGCGTCCTGGCTTCTGCACACCGAGTTGCATTGTGCCGCGGACAGACATCCGGCGATCATCTCAATCGATGCGATCACGGCAGTGCTCGATGCGGTAAGTCTGGTTGACATAACTCGCGGGGATATGCTCGCTGCCGGCACTCATGCTCCGCTGCGTTCGAACGACGCGATACACCGTGCGACCGCACTGAGGGTCGGTGCCGACGAGATCGTCACCTACGATGACGAACTCGCCCGAGCCGCCGCGGCGGCCCGGATCCGGGTGGTCGCCCCGGCGTGAGGGCGCGAGTGTCGCCCAGGTGCGAGCCGAACCAATTGAAGACCACCTGCAGCACCATGTGCAGCTGGGCGAGCGACAGGCGGTCGTCGACATCGATGGTGCGCCAGATCTCCGGCTCGATACCGACGATCGATGCCCGCAGGCGAAGAATGCGGCGAGAAGGGCGAGCGGGCACGAATCAACGCTACCGGGCTGCTCCAGCAGACTTCGGCGCCCAATGCCCAATCGTCCTCACAGCGTGCGCGGAGGAAGCGTCTGCGGAGCCGCATACGCGAGCGCCGCCTGGGTCCACTCGCGACGCCATCGCATCATCGCTTTCTGGTCGGCCTTGGACAGCTTGACGAGCTGCGGGACGAGTCGGAACATCTCGTCGACGTATCCGGGGATGTCTCCCGGTGGTCCGGCGGTCGCCTCGGACAGGATTCGAAGCGCGAGGGTCGGATCGACGCCCTTCTTCAACAGAGCGAGAACTTCCCGGGCATCCTTGGTTCCCTTCTCCGAACGGAAGCGATCGAAGAGCGCAGCGAGCTTGGTGACGAAATGCGCCTCGATCGTCAGAAGCAACCAGGGCGGAGCAACGTCGTCGTCGACGTACTCAGCGAGCACTTCGACCTTGAGCTTGAGCCTCGTGCCGAGTTTCGACTCGTGCGGGAGGTAGATGTCCAAATGCACCCCTTCCACCTCGCCGCGAAACTTACGGGCCAGGTGGACCGAGTTGTCCGTGAGACTTTCGACGACCGAATCGAGTAGGTAGCGAGAGCTCGGAGTAACGATCAGGTCGATGTCGTGACTGATTTCACCCCCGACCCGCAGGTGCGTCGCCCATCCGCCGATCAAGATCGATGGGTCGAGGTCGCGCCCGACGTGGTCGAGGACGCGGCGAATCTTCTCGTCTGATTCATTCAGGGATTCAGGCATGCGCTTCCTCCGCGGGCTGTTCCCAATCCGCTCGCTCGAAAAGTCTCGAGTGGAGGGCTGCGCGAAACTCGCTGGCCTGCCACCCGGGCATCGCAAACAGGTCGGCGTAGGTCTGAGCGACGCTCGAGTAGCCCTCCCGCCACACTCGCGCGGCGACCCGGTCGCGTGAGACCACCCGAACCTCTTCGCCTTTGGCGAGGCCTTGGGTAACGCCCGCGTCGACGTAGATCAGCCGAGTCCCCTTGTCGGCGATCGTGTTGACGCCCCCGAGCCAGTGCAGCGCGGCATCCGTTCCGCCAAAGGCGACAGCCGACGGATGCTCGTTCGTCAAACTCTGGGCTGCGCTCAGCGTGGTCATCGCGACGGTGTCGCGGATCAAGTTGCGATTCACCGCCATCGTGAGCACAACCTTCTCGGGGCTGACGACAATGATCCCGCCACGACGCCGAGTTTGGACCGCGCCGATCTCCACCAAGCGACCAAGTGCCTGGTGAGTGCTAGAGACAGGGGCATCGACCGCAGCCGCAAGCGCGCTGAGGTCTGGCCACTCGCGACGACCCGCAAGGGCACCCTCGGCAAGCGTCCGCCACACGATCTCGTTCGTCTTCACGGGTCAAGCTTGGCACAATTCGTAAATATACGGAACGTCTATCCGTTAATTTATGGAAATTGTATCCGTGTATCTACGGATGCCAATCATCATCGCGCCTCGGTCAGCTGTTCCTCGGAAACACAGCCACGAGTCGACCATAGACAGCGTCCACGTCGATGGCAGCCGGGGTGGCCGCGGATATTCGCTTGGTGAGCAGACGCGGCCACACCACCTCGATGTCGCGCACTGTGAAGTCACCACCGAAGAGGGGCCAGTCAGCCTCGAGAAAGCAGAGCACGCCGCGAACGACGACATCCGGGTCCGCCACAGCACCGGCGACTCGTTCGACCTGAGAAACAACTCCGTCGACGAGTTTGGTCTGGTCGCGACCGCCCACTCGAAGCGACTCCACACGGGGCCGAAGGATCCCGCCTTCGACGCGCAGTTCGGGACGTTTTCCCTTGTACCGTTTCGCGTCGATCACCCACACCCCCGCGGGAGAGACGACGATGTGGTCGATGTTCGCCCGCGAACCAGGGACCCGACGGTCATGAAGAACACGCATATCCGCCGAGAGGTCCTTGAGCCGCTCGGCGAGCAACTCCTCGCCGATGGCGCCTCGCTCCCACGCGCGAGTGCTCTGGGGGTCATCAGAAAGCGCCAGGATCAGTCCGCCGAGCTTCGGGTGATTGGCACGGATGCGCTGCTCCCGAGCCGACTTGCGGCGCTCGTGCTCTCGCCGCGCCGACCCACCTGCCACGTCGGTATCGATGTCGACGTCAGGCGCGATCTCGACCTCGGGCTCGGTCTCCCGCTCGCGCTCGGGGGCGGAGTCAACGGCCGGCACGGGGCATACAACACAGCGCACGGTCTTTGTCTCGCGCTCGTAGATCCCATGTTGCCCCGCCGGCAGCGGGGTGCCGCAGAGTTGACAAACGCCCGAGTAGCGCAGCCGCATGCGCTTTCCAGCCGGAAGCGGTTCGCTCATCACGGGCCGAACGTACCACCGACATTCGAGGCCCCTAGCCAGCATCACCGCAGAATCATCTCGAGCACGGCCCTACCGTCATGCCGTTCTTCCTCTGCCGCGTCAGGGAGATGAGTTCGGTGAGCTTCGGCCCCGCCCCCACGGCGAAAAGCGCGCGGCGGCGTCGACTACCGCACGATCAAGCTCAGGATCGAGAACGGGACCCTTCCCACGGTCCAGGTTGGCCCGCGCCGGATGATTCCATGCTCCCCGCTGCTGCGCGTGTTCGGGATGAACGCCTGACCGCCGGTTCGAATCGCACATCCAGTAGGCGGCATCAAGTCCCTCGCGTGGCGTCCTCGCATGTCGTGCACGGACACAACAGCGTAGAAGCGAGAGAATTACCGCCGCAACCAACCACTGCTGTGCTCGATGGCGCGCTGCCAGAGCTCGCGATTGTCTCGCCGATGACTGTCGCCGATGAGGGGCTCAAAGCGTCGTTCCAGATGCCAAAGGTCCGCCACGGCGTTTGTACCTGAGATGACCCCGACGGCCACTCCCGCCAGCAAGGCTGCGCCCCACCCGGTGGTCTCTGTCACGGCTGGTCTCTCAACCGGGATGCCGAGCATATCGGCCTGGATTTGCATGAGCAGGTCGCTGCGGGATGCACCACCATCCACTCGCAGGACCGTAGGCGCGATCCCCGACGTTTCCCCGATCACGTCGAGGGCGTCCGCGACCTGGTGAGCGATCGCCTCAAGGGCGGCCCGCGCAATCTGCGCCGGTCCTGAGCCCCGCGTAAGCCCGAGGATCGTTCCGCGCGCATACGAGTCGAAATGCGGAGATCCGAGTCCTGCGAAGGCCGGTATGAACACAACGCCCCCGTTGTCGGGTGCTTCCGCCGCCAGCGCATCGACTTCGGATGCGTGCCCGATGAGGTGTAAGCCGTCGCGCAGCCATTCGATGGCCGCCCCCGCGACGTCCGCGTAACCCTCCAAGCCATAGGTCGCGGCGCCTCCTGCACTCCACAGCACCGGAGCCATGACTCCTTCTTTCGGGGAGACGTATTCTGCGCCGGTGTTCATCACTAAGAACGATCCCGTGCCATACGTGCTCTTGACCATCCCGGGACGAAGGCAGGCCTGACCGAACGCCGCGGCCGTCTGATCGCCTGCCAGCGCCCCGATCGGGATGGCCGCGCCTAGGACGTCAGGATCGGTCACGCCGACTACCCCGATGGTGTCGACGACCTTCGGCAACACAGATTCCGGAATCCCGAGTTCGGCGAGCATGCGGGGAGAGTACTGGCGCGTGCGGGCATCGAGCAGCAAGGTCACGGAGGCATTCGACGTATCGGTGGCGTGGATTCGGCCTCCCGAGAGGCGCCAGGCGATCCAGCTATCGATCGTGCCGCAGACGATGTCGCCGCGTTCTACGCCCTCGCGCACCTCGGAGTCGTTCTCAAGCACCCACCGGATCTTCGTCCCGGCCGCATTCGGCACGATCGCCGCGCCGGTGTGGTCGAGGATGCCGTCACCATCACGACGAATGAGCTCCTCGCAGATGCCGAGCGTCCGTCGGTCTTGCCACACGATCGAGCGCCCGACTGGCTCGCCCGTTGCCCGCCGCCAAAATGTCAGCGTCTCTCGCTGGTTAGCGATGCCAAGGGCAGCAACCTGGAGTGCAGACACATCCGCGTCGCGGAGCGCCTCGGCGAAAACCGTGCGGCAGAGGCGTTCGATCTCGAGCGGATCATGCTCGACCCAGCCCGGTCGCGGATAGTGCTGGGTGAGCTTCGCCGATGCCTGGCCGACTATTCGACCATCGGGCGTCACGATGAGCGCTTTCGTCATCGTCGTGCCCTGGTCGATTCCTGCCAGGTATTGCATATTCACTCCCGCACGAAGACCGACCGGCCGCGGAACACGGTGCGCATAACCTGCGTGTCGGTGATCTCGGATGGTTCGACGAGACGTAGATCGCGGTCGAGAACAGCGAAGTCCGCATACATCCCCGGCTTGAGAGCACCGACCTCGTGCTCGCGGAAGCCAGCATAGGCGCCGCCGCGCGTGTACAGGTCTATGGCAGCGCGAATACCGATTCGCTCGGATGGCACGGGCCCGTTCACCGCGGCCGCTATTCCGAAAAGGGGATCGAATGGACTCACCATGCTGTCCGAGCTGCCCGCCAGCGCGACACCCGCTTCGTACATCGTGCGGAGGGGATACAACTTATCGCTCCGAGCTCCCAGCCGCGTTCGATAGGTGGGGAGCTTCTGGAACATGAACCCCGGCTGCACCGTGATGACAAGCCCGAGTTCACGCGCCCGGGCGATGTCCCGCGGGCGGGGAAGGCCGAAGTGCTCGATTCGATGCCGGTGGTCGCGGGCTGGGTGGCGGCCGAGTACCGCCTCGAACGCCGTCAGCGCCTGGTCGATCGCGCGATCGCCGATCGCGTGTAGGCCGATCTGCAACCCCAGGATGTGCGCGGACTCGATCATGGCTTCGAGTTCGTTCGACGAATAGTAGAGGTGTCCCTCCTCACCAGTCCGATCCTCGTACCCGCCGAGAAAGGCGGCCGTCCAATTGCTGATGGAGCCGTCGACGGTGATGTCTCCACCGACTTGACGAAGGCCGAGCGCCGCGGCCTCCGACGGCTCGGTGGTGTTGAAGTAGATCGTCGCTTCAAACGTAAGGTCATCCCGCGTTTGAAGTCTTTCCACGAAACGTCGACCGCCGTACTCGTCACCGCCTTCGATGCAGTGCACCGAGGTGAGACCAGCCCGTGCCGCGAGCTCTGCGGCACTCGTGATGGCCGCGTCGATGACACGATCCGGCACGATCTCCGCGACGCGCTTCTTGGCGAGGGCGTTCGCGTCCTTATCGAGTAGGCCCGTCGGGTTGCCAGCCCCGTCGCGGCCGATTCCCCGCATATCTGAGGGAAGGTCGAGCGCGGCGAGCCCCGCCGTATTGACGAGTGTCCAGTGATACGACCGATGGTTTATGTGGAGCGGCATTCCGCCGCCGATGGAGTCGAGCTCCACGATCGTGGGCAGCCGTCGCTCGATGAGGAAGTTCTCGTCGAGATTCCCGGAGTGCAACCATCCGTCTGTCGCGGTCGCACGACCACCATGCAGTCTGCCCATCACCTCGTTGACGCTCCCAGCACCTCCGAGGTCCACACGGGATGTCATTGCCCCAGTGTCGATGAAGTGCGCGTGCGCGTCGACGAATCCCGGGTAGAGGGTCGCGCCATCCAGGTCAATTCGGCTCGTCGCGGCAGACGCGAGGTCCTCCGCACTACCGATCGCACGAATGCGGTCGCCCTGCACGAGCAGCGCGGTTCCGGCCTGGTGTTCATGGTCAGGGTCGTAGATGGTGCCGTTCTCGTACATCACGACATCCGAAGCTTGCTCACTCATCGTCGCCAATCTGACAGCGACTGAACGATCGTGCAATACTTATGAACGGTCGTTCACGAGGCTCATTGCGTCCCACGCCTGCTTTCGGGACTGGCGGCATCACGTCAGCCCGCCGTCCGGCCGGAACGATCAACTCTGAACGAACGTGCGGAGGGTACAAGTGGCCAGCAGTGAAATCGCCTACCACGCGGCGACCCTGTACTACGCCGAGAACCAGACGATGGACGCCATTGCCCGGCAACTCAGCGTCTCCCGCCCGACGGTGTCGCGGCTGCTGAGCCAAGCCCGCGAAACCGGCTTGGTGCAAGTGACGCTGTACCCCCCGACCCGAACCGCTCAGGGCTTGGAGCGCGAACTGGCGCTCGCCTTCGGCATCGAGGCGATCGTCGTGGACTCCGGAGAAGCGAGCGGACCGCCCGGAAGGCGTAGTGCCACCGCTGTCGCGGCCGCCCGCTTCCTGGAAACCAATTTCTCGCCCGGTATGGTCTTGGGCGTTTCGTGGGGCCGCACGATGGATCTGGTGGCACGCGCCCTGACGCCGACCCCCCTGCGCAATTCGCGCGTCGTTCAGCTCAATGGCTCGGTGAGTACCGTCGACGAGGGACGCGGACCCGAGTCGGTCCTTGCCCGCTTCGGGGCGGCTTTCGACAGCAGTGTGCTGCACTTTCCCGTTCCCGCGTTCTTCGACGACCCCGCGACTCGCGACGCGATGTGGAAGGAGACGAGCATTCGCCGCATCCTGGATCTGCGGCGCGCCGCAGATATCGCCGTGTTCGGCGTGGGGTCGGTCCACGCGGGTGCCCCGAGCCCCGTCTACACCTCGCGCTATCTCAGCGAAACAGACCACCGGACGCTCGTCACGTCGGGAATCGTCGGCGACGTGTGCACCGTCTTTCTCCGCGCGGATGGGTCCCATCAGGGCTTTCCGTTGAACGACCGAACGACCGGCATCCAGCCCGAGGAACTGCGCGGCATCCCTGTTCGGTTGTGTGTAGCTGCAGCCCCAGAGCGCGCAGATGCCATCCGGGCTGCGCTCCGCGCGGGTCTCGTGACGCATCTGATCATCGACGCCGTGACCGCGAAGTCGCTGGCCGCCCTCGATGACGAGGAGGACGGCTGAGCGATCGTCCTCGCGGACAGGCTCGGACAGATGAATCGACCGCACACGCCTCAACCGCTCACACGGACGAGCAAGTCGACGCGATCCCGGCCCCCGAGGTCCGGGGGCTCGAACGGCATCCGAAAGGAAAGGGCGATGTCGACCAGTCCCTCGCGTTCGACGATGAGCCGGACGGTGCGAGTCTCGGTGAGCGAACCGCCAAGGCCATCACTAGACCAGGTCAACTGCACACCATGTGCTGGTGCGATGACGGCAGCGATAACCGCGGATGTCACATATCCCTCGTTGCGCACGTCGACCTCGACGTCGAGTGGCTCTCCGGCTCGCGCCTCGAGGACTCCCGCGCCACGGCGCTCGGCGTGGACGCGAGCTTCCGGGTTGATGGTCAGGCCGACCGCGTTCGCCCGTTCGTGCTGAGCCGGCATCGAGTCCTGCGGGTGACCGCAGTGACATTCGGGGCCGCAGTGCGCGCATACCTCGTTCACGAGGTTGCGTCGGATTCGTCCGCGATTGCGTCGTACGTGAGTCGGGCGTGATCGAATGCCAACCGCGCATCCTCCACCTCCTCCGTCCGCAGGAAGCGCGACTTCTCCTCCCACAGCACGTCGACCGCACGACGACACCACTGCGCGCTTCGGCGGGATGCCCGGACCGGACGGCCGCCGACCTCCACGAAGACGGGGTGGGTGTGGCCCGAGGGGAGTACCCGAAGCGCGAACCAGCTCGACTCGCTCACCGGGACGTCCCAGACGACGTCTTGAGGCGTCCCATCCGCGATAACCGTGGCGCGTTCGATCACGAGCCCGTTCTGCACCAATTCCACAACGACAGACCGCGTCGACCCGATCCGAGCCCGCTCGATGTGCCATGACGGGCGCGCGAAGCCAGGAGAAGACCGGATACGTTCCGTCTCGGCGTCCGGCGCGGGTTCGAGCAGGCAGGCGATCGTGCCCGCGACGGTCACCGACGCGTCCTCGGCGAGGCCGAGCACGTCGCCACTCTGAGCGCCTTCGACCCGGAAGTCCAGCACGTGGGTTCGGCCGTCGCCGAAGTACAAGCGCCCGTCGGCGAGTCCTCGGATCCATTCGCCGTACCCGTCATCCCCGACGGGTCGTTGGTCGAGTCGGACGTAGGTGCGGCCAACGCCCGGACGTTCATCGAAGATGCACGGGTAGTCGGTCTCCCCCACCATCGCCAGCCGGTACCCGCAGTTGAGCATGTGGTACCAGGCGTTGAGTTCCATGGCGGGCATCGCCTCGGCGCCCGCGAGAAAGTCGACGACACCGTGGGTCACGTCGACGATGGCCTCGTTCGTTCCGATGCTGTTGAACTTCGGGATGTCATCGTTGGGCAGCTCGTCCGAGTCCACGGCCATCCCGAATCCGCAGTGCGCGAACCCGACCACGGCGCCTTGCTTCTTCGCCCAGCGGAGCACTGGCAGAGTCCACGACGGCCAGTCCTCGATGACGGCGGTGCCCGGGTAGTCCTGGTCTCGCAGATTGAGCAGCATCACGTGACCGAGATGGCTGGAGGGAAACCCGGAGATCTCCACGTCGTACCGCAAGAGGCTTTCGCCATCGCGGTCGGTGCGTTCCGTTATGAACGTCTGGTTATTTGCTTCCTGCAGCGAGGGATGCTCGAGGGTCGCCTCGGGACTGGTCACATGCCCGGTGAAGAACTGGCGCTGATGGTAGTAGCCCGGGCCCCACGTGAGGACCGCGCCGATCGAGAGCGCTTCGCCCCGGACCTGCCGGATCATCGTCTCGGGTCGAACCCCCTCGGTAGGGCTTTCGTAGTGCGAGCAGCCGGCCGCGTGGATATGGGGATCGCCGGAGTACCAGCCGTGCGCCTCGGGATCGATCCAACGAGAGAGTTTCGCGGTGATCACGTCAGACTCGCCCGTGATGCTGACCCTTTGCGTGTGCGGCAAGTACTCGGGTCCCCGTTGCGTCGTGACCTCGAATTCCCCGGCCGGTAGGCGCAGGGTCTCACCGTGACCTCGGTAGACCTGCGGGTGGAAGCGCATGTCGGGTGCCACTCGCATCGCCTGCGGGGGGTAGACGCGACCCCGATCATCGCGCACGACGAACGAGGCGACGCACGTGAGCCCGCTTTCGTCGCGGACCTCGAGCGGCACCGCATGCGAGCGCTCGGTGTGGAAGCTGATGTCGATGCCCTGCTGCCCCGAGTGCGCGCCGATCGGTGAGTCCGCGTGAGTGGTCAGTGCCAGGTAGGCCTCGCGGTCGCCCTGTGCTCGGCCGTAAAGGTTCAACACCCGATACTCAACTCCGAGACCACTCAGCGGTGCCGAGTCTGCAAGATCCGCCAGCATCCAGGCGTCCGCGATCATCCCGGTCTTGTCGAGTCGATCTGCGAGGAACGGCCGCTGCGTCATGCTCGACGGTCCGCTGAACTCTCCCGGCACCGGCGCCTGTCGGAATCCGGGAACAGGATTGATATGCAGGTGCAGCGGCACGGCGAGTTCGTGATCGTTCGCGATGCGGACCAGGACGCTTCGCCACCCGTGTTCCATGACAACAGCGGGTGCCGCTCCCCGCTCCGCGCGCGCATACCCCTGCGAATCGAGCTCGACCGACATCAGAACAAGCGCGGAGAGCAGTTCCTCCGCCTCGCGCACCGCATCCGGCGTTGCGGCGAGCGCGAGCTCCTCGAGGCGCGCGCGAGCGTCGTGCGATACGGGCGAACCCAGGGAAGCGAGGGCGCCGGTGACTCGCGACGTCATCGCGAAGTAGGGCTGGGGCGGGACCACGACGGCGGTGCGAACGCTCATGAGGCACGCTTCCCGCGCGCGAGACGTCGAGTGTTCAACGAGTCGAGCAGCACGGCGACGAAGATGAGCGCGCCCTGCACGAACTGCACCAGGAACGGATTGACGTTCAGCAGGATCAGGCCGTTGTTGATGACACCGATCAGCAGCACTCCGACGAAGGTGCCGACCATCGTCCCCTTACCGCCGAACAGGCTCGAGCCACCGATGACGACCGCTGCGATGACCTGCAGCTCGAGGCCGACGCCGGCGTTCGGCGTGGCCGCTCCGAGTCGACCCGCAGAGACGAGGGCGGCAATGCCCGCGGCAACACCCGCGATCACGTACACCGAGAAAAGAACCCTGTGGTCGTTGATCCCCGCCAGCCGCGCGGCCTCACGGTTGCCTCCGACCGCGTAAACGCGATGCCCGAAGGTCGTGCCTCGCAAAAGAATGTGCCCCACCACGAAGGTGAGGAGCATCAGCAGGACCGCGGCGGGCACTCCGAACACGTTGCCGTTACCGAACCACGTGTAAGCGGGCGGCAGGTCGTAGAGGCTGGCCCCCTGGCTGATGTTGAGCGTCAGGCCCCGCGCCATGCCCATGACGGCAAGCGTCACGATGAACGGCGCGAGTCGGAGCCACGTCACGCTCGCACCGTTGAAGGCGCCGATCGCCGCGGAGATGAGGAGGGTCAGCGCGATTCCCGTGATGGGGTCGATTCCGAGCCCGAAGAGCGTCGCGACGATGATCCCGGACAGCGCAAGGTTCGCGCCGACGGACAAGTCGATGCCGCCCGTGATAATTACGAATGTGGCCCCTACGGCGGCGATGCCCACGAGCGAGGACTGCACGAGCACGGAGGTCAGGTTGCTGACAGTGAAGAAGCGATCGGTGAGAAGGCTGAGGGCGATGCACACGAGGATGAGAGCCACCGCGATGGCGGTGACGTTGCTCGAGAGCACGCGCTGGATAAGCGTCGATGTGACGGCGCGGCGCGGCGCAGGCGGGCTTGATTCGTTGAGCGGCTTTGAGTCGGTCATGAGAACCTCCGGGTCGAGCGGCGCGTCATCCTGCGGCCGCGAGTTTGAGAATGCGTTCGCGGTCGAAGTGCGCGCGAGCCACTTCGCCCACGATGCGGCCGGCGCGCATGACGTAGACGCGGTCGGCGACGGCGAGCACCTCGTCGGTGTCGGAACTGGTCAGGACGACGGCGGCTCCGCGCTCCGCGAGACCGAGGACGTGCGTGTGGATGCTCGATTTGGCGCCGATATCCACTCCGCGCGTGGGGTCGTCGAGTAGCACGACCGTCGGGGCATGCGCGGCGACACGAGCCAGCAGAATTTTCTGCTGGTTGCCTCCCGAGAGCCGGCCGACGGCGCGCGCCTGCGATTCGACCTTCGCGCCGAACTCCGTGATCCGATCCGCAGCCAGACGCGCCTTGCGCCGTCGATTGATGATGCCGAGACGCGAGAACTGGTTGTAGAGGCCGTAAGAGAGGTTGTCTTCGACCGACGCTTCGAGCACCAGGCCCTCACCTTTGCGGTCTTCGGACGCGTACGAGACACCCGCGCGTCGAGCAGCGGCGATGCTGCCGCCGCGCAATGCGCGGCCTCCCACGACGACGCGACCCGAGGTCGGGCGCACGACTCCCGCGACCGCTTTCATGAGTTCCGTACGTCCCGCACCCGCTAGCCCGACGAGACCGACGATCTCGTGGGCGGCCGCGCGCAGATCGACCGACCCCACACCCGGGGCCTGGAGTCCCTCGACGACGAGGCGATCTTCGCCCGGCTCGCGCGGCGACCAGGGATACGCGTGAGCGAGATCCTTGGCGAGCATCGTCTGAACGAGCGTCTGCTCGTCCCACTCGCCGATGGGTTTGTCTGCGACCAGACGCCCGTCTCGCATGACGGCGACCCGGCCAGCGATGCGGAACAACTCGTCGAGATGATGGCTGACGTACAGCACACTCAGGCCATCCATCCGCAACTTGTCGATGATCTCGAGGAGCGTCTCCACCTCGCTCTCGGCGAGGGACGATGTCGGCTCATCGAACACGAGAACCCGCGCATCGCGAGCCAGGCACCGCGCGATCTCCACGAGTTGCCGCTCGGACGGCGACAGGCTCCGCACCGGACGGGCGGTGTCGAGCGACCCGAGCCCCACTCGCGACAGGGCCTTGGAGGCCGCCGCCGCGTTGGCCCGGGCACGAACAAGCCCCGCGCGGTGCAGGGGGCGGCCCAGCATCAGGTTGTCCGCGACAGACATGTCCGGGACATCCGTCAGCTCTTGATAGATGACGCTGACCCCGGCGTCGATGAGCGCACGGGGCGTCGTGCCGATCTCCTGCCCGCCGACGAGCACGGTTCCCGAATCGGGGCGAGTGGCGCCGGCAAGTACCTTGATGAAGGTCGACTTGCCGGCGCCGTTCTCACCTGCGAGAGCCGTGACGGTGCCCGCCTGCAACGCGAGGTCGATGCCGTCGAGAGCTTTAACGCCGGGGTAGGACTTCGTCACCCCGCGGAACTCGATCACGGTCTCGTTCATGGATCAGTCGTCCAGTTGCTCCGCCCAGATGCCGAACTCCGCGGCTTCGGGGCTGTCGATGTTCTCGGGCGTAATCATGAACACGGGGAGGGCGATCTCCGTCTCGGGGCTCTCGCCTGCTTCGAGTTGATTGACGATGTCCATCGCCATCCGACCCATCTCGAGCGGGTTGAGGCTCACTGTCGTGTCGAGTTCGCCGCTTCGGATCGCATCGATCCCAGGAGGCGATCCGTCGCTGCCGACGATGAAGATGTGCTCCGGGTCGCCGATGGGCTGCAGTCGGCCCGCTTCCTTGAGCGCCGCGATGACACCGGCGGCGGACGCATCGTTCGCCGCGAAGATCGCGTCGATCTCGGGCTGTGCCTGCAAGATCGTCGACATGACCTCGTAGGACGGTTCGCTCATGAACCGGCCGTCCTGCTGTGCGACCACCTCGATATCGGGGTACTCGTCCAGGATCTCCATGAAGCCCTCGGTGCGTCCGGAGGCCGCGGTGATGCCCGTGACACCGGTCACCTCGACGACCGTGCCGCTGGGCTCGCCGTACTTGTCGGTCAGGTAGCTCACGACCGCATCGCCGGCCTGGCGACCCACTTCGTCCGGGGTTGAGACGAGCGTGCCCTCAACGGGCGCGGGGACCGCATCCGCAAGCACGATGACCTTGATCCCGGCCGCCTGAGCTGCCTCGATCGACGGCGTGATGGCAGTGCCGTCGAGCGGGGTGAGGAACAGGTAGTCGATCCCTTGGCTGATCATGCTGGAGATGTCGCTGACCTGCTTGTCGAGCACGCTGTCCGCGTTCGCCACGGTGAGCTCGTAGCCGTACTCTTCGGCCCCCTCTTCGAGGCCCTGAAGGGCACCGGCGAAGAACGGGTTGGCGAGGGTATGGACGGAATATCCGATGCGCAACGTGTCGTCGTCGCTTCCCCCTCCGGCGTCGCCGCCGGATGAAGAGCAGGCCGTGAAGGCCGCCAGGCTGAGGACCGCTGTTGCCGCGACCAATGCCTTCCGGGTAGTGCTGTGCTTCATGGGCTATCCATTCTCGAGTCGGTTCTCGTGCTGGTCTGAAGGTGAACATCACCCTCTCTGCAATGTGTTTCGTGCACGTTTTGAAACCCCCCATCTGAACAAACGTTCATTCCCCCGTGGCCCGCAACGGCGCGCTTGCGCCCGCAAGTCCGCAAGATGCCGGCCGCTGGGGCCAAACCTGAACGGACGTACCAAGCCCGACAGAGGGTCCGGATAGTCGAGCCGCGGGCTTATGACGTGGCCGCTTCACGCGTCGCACGAGCCGGAACTGGCGTTAGCTACCGAACGACGAGCCGACGCCCGGCCGGCCGCTGCTGCTGAGTATTCGACCCCTTGAGCACCACTGATTATTGCGGTTGGGCACCACCGGATATCGCGGTTGAGCACCAGGCGGTATTGCCGGTGAGCACCACCCCGTGGAAGCGGCGCTCACCGGCGTCGGCTCAGTTGGCCGCGGCGGTGTGTTCGCGCATGTTCACCTCGCCGGTTTCGATCCAGATGGTGTTGTGGACGATGCGGTCCATGATCGCGTCGGCGTGGACTCCGCCGCCGAGGCGCCCGTGCCAGTCCTTCTTCGCGTACTGGGTGCAGAACACTGTCGACGTCGCGTCGTAGCGTCTCTCGAGCAGCTCGAGGAGCATGGTTCTCGTGTCGTCGGTCGGGGTGTCGAGCAGCCACTCATCGATCACGAGCAGGGTGAACGCGGCGTACTTGCGTAGCCACTTCTCTCTCCCCGCTGGTCGGTCCTTCGCGGCGGCCCAGGATTCTTCGAGGTCGGGCATGCGGATGTAGTGGGCTCGGTAGCGGTGCTGACAGGCCTGCTTCGCCAACGCGGATCCGAGGTAGGACTTGCCGGAGCCGGTGAATCCTTGGAACACGACGTTCTGTTGCCTGCTGATGAAGTGGCAGGTCCCGAGCTGCGCGATGACCCCGCGATCGAGGCCGCGCTGTTCGAGCATGTCGACCCGGCGCAGGTCCGCGTTCGGGTAGCGGAGCCCGGCGCGTCGGACGAGGCCTTCGACCTTGGAGTGGGTGAACGCGGCGTGGGCGTCGTCGACAGCGATCTTGATCCGCTCCTCGAACACCACCCCGATCGTGAGGGCGTCGTCCTGGGCTTCGATTGCGTCGACCAGCGACGTGACGCCCATCTCGCGCAGCTTCCGTTTGGTCTCGGAGTCGAGCCGGCTCATCGGGCGCCTCCTGCGTAGTAGTCGGCGCCGCGGACATACCCCGTCGGCTCGGGTGGTGTCCCGGGTGTCGCCCAGGCATCACGGTTGCCGGGCTCGTCCTGCCTGGTCTCGAGGATGGGTCGTAGGTGTGCGTAGCGCGGCGACCTCACCTTCGACGCGAGAGCGATGCCGGCGGCGGCTTCGACGCGGTCGGCGGAGTACCGGCGCGTCATGCGGAGCACTGCCAGCGCAGCGTTGATGCCCTGCTCATCGACGGGCACCGACTCGAAGATCCGGTTCACGACGATCGTTGTGTTCTCCCCGATCCTCGCCGCCCATTCCCGGACCCTGGGGGCGTCCCACTGCCGATACTGCGGACCGTCGGGCAGATCGCTGTCATGGGTGCGGTACTCGTTCACCGTCCCGGCCGGAGCGAGAAGATGACTGGTCAGCCGATCCTGCCCGGCGAACACTTCGAGCATCCTGTCGGTGACTCGCAGATCGACGGCGCGACCGATGTGGACG
Source organism: Microbacterium sp. NPDC078428 (assembly GCF_044542535.1). Taxonomy (NCBI): domain Bacteria; kingdom Bacillati; phylum Actinomycetota; class Actinomycetes; order Micrococcales; family Microbacteriaceae; genus Microbacterium; species Microbacterium sp. NPDC078428. Next base: position 223,805 of record NZ_JBITUP010000002.1, read on the forward strand.
TAGGGAACGGAGTAGAAGTTCTTCTCGAACACCACATGCCCGTTCTTCTGGACGCGACGCCCGTAGACCCACCGGGAGATCTCGAACGAGACGGTCGGCAGCGGCCGTAGCAGCGGCTTCTCCTCACCCTCGAACACGCCCAGCCGGGACCCGGCGCGCTTCTGGAACGGCTCCGCGTTGAACGCCGTCATCCGCTCGTAGACCGCGGCCCGCAACTCCGGCAACGTAGCGAACGACTGGTTGCGGAGCGCCGCGATCACCCCGGTCGCGATGTTGCCGACGGTGTTCTCGACGCTCGCCTTATCCTTCGGCTTCTTCACCCGCCCTGGCAGCACCGCCGCCGAGTAATGCGCCGCGAGCTCCCGATACGCGTCGTTGAGAACCACCTCACCCTCCGCCGGGTGGGAGATCACCCCAGTCTTCAAGTTGTCCGGGACGATCCGGGGAACACTGCCGCCGAACCAGTCGAACATCGCGACATGGGCGCGCAGCCAGGTGTCCTGCTTCAGATCCAGCGTCGGCTCGACGAACGCGTACCTCGAGAACGGCAACGTCGCGACGAACAAGTAGACCCTCGACACGACACCGGTGACCGGGTCCACGAGCTGCATCGTCTTGCCCGACCAGTCGACCTCGACCGACTGCCCCGCCTTGTGACCGACCCGCGACGCCGCCCCGGTGATGAGCACGTGGTGCTGGTAGGACTTGCAGAACCGGTCGTATCCCATCGCCGGTTCACCCCTGCCTCGGCAGGCGTCGACGTACTCGCCGTGGAGCAGCTTGAGCGTGACTCCGACCTTCGCGAGCTCCTTGTGAACCTGGCCCCAGTCCGGCTGCGCGTGAACACTGTCGTGCTCACCTCGCCCGGGGAACAACCGCGAGTACACCTCCGCGTCATCGAGACCGGCAACAGCGTCGTAATCGATGCCCTCCCGGTCGGCGGCGTCGAACACCGCGATCACCGAGTGTCGCGACATGCCCTGCGCCTCGATCTGCCGCTTCGAAAACCCCTCCGCGCGAAGCCGGAGCACCAGCTTCGCCTTGATCCTGCGTACCATCCGAACTACTCCTTCTGCCGCGTGATTGGCCACGCGGCAGAAGGAGCCTAAGAAGGTGGTGCTGAACCCGAATATCCGGTGGTGCCCAACGACAAGAACACGGTGCTCAGCGAGCGGTGCTCAACCGCAATACCGGTGGTGCTCAGAGGACCTAATACTCAGCTGCCGCTCAACGTCTCCTTCGGCGCGACCGAGGGCTGCAGACGCGGCAATCCGTCAAGAGGGGGAGATCGGGACTGGCGGTTCGACGGGCGAGTGAGCGTCCGCGATGCGGCGACGAATCGTCTCCGCAGTCAGTTCAGCCTGCTGCATCAGATCGAGGATCGCCCGGTGGTTCCGCCAGTGCTCGGCCCATAGATCGGCACCCACGAGCGCTTCGAAGTCCACCCTCGTTGGGGTTCCCCATTGCTCGAACGCCTCTAGCCGGGCGACACGCTCTCCAACATCCGGAACGCCCTTAGTCGTCGGCGAGAGTCGGGCCGAACCCAGCATCCAATCGCGCCAGTTCTTATTGCCCTTACTCTGATTGCACTTGCCGCACGCGGGAACGAGGTTATGGATCTCGGAAATGATGCCGGTGGGCTTCTGCCCCACGACGAGCGGACGGAAGTGGTCCCACTCGCTGGCCTCGTTGCCGCAGTACGCGCACACTGTGGTGTCCATGCCTAAGACACTCAGCGCCTCCTCCACCTGAGCCTGGCTCGGCCAGATTACGGGAATGATCCCGTTGACAAAGGAGTTGGTGATGCTCGAACTGCGGCCTGTGATTCGCACCGGATTCGGCATCGCGAACTCTGTGCGACGGGGCATGGAGTTGACGCTACCGGTGCGGCCCGGGCCGCCCCGCGGACCACGCTGGAAAGCAGCGTTAGCGAGCCAGGCGTGGCCGTCGCGCTTTCGTGCGTCTTCCGTTCGAAACCGTCAGAAAGGCGCCGCATGCCACCCGCCGCGTCCTGCTCATCGACCGATCGACGGCCCTCCAGATCCAGAAGGACCAGTGTGCGGCGCCGCAGGGTCGTACGGCCTCCCCGGGTTGTAGGGGTCGACCGCTGGTGCCCGCCGAGGCTCCTGGATCCGCACCTCCGGCGCGAGGCCCGCATCACGGGCGCGGGTCATGAGGCGGGTCGCGGTGCTCTGGCTGATCTTGAGGGTGTCGGCGACGAGCTTGAGCGGGGGGTAGCTTATCGCCGTCGCGACGCGATAGACGGCGATCGAGTCGCGCAGCGCCTCCGAGGGGTCGCGCTTCCCCGCCACCCGCATGCGGCTCAGAAACTCTCGCACCGGGATTCGGTCGCGATCGCTGACATCCTCCTCGCCGACATCGACCGTGACGACGTCGAGTGCGGATGTCGTCATGATCCAGTGTGTGCGCACTTCGCGGAGCATCTGGCTGGTGATGTCGACGCCTTCCCCCTCGCGCTCGAGGGCGGCGGACGCGACGGCAGTGCGGCCGAGCACAGCATCCCACTCCACGCGCACGGTGATCGTGCCGGGCACGTCTTGCTCCCCCGACACGCGCGCATGCCATGACTTTGGCAGCGTCACGCGACTGCCGAGATCGATGCGCTCGTCGCTGATGTCAAGTGCCTCGACGTCTGTCATTTAGCCCACTATTCCAGGTCGCGGGCGGATTGCGAAGAAGAGCGTCGATCTTGGCTCACAAGTGTGCTAGTTTGCGACGAAGGGAGACTGACACTGCTGGCTCAACGAAGGGAACCGACATGAACCACTCACCGGAGCACCTTGCTCTCACGATGAAGGATGCCGCCAAGCTCGTCGGCGTTGACTACCGCACGATCAAGCTCGGCATCGAGAACGGGACCATTCCGACGGTCCAGCTTGGGCCGCGCCGGATGATTCCCCGCGTCCCGCTGCTTCGGGTGTTCGGGATCAACGCCTGACAACCAGCGAATGCTTGTGCTCAGGTGGCGGAACTCGCCATGCAACGGTCTGTGAGGTGAGGTCCTGATCGGCGGTGGAGACTTTGGCATAGCCAGTCTGTGTTCCGTTCATGCCGCCGTCTGAACAGCGGCGCAACAGGGTTGGGCTCCCACCGGGGCAGCGCGGACGAGCTGTGGGACCGCGGCATCGCACTCTTCACCGGCGGCGTACCCTTCGTCGAACTCGGCGCCATCCGTCAACCCGCCGCGACGGCACCCCGCTCACTCCATACCATGTTTCGAACGACTAAGGGCTGAAACCCTTCGAAGCAGCGTACGCCTTGAGCGTTGCCGAGAACTCATGGCGAGGTGCGATCGCTTCGCGAAGGTCATCTGCGAATAGCTCCTTCAACTCGGGCTCTGTCTCGGTGTGCCAGCGCTCGATTCGCGCGTGTACCCCTTCGATCGCAAGGATCTTGGCCATAACCAGTTCGCTCCGAGTGTTGAACTTGAACTTCCGGACGGTGTTGGCCCCGCGCTGACTACCCAACTCAGCGGTCACGAGGCCTCCATAAAACTGAAGGTGCACATCGACATCGTCGACATATGGGTCTAGGAGTTGCAGTTCGGCATTCAAGGTCCAATAGTCGCGCTTGTTGGTGTTGCACCGCGGGCAGACCAATCCGAGGTTGTCCCAGTCGAGTACTAACTCAGGAAAGACTCCCTTAGGACGAATGTGCTCGACGGCGGAGTACGAAACGTCGTCGATACGACCTTCGCAGTACATGCACTTCCCCATGCACTCGGCTCGGAGTGCATCGACAACCGCGGCTGCACGCCACGGCGCCGGCTTCGCGTTGGCGGGAGCTGCGACAAAATTGGCGGTTAGCGCCTCTTGGTTCTCCTTAAGCCAGGCTGGGATGGGACTCTTCTCGAGCCGGATCACAGCGTAGAGCCGTCAGTCCGCAATGCGTCGATTGCCGCCGGAAACTGAGCACCGAGCCCAGCGGCAATCAGGCGCTCACGAAGAAGACGAAGGTCATCGGCCTTCGGGTCATCGGGAACCGCTGTCAACGCCCTTTGCAGTTCGACTTCAGCCCACTGCGGAAGGGGGGTATCAAGCCCAAGTACAGACATGAGCGTCTCGTCAGACGTGGCCGACGAGTTGATGTCGCGCACCTGGCGAGACCGGACCCGCCCGTGCTCATCATTGCGGAGCGCGTACACCAGCGAGTCACGGGAGGAGGTGACCACGAACGGCGAATGAGTAGCCACGACATAGGTGGCTAAGGGGAAGGCTTCCAACAACGTTGGAAGAATGGTGCGCTGCAGCTCAGGGTGGAGATGATTCTCGGGCTCGTCGATGCACACCGTGAAGGAGTCTGCGCCTCGACCTCTCAAGAAGATCTGCCAGCCAAGCTCTACCACCGCGCTGACGCCACCCGACACAGCCTCGAGCGGGAACTGCGACGAGCTGGTCTTAACCCAGACATCGCCATCCTCGACGACTAGACGGCGAAAAGCGAGAGCACGCGGCAACAGCTTCGCGAGAACATCTTGAAATCCTTCCCAGATGTCTCGAGCCTCAGAATTGGCGACAACAGCAGCGTTGCCATACGCGTACATTGCCGCCGCGACCAAAGCCTCCTTCATTCGATAAAGCGGACTGTAGCGGCTATTTCCACCGGAATAACGAGTTTGAACCTCGTTCGCGAACTGAGTCAGTAGGGCATCCGCTGTTGAAAACTTTGCGGGAAGGTTCTGCAGCGCCTGGTAGCCGCTGATCGATCGGTGGGATGAAATGAAGATGCCCGGAACCGGCTGTTGCGACGGAATCTGAAGTGGCTGGACTGTCGTCTGCTCTGTCAGAACTTCCTGGATCGGCGTCCAAACTCCGTTCGAATACGAGAGCTGGCCAACGCGAGCGACATGCGTTCCCGAGCCGAGTTCGCGATAGCGGGCGCTTGAGGTAACTAGTTGCGCTGCCCAGCTGAAGTGCGGCGCCAGAACGTTGAGCAACGTAGTCTTGCCCGCACCGTTGGCTCCCGTTAGTACTGTAAGACGCGGGTGGAAGTCGATGGCGACTTCACTGAACTGGCGCCACTGAGACAACTCCAGCCTGCTAAAGGTGTTGGCTTCCGTAATCTGGTGCCCGCGGAACGACTCACGAGCCTCCGTAAGAGCTGCCCAATCCCGCAGCCGAGGGTCCTCGTACAGTGCAGTTTGCGAGCCCGCCGCACGGACCGCGAGATAGGACCGCCCCGCTTCGTTAATCTGACGATTCGCACCGTCTGGACTCCACGCGAGTTCAAGCAGGTCTATGACTACGAGGGCCTGGTAGTGAACAACAACTGCGGCAGATCGAAGTCGCCAAGCGGGATCGTTTTCATTTGCGTAGTTCACCAGAGTCTCGGCGTCGACTGGCTGCGGAAATCGCTCCATTATCCTGAGCACTGCCGTGACAGCGGCCTCGAGTTCGTCCCATCGCATTCCTGGACTATATCCAGTTATGAAGATTCGGCTTGAAGGTCGAGCTCCGATCTCTGCGGGTTAATCGTGCACGATGATCCAGCGGCGCGCGCCGCCCGCAACGGGTCGGTCAGCGTACCCATGATCGGACCCCTTCGGAGGAACACGCACGGCTAATTGCGACGACGTGCGAGGCCGGTGTCCGGGTCCGCGCGTCGAGCCCGCGCGGTTTCGTAGACTGCAAGGATGGCCAAGGTTGACCCACTCCAGCTCGCTGCATCGGCGTACGTTTCCTCTCAATGGGAGGAAGGTGATTGGCGTCAGTTCGGGCGCGATACCGGCACATCCGACATTCTGAGCAATCATCTTCGCCTGTATCGATCCCAGAGCTTTGGCGATCCGGACTACCCCGATGCGGCGGCGGAGGTCCTGCAGGAGGTACTGCGAGAGGGGCCTGAAAAAGACTCTGGGGAGAAGGGTCGAATGGAACTCCTGGCGAACTCCATGCCGGGCCTCCCGGGCTGGATTGCAGAAAATGCGCCCCCGCGCCTGCGGAAGCTGTTCAACGACTACATTGCCGGTCGCGCCATCTCTGAGATTCCCGATGCCTGGATCGATAGCCAGTCTGTCGTGCTCGAGTCATCCATTCCCGCTAGCGCCGTAGGAAATGAACCTGCCACGACACGGGTGGCGGCGCAGCCGAACCCTTTGCCGAGGCAGGTTGGAACACCAGCCGCGGGGAACCCGGAACCCGTCCTGTCGGTGGATAACGGCGTAATGGGCGCGGCTTCCCCCGACATCTTCATCGTGCATGGGCACGACGAAGCAGCGCGGGATTCGATTCGAATCTACGTGCACGACCTCACCGGGGTCATGCCTGTTTCGCTCGCAGAGCAAGCCGGCAGCGGGAACACGATCATTGAGAAGTTTGAGAAATGGGGAGGAGCGGCCTCCTACGTCATCGTCCTTCTGACGCCAGACGACGTTGGGCATACACTCGCCGAGCATCAGGCTGGATCGGCTCCTAACCCTCGTGCCCGCCAGAACGTTGTGCTGGAGCTTGGCTACTTCATCGCAACTCTTGGGCGCGCGAATGTCGTCGTAATGGACGCGAGCGTCGAGCGGCCTTCCGATCTTGCTGGGCTGAGCTACGTAGCGTACCCCGGCCTGAACTGGAAAGACGATCTTCGGAAAGAGCTCAAAGCGGCCGGGCTAGTTCAGTAGCCCGGCCGCGGCCAATTCGGAGAATTTCGACGCCACCGGCATCCAACGAACCCGCGGCCGTCCGTCCACAATTCGGACGGCGAGCCTGGACTAGGCGTGCAGCAAACCGATACGACCTCACGACAGGTGCGGGGTCAGGCCAGGGCATGGGGCGGACGAGGCATTCGCTCGCAGAGCCGTCAGTCACGGCGCCATCGAAACCACCCTCCGTGGTGGCGGTCGCGCACGCGAAGTCAGTCCTTCGCGTGCGCAGCCAACGAAGTCCGCGGTTCGGGTAGCTGATCTAGGCCAAGCCTCAGTCGCACTACATTCCTAAACTGGGGCGCCAGCGTGTACACCTCGTCGGCGTGACTGTATTTGAGGCGCTCGGTCATGGGCCGTCCTTGAGCAGCCAGATTGAACACATGCATCGGCTCCTGAACCCGGTTGGCCGCGGCGAGCACTTTGCTTGATGCTGCGAGGCTGAGCTGTGCCAGGGCGTCATCAATCGCGTGGGCATGCTTACTCCATCGCATGAACTCGTCCTCAACGCCCACGACGCTCGGTCGGCCAGTGATGAGCACCTCTCCGACCGTGAGCGACGTGACAAAGGTCGCGTATCTCTGCAGAGCATCTAGATAAGCAAGGGCGGCGGGACGCAGCGCCGCATCGAGACGCCTTTCGTCCTCACGACGGTGTCGTCTCCGCTCGAGCCTGAGAGCAACTAGCTGTGCGATGGCAATGCCAAGGAGCGTAAAGACTCCGGCCACTAGCGGAGTTGCCCACCACGGAGTCTCGGTCAAGACGTGGTCCCGGATTCGCTGTGGAACGACTTGATGTCCATGGCCTCAACCTAGCGGCTCTCCACATGACCTGTCTGACGAAGATCGGCCCCTTCGCCGCGACCGGGTTTGTCTACAAGCGGTTGGTTCTCGTTCGATACGAAGTGGGACCAACCAACGAGCAGAACGCCGGTAAAAGCGGCCGTAGCCCGATCGGAGGCGAACCCCGCCGCACCTGTGACCTCATAGCCCGCCCGAGCACTCGCTCGCTGAGCGCCCACTCTAGATGCCGATCTCGCGCCCCACACTCGGCGCCCCGACCACGGGCCCCGTCGCCACTGTTACCTCGCGGTCCCGCGCCGCGCGCCGTAACTCCGCCTGAGCCGCGCGCACCGCATCCCGCATCGTCAGCTCGGGCGTACCGCGCTGCATCGACTCCGCGAGACAATCGCGGGCAGCGGCATCCGTCCGGGCGACCACGATCGCGACGTTGTGCACCCGCCCGCGAGTGAGGCCGACGTACAGTCCCGCCGCGTCCACATCGGGCCCGACAACGGAGGCATCGGCGGTGTCGCCCTGCACGCCATGCACCGTCGACGCGTAGGCAAGCTGCAGGTGCTCACGCGCATACTCGGCAGACACTCGTCGAAACTCGCCGCTGTCGCCGACCGACACAAGGTCGACGGACTCCTCGAGGATGCCGCGCACGACCCACTGCGCACGATTCTCGACGCCCGTGAGCCGGTCGTTTCGGCGGGTCTGGACGGCGTCACCGACGAGGATGCGCTGCTCCCCCATCCCCCACGCGACCAAGCCGGGATCGAGCTCGCCGTGATCGACTCGGCGCTGCTGGATCGCGTCGTTGATGGCATCCGCCTCAGCGTTGGTCCCGGAAACCAAGGTCACCCGCTTGCCACGCGCATGCCACTCGAAGTACGCGTCGATCATCTGCTCACGGGCTGCATCGTGATGATCCACCCGCGTGACATGCCCGCGTTCCGCCAGCTCACCAGCGACCGCTAGCGCGCGCTCTCGATCCCCCGCATCGCGCAGCCGCAGCGTGAGCGCCGCATACTCGGGATCCCGGAACCGATGCACCGTATCGAGCTCAACCGCGGCATTTGCGTGCCGGATCGCGGAACCCATCGCACCGGAATGCCCGATCGGCAACGCCTGATGCGGGTCGCCGACGAACGCGAGCCCGACACCCTGTTCGATCGCAAGTTCGGCAAGTGCGTTCGCCGTCTGCAGATCGACCATTCCCGCTTCATCGACCACGATCCGCTCGCGAGCACGCAACACGTACCGCGTCGGCCCGCCATACACGACACCCGTGCTGGGGTCGACCTCCCCCACGCTCAGTCGTGTCCACACCATCGCGCCAGCCTGATCGGCACCCCACCGGTATCCGTGATCGGCGAGCAGTGCATGAATGCTGGATGCTGCAGCCCCGACCTCGCGGGACGCCACCGAGGCAGCTTTCCGGGTCGGAGCGACGACGTGCATCCGCCGCCGTTGCGCCCCAAGCGCTGCGAACGCAACGCGGAGCATCGTCGTCTTACCTGTGCCAGCGGGGCCGGTGACCGTGACGAGTCCGTCTGTCCCGGCGATCGCACACGCGGCAACGCTTTGCGAAGGATCCAATGCCGAGATCTCCTCGTTCGGCGCGAAGCGATACAACTCGTTCGGCAGGAGCGAGCGCCCCTGCCGGGCGAGCACGTCAAGGCGTGCAGCTAGGCGCACCTTGGCCCGCACCGTCTCGGTGGCCATGAAGGCCTTGACGTGCACGGGCGGAACCTCCGCAACAAGCCTAAGGACTGCCGCCGCGGCGCGCGTCGTAATCTCGACGATCACGCCGTCGAGCTGATCGCGCAGCGCAACGATGCCGGTCCGCGAGAGAGCGCGGACTGCGCCAGCGCGGATGTCGAAGGTGCTGAACCGCCCACCGCTCGATGTGGACCGTTGGTCCGCATCCACGATCGCCGCAGCAGCGAGCAGATCCAGATCGAGGGCGTGCAGGTCTTTCGGAGCCATGGCAATAGGTCCGCGCTCGGTGATCAGGCTCGGATCGATCTCCGCGATCTCGTCGCGGACGCGCGACTCCCATGACATCTCGTCGAGGTCTGCTGGCTTATTCGGTCGCGCTACCGCCCATGCACGCCGGTCGATCTGTTGAAGCACGTCGACGCTCGGCGCCGATCCCCCGTGCGCTGCCGACCAGTCCGAGATCAGGCGCGCGCGGTTCGCCTCGATCTGCGCCGACCGACGCGAGAGCGGGCGCACGGCGCTGGCGAGTTCGGTGATCTCCCCCGCGTCGTTGAGCATGTAGCCATGGCGCGCGAGCGCAGCGTTCCACGCTGGGTCTGTGCGCCCAGCGAGCTCGCCCTCGGCGTTGATGACGGTGTGCAGCTTCATTGCGACGCGCGAGTCGAGGTTCGACCACTTACCGTCCGCGCCGAGCACCTTGATGTTCAGCCAGAGGTGCCGGTGGATGTGCGGGTCGAGCGCCCGGGATCGGCGGTGCTGCAGCTCGACAACCTCGATGCGGCTGACCTCCTCGCGGATGAGGCCGCCGTGCCCGCGCCGTGCGTTGAGCTCAGTCTGCCAAGTGAGCAGGATGCGCTCACGCAGCCGGTCTTGCAGCGCCTCGAACTCGGCGGCGAGCTCGGGATGCAGCAGCGCCGCGATGCTGTACGACTTCGGGTGATTGAGCGTCCCGTCGAGCAGCAGGTCTGCGTCGGGGCTCAGCCGCTGGAGGCCTCGCTCCTCCCCCGTGACCGGGTCGTGCCCGGCGAGCCAGACACGAAGGCCCCCGGTCGTGAGCTGGTCAGTCGTGATGACGCCGTTGTCGACGATGAATCGAGAGACGGCGGAATCGGATGCCGCGCCATACGCCTCGAGCGCTTCGGCGCCCGTCGAGTGGGGCAGATGGGCGTCGCACGTGCCCTCGAGAGCATACGAGATCGCGTGCCGAACCCCGCGGGATTCGACGCCCCTCTTCCATCGCTCCAGACCTCCGCGCATGGCGCCAGAGTAGGCTGGGTTTTCGCGTTTATCCAGGGATTTTTCTGCGTTGTAGGCATCTGTAGCAAAGCGGTTTCAAAGGGCGCCGCCCACCCTGGGTGCCTGCGTGCATTGCGATTGCTGAATTGCGGTCGCTGGCACGTCGTCCGCTTTGAATCGTGCCGCGTGGGTGCTCGCTTCGACTCGATGCGGCCGAGCTCGTGGCTCGTCGCCGGCGATCTAGGTGCGAGACTTGAAACCATGGGAGCGAATGTGGTCGGCATCGGATACGAGGGCCTCGACATAGAGGCGCTCGTCTCGCGGCTGCGGCTGAGAAACGTCGCGACTGTCGTGGATGTTCGCCTCAACCCGATCTCACGGAAGCGGGGCCTGTCGAAGACCGCGCTTCGGGAGCGTCTCATCAGCGAAGGCATCAGCTATGAGCATCTCCCCGCGCTCGGCAACCCTCGCGAAAACCGCGAGGGTTTCGGGGAGCTCGATGGTGCGGGGGCGCGCGAAGCGCGTGAGAAGTTTGAGGAACTCATGGAAGCACCCGTTGCGCAGGCGGCGATTGAGCGTGTGCTTGAGCTTGCGGAGGCGGGCACAGTTGCGCTGCTCTGCTTCGAACAGGACGAGACCCGCTGCCATCGCGAGCTAGTGCTCACAGCGCTCCGGACACGACTCGTTTCTGTCTAGAAGAGCGTTGCCCCGTAGTCCGAGTCGCGTTTCGGCCGGTAAATGCCCAAGACGGAGAAGTTCTTTCTCTTTACTATGTCGCCAAAGTTTCCGACGAAGAAATAGGTTCGTACCTTCTCGTTCCACATCTCGGTGTGGAACTTCTGGGTGATGATCGCCTTAAGTCCGTCATCCGATTTGAAACGATTGTGATACTGCAGCGCACTCAGTTCCATATCGAGGATCCGCGGCTTGTGACCCCTGCAGGTCGAACTCATACACACATAGTCGTAGTGGACCTTGTAGCGCGGGGCAATGAGGATTGGCGTACTGTCAACCTCACCGAAGATGTCGGGCTGGCTCATCACGGCAGTCATGCTCGCGACCTGCGCGCGGGTCCATGGACCGTGGTCCTCGAACCTCAGCGCCTTGAGCTCACGCACTTCAACTAGGCCCAGTGACTGGGCGTTGAGATCAGCCTCGACACCGGCGCGAAGATCGCACATCGTCGGCCCGATGAGCGGGTTGAGCACGGGGCCCCGAGCATCCGCGGGATAGGTCTTGAACTCGCCGCCATTCCTCTGCCGCGACAGCGTCTCCCAGTTCGGACGGAAGCTCTCCATTCGAGCGTCTTTCGTCGAACGAGCAAGCTCAACCTCGATGACCTCGAACTTCTTGAACTGCTGGTCGGTATCCAGGTGCCGGAACGCGACAGGATAGATTCGCACCCAGGATCCCGTCCCGTCCTCGTTCAATCGAACGCCGGCGACGCAAACGGTATCGCCGTAAGACTTCGACGGCTCGGGCGATGCCTTTACCGTGATGAGCACGCGCGCAATTTCACTCGGCATCTCACGCCTCCTCGGTTGCGGACGATACTAGGTCGCGGCGACGACATAGCGTTCAACGCGAAACGCCCTATTCTCCGACTAAGCCGCAGCGATCTGGGATACGAGTTCGGTGCACGCTGCAATGACGAATTCTGGAACAGCGTCGAACTCACGCGGATTTAACTGCATCACGTACTCATTCTCGATGTGGTAAGTCTCGTTGACGAACTTCGTGAACACGTCATCACCCTTCAATGCGACAGGATCGAGCACGGACATGACGCGGAAGAGTTGTACCTTCTCGTAGCCAACGCTCGTACTGTCGAATCGTGACCTCAGACCACCAGGTTTCTTCAACTCTGCGAGCAGATTCGCGTAATCGAAATCGGGGATGAACTCCTTCACGAATGACGTCGCCACGTCCACCTCCGGCTGAGTCAATGCAACATGAGTCGTCGCATCCAGTGGCTTGGACGGCTCTTCGCGGAGGTGCAGGAGACTCGACAGAAGGTCGTATTCAACACCCTTCGCGCCGTGCACCTCGAAACGTCGCCGCAGATAGATGCACTTGATAATCGAATCTGAGGATGCCGCGACGTTGGCGTCACACACCTCAGAGAAGGTGGTGATGTCCCCCGCTTTGATGGGTTTCTCGGTGACGACGCCGGCGCGTCCGTTGAGGAAGTGCACCACGGGGTGAGCTGCGGTGAACTGGCTCGACGTCCCCGTCCGCACGATGTCGATGGCGGGCTCGATGTCGTGTGTGAGCAGGAGCGAGGTCACCCCACGCAGGCTGTTCTTCCCGTGGAAGAGCTGGTGCAGGATCGCGAACTTCTTGGTCTTGTCGAAGCTTGAAACCGGATCATCGAGGACCACGAGGTCCGGCTTCTCCCGCTGAACGTGGTGCATGAAGAGGACTAAGGCAAAGGCATTCTTCTCCCCGTAACTCAGGTGATCCGTAGCCGATTCGAGATGGCCAGGCGCGTCCTGGTGTTCAAGGAGCATCCGGTAGGAGTCTGCCTGAGGTTCGATGCGCACCGTGTAGCGGTAGCCTGCCGACCGCAAGAACTCGTTGATTGCGTCCTGGTTTGCCTTGATTAGTCGCGCGACGCGGGTCTTCTGCTCGCCAATGCCCCGGCGAATCTCGTTGATCTGACCGCCGACTTCGTCCAGCTTGCGGTTGATGAGTCCCACGACCGACTGAGTTGCCTCAGAGTTAAGCGCGTGCAGCAGAGCCAAGTCGATCTTCAAGTCGCTCAGGACCGACGCGACGTTCTCCTCATCGCGAAGCGAAGGAAAGGACAGACCCTTCAGCGCCGACAACTTACGAAGAAGGGTCTCGACCTGGCCACGAAGCGTGATGAGGAACAGCTCTTGCTCGGGGGTCACATCCGTAATCGAGGTCGTGAGCGATTCGAGCTGCTTCAAGTAGCCCGGTTCGAAGTAGCGTCCGAGCTTTTCGATCACGCCGCGCAGCGAGCTCATGTTCTTGACAGCGGCGGACTCGTACTCCGCGGCAACGCGAGTAGCGGTTTGCTTGTCAACGCTCTCAATCGAGCAGAACGGGCAGTTGTCTGAAAGCTCTAGGTACGCCTTACCTTTTGACTGCCAGGTGATCCATCCCGCCGGGTCATCACTGTGGAGAAAATGCTGATACCCCTGCAAGTCTTCAGGAATGTTGGATAGCTTTCCGGCCATGCCGAGTGCCTTATAGCCTCGGCTGGTCTTGGCCATGGCTCCGCCCTTAGTCACACTAAACGCATCGCGAAGCTCAGTGAAGCTGCTGAGCGCTTCGTTGAACTCGGCCTGCTCGGAGAAGGTGGTCTTCAGTTCCTCGAACATCGCCTCGATCTGCTCGTTGCCTGCCTTGTACTCCTCGGTGTTGATGAAGATCTCGAAGCTGTTCTTCAGAACTTCGTCCCGTTGGAAGACGAACTGCGACACATAGATGTCGTTGAAAGTGAGAACGCTTGTGATCTGATCTGCGCCGTCGACCGACGGCCGAGGGCCATTGTCGTCAGCGCGATGCTTGAAGGGGGTCAGCTCCTCGAGACTGCCGTCGCCTTCAGCGCGAAGCGTGAGGGCGCGAGCGATAGTGCTCTTGCCAATACCGTTCGGCCCGTACTTGATGTTGAGGGAGGAGGGCCGCAGGGAGAAAACAGCCTCTCCGACGCTGTTGCAGTTCGTGATCGTGATTCGGTATTCGCCGACCGCACTTGGCGATGAGTTCGCGAGTTCAGAATTCATGAGACTTGGCTCCCCTTGCAGCGGGTCATTTTCACTTACGAGCTTCATCTTGTTTGGACAGTCCTCGGCCTAGCCAATCGCAGCGTTCACTGCCTTCGCACCCTCAACGGCCATCCACGCGATGAGGCGAACGTCGTCTAGCGTGATGGGAGGGAGCGGCTCGACCTTCTCCGCCGGCTGAATACCGAAATCGTCAAGCACTTGAACGATCGCGTCAACGACCATCTCGGCCTTCCCAGCGGTACGCAGCGCAGCCCGCATCGCCTTCCGCGCCTTCGCGGCCGGCACCGTATTGAGGCGCTTGATTGTCTCGAGCTGCGCTGCTCCCAGATGGCCGCCCTTGTTCATGATGACCTCGCGTGCGTCGCGGAACGATGCTGGGATCTCGGCGGCGAGGGCGTTGGGGTCGGTGGACCGCATCCATTCGTCATGCGCATCTTCTTGCGCTAGGGCCCATGCCTCGTAGGCAGCGCGAAATGCTTCGTCTGGCAGGGAGCGCGCCCTGTCCGGTTGGCCGGGATCTGCAGTGACGAGCGAGATCAGGGTGTCATCGATGACGACCCGACCGTCTTCGTCGGCGACGGGCTGCCAGGCGTCGTCGGCGTTGACGTTGCGGAACCAGATGTCGCCCGTGTCGCCCATCTGCATGCAGAACACGAAGGAGCGGCCAGAGACGGCCGGGTTCACAAATCCGCTGCCGATACCGTACGGCAAGTCTTCGAGGCGTCCGCGGAGTCCCTGATCTGCATCAAACGCGTTTGTGAGGCGCCGTCGGTACTCCTCACCGGATCCCGCGGCGGACCCGCCGCCTTGCTCAATAAGTTCCTCGATCTCTTCGACGATCGCGTCGGGGTCGTAGTGCTCCTGAGGCGGGTAGTGCGAGACTCCCGGGAGCACCTTGCCTGCGCCGATCGCCGCGTCGGCTTGCCTGAGCTTGCGGATCAGGGTCTGCTCGAGGCCGAGGAACTCGTCAAGATGTTCGGCGGGGAAGAATACGCCGAGCTCGATGGACTTGTGCTGGCTGCCGATGCGGTCGACGCGGCCGTGGCGTTGCACAATGCGCATCGGATTCCAGGGAAGGTCGTAGTTCACGATGTGCGCAGCCTGCTGAAGGTTCACGCCCTCGGCGAGCACGTCTGTCGTCAGCAGGATGTCGTAGAGGTCTGCCTCGATGGGGGTACCGTCGTCTCGGAGCTGGCCTGCGGTGCGGGGTGCGAAGTTGGCGACCGCCTTCGCCCGGGTCGGTTGGTCGATGCCGCCGCGTTTGCCCGAGGCGAACTCGCCGATCACCGCGGGCGCAACCCGGCCCCGGTAGGACGCAAGGGGCGAGCCGTCCGGGACGGCGTCCAGAGCGTCGGTAAGCCGATCATGTAGATCGCGGATCGTGTCGGCGTAGGTGGAGAAGACAATGACCTTCCGCCGGTCCCCGGCAGGGGCGTTCGTAACTGCGGGTTTCTCCGCCTCGGCAGCAATCCGCTCAAGCTCGGCGAGGAGCGCCGCGACTTTCGGCTCGCTGTCGTGCGCTGCCGCCTCGGAGAGGGACTGGAGCTGTCGGATTAGCACGAGATCGCGTTCGACATCGGATGCCAGCAGCTCTGCGTCATACAGCGCGGCAGGGGTGGCTTGGTGCTCGGTGTCCTCGTCGAGGCCGGCAACGATCTCGTCGAGGTCTTCCGACTCGGAGTTGACGTAGTCACGGAGCGCTCCGCCGACGAGTACTGTGCCCTTGCCAAGCGCGGAGAGGAATGCCTCGTGTGCATGGATGAGCACTCCCAGCGTTCCTGCCAGCGCGGTCGGCGAGGATTCCAGCCGCTTGAGCAGCGCGGAGCGAAGTAGCCCCATGTTCGAGACTTCGGTCTTGTTGAGGTCCTCAGTCTTCAAGTAGCGGCTGGGGACGTATCGTGCGAGCAGGAGTCGACCTGGGTCGCTGCGGCGCACGCTGAACGACGCGACGTGGGCTTCATCGTCCGGGATATGTAGCGCGTAAGTGACGGCATGGACCAACACTTCGCCGGGCTCATCGAGCTGATAGTCGACGCGGCGCACATCAGCGTCGGGGAACTCTACCGGGACCTTTTTGCCACCGGGCCCGGCAATCGTCTCGCCGCGGTAATTGTCCTTGACAAACTTTCTGGTACGCCGCACCGCGACCTGGTCCATAAGGTCGAACAGGTGCGCGGGCGTGAGCGCCTCGGGGTCGAGCGCCTGTGCATCGCGGATGTACTTGCGGATCGACGGGATACCGATGGATGCGAATCGGGCGTCGTCGCGGATGAAGTACTTCACCAACGTCTCAAGGTCGATGAGCGAATTGTTAACCGGGGTGGCCGTGAGCAGGACGACCTTCTTCGGATGCCGCCCGGCGAGGATAATCCTGTCGAGCGCGGCAGAACGTGCCGCTCCCGCGTTGCGCAGGTTATGCGCCTCATCGACGATAACGAGAGCGGCGTCCTCGGCTCGTTCGAAAAAGGCGACATGCTCCGGGTGCTCCGGGTCCATCCGGCTGCGGATCTCCTCGTAAGAGTGCACCGAGACGCGGCGCGAGATGTCGTACTGCTCCAGCACGGGATCCCACACCGATGCCTTGAGCGCGGCGGGAGCCGCAACAAGTACGCGCTGCCGCTGCTGCTCCGTTGCCGCGGCGATCACTTCGAGAGCAAGAAAGGTCTTGCCCAGACCCACTTCGTCAGCGACTAGCACGCCACCGATCTCGTCGAGCAGCCGCCGCATCCGCTTAACGCCGTCGGCCTGGAATCGGGTCAGCTCGAACCGAGTCGGCCCGGCCTGCTCATCGTCGAGGTGCTCCCCGTAACGAGCCAGGAGCATACGGAGGAACACGCTCCACGGAGTGTGTTCCTCCCACAACGGCTCGTACAGCCCGGCCAAATCGAACGTTTCGGAGTCCGCCCAGCACTCCTCGAACCAGTCGATTACCTGGGGCGTCGAGCCGTGCTGCCCCGACGCGCCCACGTTCAGCTCAGCGTTGCGCGTGAGTCCCGCATACGTGAGATTCGAGGACCCTGCGAGATAGGCGGGATGCGTCGGGTGATGGCTGATGAACGCCTTGCCGTGCAGAAAGCCGCCCGTGTACCGGCGGATCTCGACGATCGGCTCGCCGCGCTCGTCGGCGGCCCGCAGCCACGCCACGAGACGCTTCGCCGATTGCGTCGCCTTCAACTCGAAGCCAAGCGCGTCGCGCTCCGCCTTCAGCCACCGCACATGATCGGTCAGAGCCTCATCGAGCCGCTTCTGGAGGGCCGCGTCGGCATCGACGGGCAGCAACGGATCGGGAACGGGGTCAGCACCGAGAAGGATGCGGATGCGCGGCAGCTTCTCCAACTCGTCGGCCAGCAGCAGGAAGCCCGCAGGGTTTATGTAGGCGGTAGCGATCCCCGCGCTCGGAGGAACGGCAAGCGCCTCCCGATTCACACGGAACATGCGGCGCACCTCCTCGCGCACCGTCATAGGCGGCGCGATCCGGTTCGTCGCAAAGACGGGAAGCTGCTCGGTCATGCCGCGTCCTTCCACTGCTCGTAGTACTCGAGCACCCTTGCCAGTCGGTCGCTGTAGTCGGTACCACGTTGAAACGTGGTGAAGACATAAGTGACCTGATCCGGACTCAATGCATAGAGCAGGCTCACGAGGGCATCGAGCTCTGCAATGTGATCCGACTTTGTCGGCTCATCCTTGGCCGTTCCGACTTGAACGCCGATAGCTTCCGCCCACCCGCGATAACGATCATCGACAGCAGCGAGGTGGCCAGCCACCTGCACCACCCGGTCGGCCAACACGCTGCCCGGTCGATACTCAGGGATCGGGAGAGGATTCATAACGAAGAAATTGAAGTTCATCTCAACCCAGCGCCGTGCTGCCCAGTCAAACGGAATGCTCGAAAGCACACCAAGTAGGAAAGCCTCTGAAGACTCGGCGCCTCGGATCCTCACGACGAGCTGGACAGCCTCTGTCGCGGCCGAGCCCGGCGGCAGCAGACACGCAATTGAGGTCCGTGTATCCGTCGAGCGAGCGATCTTCCGAAAGCCAATCCGTGCTCGATCCATTGGGAGCACGCCTTGCTCAAGCTGAAGTCCGAAGAACGGAGACCGGTGCTGTCGAACTTGGGAAGCGAACTTCGCCGCGAGGTGCTCCCGAAGCCGTTGGGGATCTGCATAGGCGAATGGATCGCCAGCATCCGGCTCCCACAGGTTCATCGAGGACCCGGCGAGCACCGGGATTTTGCCCTCCCTCATCGTCAAGTCAAACTCGTACAGCGGGCGGTTGTTAGTCGAGTGCAGTTCGTTTGTGAGCCGGAAGTGCCAGTCCGGCCGCGCCTCATCAAAACGTGGTTGCAGCTTCATGAGGCGGAAGATCTCGGCCGCCTTGGACCCCGGGATCAGCGGAAAGGAAGCGGTCGACGACCATGACCCGAACTCGTCCGCCGGAACCTCTGCGAGCTGCCCGGCGCCAGAAAGGAACTCCGCCGCGCTAAAGAAGGGTCCGACGAAACGGACAACGTGCGTCTCCCCGCGTTCTAGGACAGACAATGCCACGGTGTACTGAGGATGCACGTTCGGGAAGATCCACTGCTGGTTGTTCGTCAGAAAGCAAACATCGGCGAAGCTGCCCTCGTTGAGTATCACCCGACGCAAAGGTTCGAGGGGCGAGCTGGAGAGCGCAGTTCGAGGTAGCACGATCCCCGTGCGCCCTCCCCTACGAAGAAGTGACCAATCACGCCACGCGAACACCTGGTACAGGTCGATATCCCCAGCTCCAAGCGAGAATGGCCCCGAGCGCAGCGCCTTCGCGTATGCGTCGGTCCTTATGATCTCGCGACGGTACTCCGCCACGAGGTCCGGACGAGACTTTTGGATTGTGTCAAGAGCAGCACGGCGCGCTTGCTGCGGCATCGATCGGAGTTTAGGCGAGCGGAGCCCCCACCACTTCTGCTCCTCAACCTTCACGGTCTCCCACGGCGGATTACCGACCAGCACATCGAAACCGGGCCGCTCACGCAGGAACACCTCGGGGAACAGATAGGGCATATGCGCAGGCTGGAGAGGATCAATCGCTTCGCGAACTTCGCGCATCGCAGCGAGTGCCGCGAACTGCTCGGCGTCCCATGCCTCGTCAATCGTCACGCCGAGCCGCTTGGCTACGGCCACGTTGAAGATCGCGTTTGCGGGGGCGGCTGCGTCGCGCGCTTTCGCCAGCATCTCCGCACCAGCGGCAACCTCTGACTTGTCTGCTTCCGATGCGTTCGCGTAGTCAATTAGGAGGTCGCGTGCGGCCGTCAGTGGCTCACGGATGATCTGCTCGAACAGACCGTCGGCGTTTAGCGCATCCATCGCCTCGTCAATGGTGCCGATGCCAGTGAGGGAGTTGGCGAGGACGAGTCCGTGGTCGAGGCTCGACATCGGCAGGCCCGGCACGAAGGTGTGAATCCAGAGCGCAAGCTGTGACAGCTCGACGGCGAGAGGATTGATGTCGAGACCGTAAATGCAGCGGCGGGCCACCTGACGGCGGAGGAGTTGGCCGTCGGTGATCGCCTTGGCACCGTCGGAGTCCTCCCCGAGTGCCTCGCGCGCCTTCTCCGCGAGTCGGGTGAGTTCAGCGCGAACGCCCGGCACCTCGGTGCCGGTCAGGAAGTCGCGCATGCCGCGCTCGATCTTGTCGACGGCTGCGACGAGGAAGTGGGCGGAGCCCATAGCCAGGTCGGCCACACGGAAGTCGAAGAAGGCGTCAGCCGCCTGGCGCGCTTTGCCCTCGTCCATGAGGGTTCTAATTCTGTCGAGATGCGCCTTCAGCGCGGGTTCGACCGAACGCTCGATGAGGTGGTCCACGAGGATCTTCGGCGTGTAGTACGAGCCGGTCGCCTTTCGCTCTCCCGATGCCGAGTGGAAGTACGGGCGTCCTGCTGGCGCGATGACTTCGTCATCGTCTTTCGCTGGGACGTACGCGCCGTTCTGGTCGACGGTGAGGTCTTGGTCGGCGAGCGAGAGGCTGGATTCGAGCAGGCCCTCGTAGATGGTGCCGAACTCGCGCACCTGCAGGCTGCGAAAGTCGACCGGACCCCAAGTTTGGTCGACGGTCTCCTCGCTGAGGAGTTCCTGGAGGGCGGGGCCGATCACGCTGTCGGTGAGCGTGACGTGAGCCAGTAGCGCGCCTTCTTCGGTGGCTGGGTCGAACAGGCTACCGCCATAGGTGGGCACCTCCCAGCGTGAGTTGCCGTGGAAGATCACCCCCCACACCTGGGTGAGGTCTGACCAGATCGCTGCCGACTCGGTAGAGAACTGGTCGGGGCCTGTTCCGATCTCCCGGGTGATGAATGCCTGAAGCGAGTTCGCGTCATAGTTAGCGTTGCGGCCAGCGGGCAGCAACTCGGTCGCCTCCCCGTAGGCCTGGAACAGCAGGCGGAACAGGATGCGCATTGTGAGCCGGTACGCGGTCTGAAGCCCTTGCGTGTCGAGCGCGAGCCCAAGTGACGGGAGCTGATCGGCGATCGCGAGCGCGACTCGAGGGACCACACCCTCGTAAACGCGGTCGCGGAGGCGCGTGCCGAGATCGGCTGCGTACTTGCCGGAGCCGTCGAGGATCTGCTGCGCTGAGCCGTTTGCGTCGAGTGCCTCAGCGGAGAAGATGAGCGTGAGCAGCGCGGCTTGCTCGGGCGCGAGCAGATCCAAGTCCAGCTCGAAGTACGTCTCTGACTGGCCGCGCTGGCCGACACCTACCCCGTCTCTTCCCGGATAGAGCCGCAGGGTGGACTTGCGCAGCGCGATCACCCACGGCACGTCCTCGCGGCCGGCGATTTCGAGTGCCTTGGCCACTGGTGTGAGCTGGTAGGTCGCGGACTTCTGATCAAAGTGCTCGTCGTGGCGAAGCAGAACGGCCACGGCTCGACGGGGGCCACTTGACGTGCGGAGGACGAGCAGCCGCTCCGACCCCGCGGGCTCAGCGTCGAACCCGAGCGCCGTCACCAAGTCGGCGCCACGCTTCGGCAGGATCGGAGACGCCTTCTGGCCTGCGAATTCCCAGTCGGGGCGGCGGGGCACGTCACGGTTGAGGTGGTACGTGGCGAACAGGAAGTGGTTGGAGAAGCCGTCCGCACCAGCCGAGGACATTGCCTCTTGAATGGCTCGGATACGCCCGTGAGCAGCGAGCCCGTTCCCCTCTCCCAGCACAGACTGGAGCTGACGCTCCGCCTGACCGATCGCGACAGGCCCGATGGGCGGAGCGCCGGCTGACGGATAGTGAATCCAGACCCCATCCGGGGTGACTGCTGCGACGATGAAGCCCATCGGGGCCCGCGTGCCGCGCGACTTCCACAGGTCGTCAAGCATGCCCTTCGTTGGACGCCCGGAGAGACGAGCGACACCGACCTGGATTGCTCCTGCCCCGGCGTCATCCTGGCCGAGGACAACGAGTGCATCGACAGCGCCCGAGGGCGCATCCGCCCATGCGACTGTGCTCGACCCATCAAGCTGCAATGCCGACACGTTCCCTGCTTTCTCCACACTCATTGGCAATCGTGCCAGACACAACGCCGACCCGCCGCACGCATCCGATCACGCAAATCGCCGCGCCACACGCATTCATAGGGCGATCTCGCCGAGCAAACATCTGATGAGTGGACACCGACCCGGCCTGACCGATTGCGGCGAGACTCAATCTGCAGGCGCCCGGACAGGAGGCAAGGAGAAATTCATCGTCACCGGCGATGTGCACCGAGGATCCAGAGCCCTTTCTCCCGCTGTGCGTTACCGACAGCACATCGTCGCGGTGCTTTCAAGACGCGCGCGCCGCGCGGCGCTCGTTCAGTCTCCCTCTTTCCTCCGACAATCAGCCACCGAAGCGATCGGGTGTGGCGCAGTGCTCGTCGCCGAACGGCTGCTAAGCGGAGCGCGCCCGCGCGAAGTCTGCAAGGAGTGAGCGGCGAGAACGGAGACACGACCGATCGCTACTCTCTCGGCGTCGGAGGGAGGCGCCCCCACCCTTCCGAACGCCAGTTGACGACGTCTTCCGACATCTATCCACATCTGTCATCGGCAGGATTGACGGGATCCGACCAGTGTCCGACACTAGCCCGATACTGACCATCGAGGCGGCACCGAGCGGAGGTCGAGATGGGCACCATCACCCCGTACGAGACGGTAAATGGGCGCCGATACCGCGTGCGCTACCGAAAGCCAGATCACACCGAGACACAGAAGCGCGGCTTCACGACGATGCGTGAGGCGAAGCTGTACCTCTCCATGGTGACGGTGTCGAAGTCGAAGGGCGACTATATCGACCCGTCCTCGTCGCGGGTTCCGGTCCGGATGTTCGCGGACAGTTGGCTGCGATCTAAGCACCCGCCGATGTCGAAGCCCTCGTACTTTGTGACGCTCGAGCAGGCGTGGAAGAATCACGTCGCTCCGGTCTGGGCTCATAGGGAGATCTCCTCGATCCGCCGTTCTGAAGTCCAGGATTGGGTGTCAGAACTCGCGACTCGGAAGTCGCGCACCGTTGTTCTTCGCGCCTTGGGAGTCCTTGCCGGCATTCTCGATGTGGCGATCGACGATCGTCGCCTGACGAGTAACCCGGCCCGCCATATCCGCAATCTCCCTCGCAACGGCCCGGGCAGACGCCGCGTCTACCTCTCACACGACCAGGTGGCGACGCTGGCGGCGTGCTCGGCGCATCCGACCATGGTCCTAACACTGGCGTACACCGGCCTTCGCTGGGGCGAGGCGACAGGCCTGCGGGTACGCAGCGTCAATCGACTGCGTCGACGCTTCGTCATCGAGGAGAACGCCGTGATGATCGCCTATGAGATCCATGTCGGCACGCCCAAGACGCACGAGAAGCGCTCGGTCCCATACCCTCAGCGGCTCGCTCCGATGATCGAGGAGGCCTGCGCGGGCAAGGGCCCGGAAGGATTGCTCTTCGGTGACGGCGTCGATCACATGCGCAACTCAGGCGCGCAGGGTTGGTTCGCGAACGCGGTGAAGCGCGCCCAGGCGGTCGATCCGTCGATCCCGCGAGTCACTCCGCACGACCTCCGCCACACCGCCGCGTCGCTCGCGATCAGCTCTGGCGCCAACGTGAAGGCCGTGCAGCGGATGTTGGGGCACGCGTCTGCGGCGATGACGCTGGACACCTACGCCGACCTGTTCGACGACGATCTGGATGCCGTCGCGCAACGACTGAACGACGCTATGCCGCTGGTGGCGCTGCCGTCGGGTCCGCAGACCCGCTATGCCCGGCCGCAGCGACCATAAAGCAGATTGCTCAGTTTCTCGCCAGGCCTCGAACCGCTGGAAGTGCTCGATTTCGGCGCTCCACGACGTCGAACGAAGCGGCTTGAAGGTCCTTGAATGAGGCTCGATCGGAGCTCATAGTTTTCTCAAATGCGGCCAAAAAGCGGCCAAAAGTGACTCCTGAGCGGCCTATCCACAGAAGAAATTCCTGATCAGAGCCAAAAAGAGATTGTACCCCTGGAGGGACTCGAACCCCCAACCGTTTGCTTAGGACGCAACTGCTCTTCCATTGAGCTACAGAGGCTGGCCCGTCCAGTCTAACGGCGCCCCACGAAACCCCCGAGCAAGCCCGAGCCGGGCTCGAGCAAGCGCTCGAGCACCTCCAGCCTCAGGCGGCAAGCTCGAGATAGGGCTCCCACACCGGGTCCGAACACTCCGAACCCCGCACCGTCCACTGCGCCCCATGGGGCGCGCGCGGCGTCAGGCGCAGCTCCCAGCGCATCTCGGCAGGAGTGCGATCGCCCTTCACGTTGTTGCACCGAAGACACGCGGCCACGAGGTTCTCCCACGAGTCCGCTCCCCCGCGCGAGCGCGGCAGCACGTGATCGATCGTCGTCGCACTCTTGCCGCAGTACCCGCACCGATGCCTGTCCCGACGCAGCACCCCCCGCCGAGTGACGGGCACGCGACGCGCCTGCGGCACGCGCACGTAGCGGGTCAGCACGATCACGGCCGGCCGATCGAACGTGCCCTGGATGCCGCAGACCGGATCATCCTCCACGCGTTCGATGACGGTCGCCTTCGCATTCATCACGAGCACGAGGGCTCGCTTGAACGACACGATCGCGAGGGGCTCATAGCCTGCGTTCAGCACCAGAGTGCGCATCCGGGTTCCTTTCGAATGGCCGTGACGGCTTCAGCGGTATTCGAATCACTGACGCGGAACCTCACGAAAGGGGTGCGCGAGCACAAAAAAGGACGCCGTCTTTACAGACAGCGCCCTGGAACCACGGCCATGCCGCGGCAGAAGTGCACTCGATGCCGAAGGACGTAACGACCTTGCGCATTCCTGGTTCGAATGCGAGGTATTCGGTCCATCGGCTCCCCCCTCCGCTCGATCACGCGTCGCGGTAAGGGTACCTCACCAGGATGCGCACCCGGCCGACGCGCCGGTGAACGATCTGCCCGTGGCGGGAGATGAACAAATGACGGATGCCGCGACATCCGCCCCGGCGCCGCACCGCGGCGAAGCGCCGCGCGCCCGACGCAAAGGGAGGCAGCGACTCAGCCGGCGTTGGCGACGAGCCAGCCCTCGGCATCCACGCGCGTGCCATCGACATGGATCATGAGATGCAGGTGTGTGCCAAAAGCACGACCCGTGTCGCTGACCTGACCGATCATCTGCCCGGCACTCACCGTCTGCCCCGCGCTCACCGTGCGGCTGCCGCCGAGCATGTGACCGTAGACGCTCTGCACGGCGTGCCCGTTGATGTTGTGCATGATCGTGACGGTCACACCCAGCGCCCCGCCGCCGTCGGTCGACGTCGTGACGACGCCGTCCGCGACGGAGTAGATGGGGGTGCCGCGCTCGACCATGTAGTCGGTGCCGCGGTGACCGGCGTAGGGGGCGCCGAAGTTGTTGAAGTACGGCAGCGGGCGACGCACGATGCCGGAGCCCGGCGCCACGAGCGGCACCCCGGCGGGAACGGCGTACGATCCGCCCGAGGATGCTGCCTGCGTTCGCGCCGCGGCGGCTGCGGCGGCCGCAGCGGCCGCGGCCTCCTCGGCCTTCTTCTTCGCGATCTCGTCGGGCGTCGTGGCCGCGTACGAGCTGCGGGAGAGGTCGGAGCCCTGAACTTCGGAGGCCACGACGAGCGTCTGCGCGCCGTCGGCGGCGAGCTGCTCCATCGTGGTGGTGGCCTCTTCAGGCGAGAAGGCCGCATAGGCGGGGAGGGCGACAGTGGCCACGAGGCCCGTGACGGCCGCGATGGTCAGCACGCTGCGGAGCGGACCGCGACGCTTCGACTCGATGCGCGCCACCGACGACGAGGCGACGACGGCCTTGCTCGCTCGCTGCGGGCGGGACGCCCAGGCTCGCTTGGTTGCCTGCCACCGAGAGGGCCGCCGACCGAGGTCGGATCCGGCCGCGTCGGGAGCGCTCGCGGGCGTGTTGTCGTTATCAGCCAAGCTGGTCCTCCGGCCCCGGCACCCGATTTCGGGTGGGTGCGGTTCGTCGGCGCGTTCAGGCGTGGCGCGACCGCTCGGAGTGACGAACCTGTGGGGCGTACCGGGCGGTGTTCGTGCGACGGGCTTCTCGCCGCGCGACTCCCCGAGATTACCCGACGATAACGATTCTGTCACGTCGGGCGGTCCGGAATGTGGATGCCGCGGCCCCGCGCAACGGGAGCAGAAGGGTCGCGATCAGACGCTCGCGTCGACGAGGAAGATATGCGCGGCGACCTCGACGGGAAGCTCGAGGCCCTCCTCTGCGCCGTCCATCTCGACCAGCACGTACCCCTCGTTGAAGCGATAGCTGCCCCGCGCACCCGGGACGACGCCGGCTCCGCGCAGCTGCTCCAGCAGCTCGGGATCTACCTGCGCGGGCTCGGCGAGACGGCGCACGGTTCCCTCGATCGGGCCGCCCTTCTCGTTGAGCAGCCGCACGAGCCCCACGACGCCCTGCGAGAAGGTGAGCGCGGGAACGTCGCCCAGCTGATCCAGGCCCGGGATCGGGTTGCCGTACGGCGACTCGGTGGGGTGCCCCAGCAGCTCGACGAGACGGCGCTCCACCTGCTCGCTCATGACGTGCTCCCAGCGACAGGCCTCCTCGTGCACGTAGGCCCAGTCAAGACCGATGACGTCGGAGAGCAGGCGCTCGGCGAGCCGGTGCTTGCGCATGACGTCGACCGCCTTCTGGCGCCCCGCGTCGGTCAGCTCGAGCCTGCGGTCCTCGGAGACCACGACGAGGCCGTCGCGCTCCATCCGGCCGACCGTCTGCGACACCGTGGGACCCGAGTGCCCCAGCCGCTCGGAGATGCGCGCGCGCAGCGGCACGATGTTCTCTTCCTCGAGTTCGAGGATCGTGCGCAGATACATCTCGGTGGTGTCGATGAGATCGGTCATGACCGGGTTTCCTCGCTTCAGGCCTACGGAGGCAAGCCTAATCCAGGCACCCGACGCCCGGAGGGTCGCACGGATGGCCGCCCCTAGAATCGGAGCCATGCCCCACGTGACGCTGCCCACCGAACTCCTGCCCGTCGACGGTCGATTCGGCTGCGGACCGTCGAAGGTGCGCGCCGCACAGCTCGAGGCGCTGGCCACGACGGGCGCCTCGCTGCTCGGCACCTCGCACCGCCAGGCCCCCGTGAAGAACCTCGTGCGCGACGTGCGGGGCCTGCTCGCCGACCTCTTCCGCATCCCCGAGGGCTACGAGATCTTGCTCGGCAACGGCGGATCCACCGCGTTCTGGGATGCCGCGGCATTCGGCCTCATCGAGCGCCGCTCGCAGAACCTCGTCTTCGGCGAGTTCGGCGGCAAGTTCGCCGCGGCCGCCAGGGCCCCGTGGCTCGAAGCGCCCGACGTGCGCAAGGCCGACCCCGGCACGCGCGCGATCGCGGAAGCGGTCGAGGGCGTCGACGTCTACGCGTGGCCCCACAACGAGACCTCCACGGGCGTCTCCGCCCCCGTGCAGCGCGTGCGCGGCGACGAGGGCGCCCTCACCGTCATCGACGCCACGAGCGCCGCCGGCGGCATCTTCTTCGACGTCGCCGAGGCCGACGTCTACTACTTCGCCCCGCAGAAGAACCTCGGCTCCGACGGCGGCCTGTGGTTCGCCGCCGTCTCGCCCGCCGCGATCGAGCGCATCGAGCGCATCGCCGCCTCGGGCCGCTACATCCCCGAGTTCCTCAGCCTCAAGAACGCGCTCGAGAACTCCCGCCTCGAGCAGACGCTCAACACCCCCGCGCTGACCACGCTGTTCCTGCTGCACGACCAGCTCTCGTGGATCACCGACAACGGCGGCCTCACGTGGGCCGCGGCTCGCACGGCCGAATCCTCCACCGCGCTCTACGAGTGGGCCGAGGCGTCCGCCGTCGCGACGCCGTTCGTCGCCGATCCGGCCGATCGCTCCCCCGTCGTCGTCACGATCGACTTCGACGAGTCGGTGGATGCCGCGGCACTCGCCGCGTCGCTGCGGTCGAACGGAATCGTCGACACCGAGCCTTACCGCAAGCTCGGGCGCAACCAGCTGCGCGTCGCGACGTTCGTCTCGATCGAGCCGTCCGACGTGCGCCAGCTGATCGCGTCGATCGACTACACGCTCGAGCGGCTTTGAGCCGGGCCGGCGGGGGCCCGCTCAGTCGTCGGAGTCGCTGAGCTTGCCCTCGCCGAGGTCGTCCTCGCCCGAGACGAAGTCGTCGGAGTCGGAGACATCCGAGACGTCTGAGTCGTCGTCGTCGCCGTCGAGGTCGTCGTCGTCCGAGTCGTCCTCGTCACCCGAGTCGTCGTCGAAGTCATCTTCGTCGTCCGAGTCGTCTTCGTCGTCCGAATCGTCGTCATCGAAGTCGTCCTCGTCATCCGAGTCGTCGTCGTCCGAGTCATCATCCGAGTCGTCGTCGTCCGAGTCGAGCTCGTCGATGTCGACCCCGTCGACGTCTCCGGCGTGCAGGATGCGCGAGCCGTCGGTGTCGAAGTCTGCCGCGTCGAGGTCGTCGGTGTCGTCGTCGAGGTCGTCGGCGTCGTCCCCGTCATCCGAATCCTCGTCATCCGAGTCGTCCTCGTCGGACTGCTGCGCGAGCTCGGCCTGGGCGCGCTGCTGCGCCTGGTACTCCGCCAGACGCTCGGCCCACGGCACCCACTCGGGCGCCACGAGCGCGCCGTCGCCGGGCAGCAGCTCGGCCTCGAGCACGGTCGGCTCCTCGCCGTCGATGCGCGCGACCGAAACGGTCCAGAACCAGCCCGGGTATCCGCCCAGCCGGTTGTTGAACAGCAGCGACACGACGCCGCCGTGCTCCACGCGGTACCCCGCGGCGTCGCCGATCGTGCGCTCGGGGGTGATCTCGGCCAGCGCCGCACGGGCGAGGTCGCGCGCCTGGATCAGACGCTCATCGGGCACGGCAGCCTCCGGCGCGGACGCCTCGGGCTCGGATGCGCTGGGCGCGACCGAGCGGTCGGCCTCCGTCTCGGGGGCCGATGCGGACTCGACCGTGGCGTCGTCAGGCATCGAGTTCATCAGCGACCCGGCGCAGCACGGCCGCGACCTTCTTCGCATGAGCGCCGCTCGGGTAGCGACCCCGGCGCAGGTCGCCGCCGATGCCGTCGAGCAGACCCACGAGGTCCTCGACGATCACGGCCATGTCGTCGGCGGGCTTGCGCTTGGCCTTCGACAGGCTCGGCGGGGCCTCGAGCACGCGCACCGACAGCGCCTGCAGCCCGCGCTTGCCGTCGGCGACGCCGAACTCCACACGCGAGCCCGGCTTGGGTGCCGACGCGCCCTGCGGCAGAGCCGTGGCGTGCAGGAAGACGTCCTGGCCATCATCCGTCGTGATGAAGCCGAACCCCTTCTCCTCGTCGTAGAACCTGACCTTGCCGGTGGGCATCATGACCTCGCTGTAGGAAGCGCCCTGCGGGCGCGGGAAATCGCGGAGCAGATCGCCCCGACACATCAGACTACGGCACCGGCGCGCACTAGGCTGAGACGGATGAGCCCGACCACACCCGACCCGATGCCGGCTCCCGGCCGCCTCGAGCGCGTCCTCGCGTTCATGTCGCTCGGCATCGCCCTGCTCGCCATCGGCTGCTTCTTCGCGATCATGATCGGCACCGCCACCGGGATGACGCAGGCCGACTTCGGCAGCGGCATCTGGCCCATGGTCGCCGTCCTGCCGATGATCGGGCTGCCCCTGGCCTTCGTGCTCATCATCGCGCTGCTGATCATCACGTGGGTCAAGCGCGGCCGGGCGAACAGGGCGTAAGGCCCGGCCGACATGGCGGAGGGCACACGGGATCTCGCGGTACGGCTGGCCGCCCTCTCCGACGCGGAGCTGGCGGACTTCCTGCACGAGCGCCGCGCCCCCGCACTGCCGGCCTGGCGTGACTTCTTCGACGCCGCCGAAGCCCTCACCGATCCCGCGTCGCTGCGTCGCGCCCTCGCCACGCTGCCCGCCGCCGACCTCGGCGAGCTGACCGACGCCGCCCGGGAGGGCCGCGAGAGCGGCAGCGCCCGCACGCGACGCCTCATGCTGACGGATGCCGAGGGCGTCCCCCTCCCGCAGGTCGCGGCCCTGCTGGCCGAGTTCGGTGGCTCCCCCGTCGACGTGGGTCGCCCCGCGCCCGATGCCGACGCCGCCGCCGAGGGGCACGCCGCCGAGCGCGCCTTCACGAGCGTCGCCGCACTCGGCGACATCCTCATCCAGGCGATCCGCACGCCGCTCTCGCGCGTGGGCTCCGGGGCCCTGGGCGCCGCCGACCGTCGCCGCCTCGCCGAGGACCTCCCCCATCCCGACGACGTCGACCCCCTCATCTCGCTCGCCGAGCGCGCCGGCCTGCTCGCCGCCGACACCCGCTCGTTCATGCCCACCGCCGCCGCGGACGACTGGCTCGCGGCATCCACCCCCGACCGGTGGACGTCCGCCGCCCGCGCCTGGTGGATCGCCGTGCCGGCGCCCCTCACGGCGTCCGCCCGCCTCACCGACCCTGCCGGGTGGCCTGCGGCGTTCCCGGCCGACCCCGCCTGGCCCGACCGGGGCGCCGCGTTCCGCCGCGAGGCCGAGGCGTGGGGCATCGTGACTCCCACGGGCGCCGCCCCCTCGTGGACGCGCCTCATCGGCGCCGACCCCGCCGCCGCGGCGCGGGAGCTCGCAACGCTCATGCCGCGCGAGGTCGACCGCATCTACCTGCAGAACGACCTCACCGCGATCTCGCCCGGTCCTCTCGCCCCGGGGCTCGACGTGAGGCTGCGCCGCATCGCCGTGCGCGAATCGCACGCCCAGGCATCCTCCTACCGCTTCACGGCCGAGACCGTCGCGGGGGCGCTCACGGAGGGCGAGAGCGCCGAGACGATCCTCGCCTTCCTCGCCGAGCTCTCGCTCACGGGTGTGCCCCAGCCGCTCGACTACCTCGTGCGCACGACGGCGGAGCGCCACGGCACCGTGCGGGTCGGCGACGACCCCGATGCCCCGGCCGATGCGACGCGCACGCGCGTGTGGAGCTCGTCGCCCGAGGCGCTCGAGCCGATCGCCGTCGATCAGTCGCTGCGGCCCCTCGGGCTCGTGCGCACCGCCGACGGCAGCGCCCTCACCTCGCGGGTCGCGCGCGACACGGTGCTGTGGGCCCTCATCGACGCCCGGTACCCCGCGATCGCGGTCGACGCCGACGGGACGATGCTGCGATTGCGCCGGCACCGGGTCGCCGTCTCGCCCCCCGCGACCGACGACGGCGAGTCGTACGGTCCTATCATCCGCCTGCTGCGTGGGGCCGACGAGGCCGACGCCGATGCCGCGTGGCTCGACCGCGAGCTCGAGGCCGCCGTGCGCGAGCGCAGCCTCGTCGAGATCGACGTCGAGCTGCCGGGCGGCGTCGCGCGCACGTTCGTGCTCGAGGCGTCCGGCATGGGCGGCGGCCGGATGCGCGGCCGCGAGCACGGCACCGACGTGGAGCGCACCCTCCCGGTCTCGAGCATCCGCAGCATCCGTCGCCTGTGAGCCGCCGCGCCCGCCGCGGCATCCCGCCGGTAGACTGAGCAGTTATGTCTGACGGCCCCCTCATCGTCCAGAGCGATCGCACGGTGCTGCTCGAGGTGGCGCACCCGGATGCCGAGACCGCCCGCCACGAGCTGGCCGTCTTCGCCGAGCTCGAGCGCGCCCCCGAGCACATCCACACCTACCGCGTGACGCGGCTGGGCCTGTGGAACGCGCGTGCGGCGGGACACCAGGCCGACGACATGCTCGAGACCCTCGAGCGCTGGTCGCGGTTCCCCGTGCCGCCCTCGGTGTCGATCGACATCCGCGAGACGGTGGGCCGCTACGGCCGCCTGCTCATCGAGCGCGACGACGAGGGCACCCTCGTGCTGCGCTCCACCGACCAGGCGGTGCTCGCCGAGGTCGCCAAGAACAAGCGCATCCAGCCGCTGCTGACCGGCCACCCCACCCCCGATTCGTATACGGTGGATGCGTGGGCCCGCGGCCACATCAAGCAGGAGCTGCTGAAGATCGGGTGGCCCGCCGAAGACCTCGCCGGCTACAGCCCCGGCACCCCCCACGAGATCGAGCTCGCGGAGGACGGCTGGCACCTGCGCCCCTACCAGCGCAAGGCCGTCGACAGCTTCGCCGACGGCGGCTCGGGCGTCGTGGTGCTGCCCTGCGGCGCCGGGAAGACCCTCGTGGGCGCGGCGGCGATGGCCGACACCAAGACGACGACGCTCATCCTCGTCACCAACACCGTCTCGGCGCGCCAGTGGCGCGACGAGCTGCTGCGACGCACGTCGCTCACGCCCGAGGAGATCGGCGAGTACTCGGGGCAGGTGAAGGAGGTCAAGCCGGTCACGATCGCGACGTACCAGATCCTCACCGCCAAGCGGAAGGGCGAGTACGCGCACCTCGCGCTGCTCGACGCGCTCGACTGGGGCCTCATCGTCTACGACGAGGTGCACCTGCTCCCCGCCCCCGTCTTTAAGCTCACCGCGGAACTGCAGGCGCGCCGGCGCCTGGGCCTGACGGCCACGCTCGTGCGCGAGGACGGTCGCGAGGGCGACGTCTTCAGCCTCATCGGCCCCAAGCGGTTCGACGCCCCGTGGAAGGAGATCGAGGCCCAGGGCTTCATCTCCCCCGCCGCCTGCTACGAGGTGCGCATCGACCTGCCCGCGTCCGACCGGCTCGAGTACGCCGCGGCGGCGGATGACGAGCGCTACCGCCTGGCCGCGACCGCGCACGCGAAGATCGGGGTCGTGCGCAGCCTCGTCGAGCGGCACGAGGGCGAACGCATCCTGATCATCGGCCAGTACCTCGACCAGATCGACATCCTGGCCGATGCGCTCGGCGCCCCGAAGATCACGGGCGCGACGCCCGTCGACGAGCGGGAGCAGCTGTTCCAGGCGTTCCGCGAGGGCTCGCTGACGGTGCTCGTTGTGTCGAAGGTCGCGAACTTCTCGGTGGACCTGCCCGAGGCATCCGTCGCCATCCAGGTGTCGGGCTCGTTCGGGTCGCGCCAGGAGGAGGCCCAGCGTCTCGGCCGCCTACTGCGTCCGAAGACCAACGGGCACACGGCGAGCTTCTACACGCTCATCGCGCGCGACACCGTCGACCAGGACTTCGCGCAGAACCGCCAGCGCTTCCTCGCTGAGCAGGGCTACGCCTACACGATCCTCGACGCCGACCAGCTCGCCGCCTGACTCATCCCGTCCGGGCGAAGAACCGGAGGATCAGTTCCTGCACGGCGCGCGGGTTGTCGTCGGTGGCGAAGTGCGCGGCGTCCGGAATGGATGCGAACTCCACGTCGTCCGCGAAGCGCTTCACATCGCCGACATGCGCGCGCACATAGGCCTCCGTCAGCGGCACATCCTTCGCGCCGAAGGCGTAGAGGGTCGGCGCCCGCAGCCGCCGCCGGCGATACGCGCCGGTGACGAGAGCCGGCATCTCGCCGCCGATCAGCAATCCGCGATAGACCTCGCTGATCGCGGCGTCCTTCGCCGGGTCACGCAGCGGAGCCAAATACACCCCGCGGGTCTCGTCGGTCATGGCGCCGGCGACGTATGGCGGTCGGAAGACCCACTCCAAGGACTGACCCGGCTTCCGGAACCGCAGCTTCGGAACGTGGCGCATCGCCGGCAGCATCCCGGGCCCCATCCGCATGAAGGGGGGAGGCACCGAGAGCACGACCAGCGCGTGCACGCGCTCGGGGTGCGTGTACGCCAGCTGCGTCGCCACCAGCGCACCCATGTCGTGCGCGACGACCCGCGCCCGCTCGAGCCCGAGAGTGTCCATCAGCGCCAACACGTCGTCCCGCATGGAATAGCGGTCGATGCGCGGCGACTCGGCCTGCGACCATCCGAACCCCCGCGCGTCCGGGCAGATCAGGCTGTACCGCCCGGCGAGCGCGGTGGCGATCGCCCGCCACTGCCACCAGTGCTGCGGCAGCCCGTGGAGCATGATCACCGGCTCCCCCGCACCGGCATGCGCCACGTGCATGTGCAGACCGGGCACGTCCACGTACTCATGCCGCACGCCCGTGACCGAGGGCATGTCGGGTGCGATCGCCTCGATGTCGGACACCGCTATCGCCTCGCATCCGTCGCGTCGAGAAGGACCCCGACGCAGCGGGCGGGGTGGCGGGGCAGCCCCAGCATCCGCTCATCCGCGGTCTCGACATCCGTGGTCTCGTCCATGGGCGCGACATTACTACGTTCGTAGTCCAGTGTCACTACCTTTGTAGTATGGATGCTGCGCCTACAGTCGGACTCATGGCCACGACCCGCGAACGCGCGCTCGACGCCGCTCTCACCCTCGTGGGCGAGCAGGGCGTCCGCGCCCTCACCCACGCGCGCGTGGATGCCGCGGCCGGGCTGCCGAGGGGATCGACGTCGAACTGGTTCCGCACCCGCGACGCGCTCGTCGCGGGCGTGGTCACCCACCTCGCCGAGAGCGAGCGCGCCGAGATCGCCACCGCGGGGCCCCCCATGATCGATACCCCCGACCAGCTGACCGACGCGTTCAGCGGCCTGATCGCGATGCAGACCGGCCCCCTCGCGGCACGCACCCGCGCTCGGTATGCCCTGTTCCTCGAGGGCGCCCACGACCGGGTCATGCTCGAACCGCTGCTCGCGCAGCGTGCCGCATACGTCGAGTGGACGGCATCCCTGCTCGCGCACGTGGGCGCAGCCCACCCCGCCGACGCGGTTCGCACGCTCATGGCCGCCTCCGAAGGCTTG
The DNA here is from genome assembly GCF_044542535.1 of Microbacterium sp. NPDC078428. Lineage (NCBI taxonomy): Bacteria > Bacillati > Actinomycetota > Actinomycetes > Micrococcales > Microbacteriaceae > Microbacterium > Microbacterium sp. NPDC078428. The sequence continues at coordinate 258,106 of NZ_JBITUP010000002.1, forward strand.
ATCCTGCATCGCCTCAGCGTCGATCCCGACGCCGAGATCCGTCCCGTCATCGACCGCGTGGTCCGCGCGTGCCTTGCCTGACCGCCCTCCGGCTCCGGCTCCGGCTCCGGCTCCGGCTCCGGCGAACGGTCGCGACATGCCGCGCCCGCCACTTCACCCGCGGCGCGTCGCGACCGTTCGCGGCGCGGCGCGGGAGCACCGGGGCGTAGCGCATCCGCTCGGCCGCGCGCAATCGCACCGCAATCCTGCGCACACAGAGGATCCGTCACGATAATGGGGGGATGAGCGCACCCCGCATCCTTGTCGTCGACGACGAGCCGAACATCCGCGACCTGCTGATCACGAGCCTGCGATTCGCCGGATTCCAGGTCAAGGCCGTCAGCAACGGCGCCCAGACGATCTCGGCCGTGCTCGAGGAGGAACCCGACCTCATCGTGCTCGACGTCATGCTCCCCGACATGAACGGCTTCAGCGTCACGAAACGCCTGCGCAGCGCCGGCTACACCGCACCGATACTCTTCCTCACCGCGAAGGACGAGACCGAGGACAAGATCGAGGGTCTCAACGCCGGCGGCGACGACTACGTCACCAAGCCCTTCAGCCTCGACGAGATCGTCGCGCGCATCCAGGCCATCCTGCGTCGCACGATGCAGGCCGACGAGGACGCCGTCATCCGCACCGGCGAGCTGACGATGGATCAGGACACGCACGACGTGAAGGTCGGCGACGCCACGATCGACCTCAGCCCCACGGAGTTCAAGCTGCTCCGCTACCTCATGCTCAACCCCAACCGGGTGCTCAGCAAGGCGCAGATCCTCGACCACGTCTGGGAATACGACTTCAACGGCGACGCGGGCATCGTCGAGAGCTACATCTCCTACCTGCGCCGCAAGATCGACCCGCACTCCTCCGAGCCGCTCATCCAGACCAAGCGGGGCTTCGGCTACATGCTGAAGTCCGGCAAGACCGCGTAGGACGCCCCCGCTGGACCGCCAGGCGAAGACCGATGCCCTCACCCTGTGGTGGCGCGGTATCAGCCTGCGCGCGAAGGTCACGGGCGTCACGGTCGCCATCCTCGTCGTCGGGCTCTTCGCATCGGGCATCGCGACCCTCGGGTTCGTCCGCAACGCCCTCGTCCTCGCGCAGGACGAGCAGCTCGTCGCACGCGCGCAGTCCGACCTCGCCGCGGGCCTGCTCGAGGTGACGGCCGACGAGGAGGGGATCGTCGAGATCCGGCTCACGGAGGAGGCCGCCGCCGTCGACTACTACGTCGCCGTGTACGACCCGGCGGGCCAGTCCAAGGGCAGCGTCCCCGCGCAGGGCGGGCCCGTGTGGCCCGAGGAGTACCCGCTCGAGCGCACGATCACGGGGGGCACGACGCCCTTCACGCTCACGTCGGAGGACGGCGCGGTCTACCACGCCAGCGCCGGCACGCTCGACCTCGAACGCGCGCTCGACCTCCAGCTGGGCGGTCAGCTCTACACGCAGGTCGTCGCGCTGCCCCTCGCGCCCATCGACCGCACGATCGCCGTGTTCTTCGGCGTCTTCACGGTGCTCGGCGTCATCACGGTCGTCGCGGGTGCGCTGCTCACGCGCTTCCTCGTCACCCAGACCTTCCGCCCGCTCGTGCAGGTCGAGCGCGCCGCGACCTCCATCTCGGCCGGCGACTTCTCGCAGCGCCTGTCCCCCGGTGACCCCCGCACCGAGGTGGGCAAGCTCACGGGCGCCCTCAACACCATGCTCGACCGCGTGGATGCCTCGCTGTCGCAGCGCGACGCCACCGTGCGCCAGATGCGGCGCTTCATCGGCGACGCGAGCCACGAGCTGCGGACACCCCTCGTGACGGTGCGCGGCTACGCCGAGCTGTACCGGATGGGCGCGATCCGCGGCGACGACGACACCTCGCAGGCGATGCAGCGCATCGAGAAGGAGGCCATCCGCATGGGCGGCATGGTCGAGGACCTGCTCGCCCTCGCCCGTCTCGACGAACGCCGCGACATCGCGATCGAGCCGGTCGATCTCCGACCGATCGCGCGGGATGCCGCCATGGACGTGCGCGCCGCGGCTCCGCAGCGCACGATCACCGTCACCGACCTGACGGCCGCTCCCCCCATGCCGCCGCCCCCGGCATCCACCCAGCTCGAGGCGCCCACGACCGACACGACACCGCAGCCCAAGCGGCGCGGCGTGGCAGGCCGTGGCGCCAACGGAGGCGGCGCCCGCCGTTCGCTGCTGCGCCGCGCCGCCAAGCCCGTGCCGGCCCCGCGCGCCGCCGACTCCGACGACGCCACCCTCCCCGCCCCGCTGTCGTTCGACGTGCCGCTCGTGGGTCCCGCCATCAGCCACCCGCCCGTCGTGCTCGGCGAGGAGAACCGCATCCGCCAGGTCGTCGCGAACCTGCTCGGCAACGCACGGCGCTTCACGCCCGAAGACTCACCGATCGAGATCACCGTAGGCACCGACTCGTCGCGCCGCTCCGACCGCGCGCCGCTCGGCATGGGCTGGATCGCCGTCTCCGACCACGGCGAGGGGATCCCGCCGCAGATCCGTGAGCACATCTTCGAGCGGTTCTGGCGCGCCGACAGCTCCCGCACCCGCGAGACGGGCGGCACGGGCCTCGGGCTTGCGATCGTCGCCGGCATCGTCGACTCGCTGCACGGCACCGTCGAGGTCGGTGACACCCCCGGCGGGGGCGCGACCTTCACGGTGTACCTGCCGCTCGCCGCCGAAGCGACGCTCTACCTCGACACGCAGCCACTGCCCAAGCTCCGCGACTGACCGCCGCCGAAGCGACGCTCTACCTCGACACGCAGCCGCTGCCCACGCCGCGCGAATGACGGCATCCGATCCTCCTCCCCAGGGTGGGCACCGACCCCGGTTGTCCACGGATGCCGCGGGCGGCGCCCCACGGCTGCGGCCGGGCGCATAGCGTGGCGCCGTACCCGCCCACGACCTCCGGGAGCCCGCATGGCCGTCTTCTCCGTCGACTCCGACGCCGTCCTCACCCAGTCCGCCGCGGTCCGCGCGACCGCGGACCGGCTGCACGCCGAGTCGCAGGCGATGCTCGCGCAGCTCACGCAGCTGCAGGCGTCGTGGACGGGGCAGGCCGCGGCATCCTTCCAGAGCGTGCTCGACGAATGGCGCGTGACGCAGCTGCACGTGGAGCAGTCGCTCGCCTCGATCCACGGCGCGCTCGCCCTCGCCGCGCAGCACTACGCCGAGGCCGAGATGACGAGCGCGGCGCTGTTCCGCTGACGACGCAGACCTCCGCGGGGCCGCCTCCCCCACCGCCCTCAGCCGGCGGCTCCGCGGACACGCAGAAGGGCCCCCTCCGCGTGGAGGGGGCCCTTCTTGTGGTGCGTGGGACTCAGAAGTCCATGCCACCCGTCGGGTCGCCGGCGGGAGACGCGGCGGCCTTCTCGGGCTTGTCGGCGACGACGGCCTCGGTCGTGAGGAAGAGGCCCGCGATCGACGCAGCGTTCTGCAGCGCGGAACGGGTCACCTTGGCCGGGTCGATGATTCCCTGCGCGAACAGGTCACCGTACTCACCGGTCGCGGCGTTCAGGCCGAAGCCGGGCTCCAGCTCCGCGACCTTGTTGGCCACGACGCCCGGCTCGAGACCGGCGTTGAGCGCGATCTGCTTGAGCGGCGCCTCGATCGCGACGCGAACGATGTTCGCACCGGTCGCCTCGTCGCCCGTGAGCTCGAGGCCCTCGAACGCGATCTTGCCGGCCTGGATGAGCGCGACGCCACCACCGGGGACGATGCCCTCCTCGACAGCCGCCTTCGCGTTGCGCACGGCGTCCTCGATGCGGTGCTTGCGCTCCTTGAGCTCGACCTCGGTGGCCGCGCCCGCCTTGATAACGGCAACGCCGCCGGCGAGCTTGGCGAGGCGCTCCTGCAGCTTCTCGCGGTCGTAGTCGCTGTCGGTGTTCTCGATCTCGCGACGGATCTGGGTCACGCGACCCTCGATCTGCGACGAGTCGCCGGCACCCTCGACGATGGTGGTCTCGTCCTTGGTGATGATGACCTTGCGGGCACGGCCGAGCAGGTCGACGGTGGCGTTCTCGAGCTTGAGGCCGACCTCCTCGGTGATGACCTGGCCACCCGTGAGGATCGCGATGTCCTGCAGCTGCGCCTTGCGACGGTCGCCGAAGCCGGGGGCCTTGACGGCGGCCGACTTGAAGATGCCGCGGATCTTGTTCAGCACCAGGGTCGCGAGAGCTTCGCCCTCGACGTCCTCGGCGATGATGAGGAGCTCCTTGCCCTCCTGGATCACCTTGTCGACGATCGGGAGAAGATCCTTGATGTTCGAGATCTTCTGGTTCGCGATGAGGATGTAGGGCTCCTCGAAGACCGCTTCCTGACGCTCGGGGTCGGTGACGAAGTAGGGGTTGATGTAGCCCTTGTCGAACCGCATGCCCTCGGTCAGCTCGAGCTCGGTGCCGAACGTGTTCGACTCCTCGACCGTGACGACGCCTTCCTTGCCGACCTTGTCGATCGCCTCGGCGATGAGCTCGCCGATCGTCGGGTCAGCGGCCGAGATCGAGGCGGTCGCCGCGATCTGCTCCTTGGACTCGACCTCCTTGGCGCCCTCGAGCAGCTGGTCGGTGATGGCCTTGACGGCCTTCTCGATGCCGCGCTTGAGCGAGATGGGGTCGGCGCCGGCCGCGACGTTGCGCAGGCCTTCGCGCACGAGAGCCTGGGCGAGAACGGTGGCGGTGGTGGTGCCGTCACCCGCGACGTCGTCGGTCTTCTTGGCGACCTCCTTGACCAGCTCGGCGCCGATCTTCTCGTAGGGGTCGTCGAGCTCGATCTCCTTGGCGATCGACACGCCGTCGTTCGTGATGGTGGGGGCGCCCCACTTCTTCTCGAGCACGACGTTGCGACCGCGCGGGCCGAGCGTCACCTTGACGGCGTCGGCGAGGATGTTCAGGCCGCGCTCGAGGCCGCGACGGGCCTCTTCGTCGAAAGCGATGATCTTTGCCATGTGTGTGTCGTCCCTCCCGGACGTAGGTTTGGGTTTAGCACTCCGACAATGGGAGTGCTAACCACATTCTGGCACTCGCCCCGGGAGAGTGCAAGCCGCATGACGGCGGGCGACCGGATGCCGCGCCGCGGCGCTCAGCGCACCGACACCGAACCGCCCGACCCGGTCGGCACGAGCTCGACCCACGTCGCACCGGGCGCGAGGTGGATGGCGACGCCGTGGGCGTTGGTCAGCTGGAGGGGCGCCTCGCGGGAGGGCTTCGTCCACGTCGCCTCCAGCACCTTGCCGCCCGTGGCGATCCACGCGGCACCCGAGCCGATCATGACGGTGCGCGGGATTTCTCCGTACGCCCAGTCGATGTCGACCGCGACCACGACCACGTTCGTCGCCGACAGCGGCGCGCCGGAGGGGTCGGTGTCGGCGGCCCCGTTCTGGCCGCGCAGGTAGCCACCGCTGCCGGCATCCCACTGCCACTGCCTGCTCTGGCGCGGCGAGAACGACAGGTCGAACCCGGCCGAGGAACGCCCGTAGGCCGCCGCCGACGCGGCGACGGGCATCGAGGTGAAGGCGAACTGCGGCGCCGGCGCCGGGATCTGCGCATAGGCCTGCACCAGCTCGCGCGCGCTGACGATGACGTTGTGGGGTGCGGCCTTTCCGCTCGTGCGATGCATGAAGCGATCGTCGGCGCCACCGTGGATGGCGTTGTGCACCGAGGTCGCGAGCATCATGTCGACGAACCGCTGCTGCCCGCCCGAGTAGGCGATGACCCCACCGAGCGGCTCGACGATGTCGGGATCCATGGGACGGATGCTGCGGACCGGGCCGATCTCGTCGGGGATGTCGGAGGACCACACCGCGACGTAGCGGGTGAGACCGCCCTCGACGAGCTCCTCGAAGACGACGTCGGCGCGCTCCAGCCCCACCTGGGGCCGCGCCGCGGGGTGGTTGTCGATCTTCGCCGAGAGGGCGGGGCCCGCGACGCCGCCCGCGGGCACCGCGGTGCCACGCAGCGGATGCGGGACCGTCTGCGGCGCCTCGGGCGCCGGCTCGACCGTTGCGGTCGGAGACGGCGCCGGCGGCACCGTCGTCGCGATGGGAACGGGCGCAGCGTCGGAGGACGCGGCGCATCCGGCGAGCGCCATTGCGGCCATCGCGAGCACGGCGACCCGGAGGCGGGCGCGGCGGCGCGCGGCGATCGTCATGCGCGACAGACTAGGGCCGGTGCGGCGCGCCGCCGTGCCGACACGGCGAGGGCCGTGGGCGCCGGGTCAGACGACCCGCACAGACTCGGCCTGCGGACCCTTCTGCCCGGCGCCGACGGTGAACTCCACCTGCTGCCCCTCTTCGAGCACCCGGAATCCGGTCATGTCGATGTTGGAGTAGTGAACGAAGACGTCCTGTCCGCCCTCGGCGACGGTGATGAACCCGTAGCCCTTCTCGGCGTTGAACCACTTGACGGTGCCCTGGGCCATGCGTGCGCTCCTGTTACTGCGGGGTGAGACACGGCCATGCTAGCCACGCGGAACGACGCGGATCCGGCGCTCGGGCAACTGTTGACACAGGGGCCGCGAACTCTTAATCGGACGGAAACACGCCGCCGCCACGGCGCGCGCGGAGGCGCTCTACGGTGCGGTGCCCGAGCCGCCCTCGGTGCCGTCCTGGATCTCGGTGCCGTCCTGGATCTCGGTGCCGTCTTCGATCTCGGTGCCGTCGTTGCTCTCGGCGGCCGCCGTGCGGTCGGTTCCGACGATCACCGTAAGCTGCGTCGCGGGCGTTCCCGGAAGCGGGTACTCGGGGTCGAGCACGACGTCGGCCGCCCCCAGGATGCCGGCGAGACCGCGTGCGGCGGCCTCGGCCTCCGCCGCCGCGTAGTAGACGGTCGTGGTGGGGAACTCCCGGTCCCCGGCGTTGCTCGCGAGCACCCCCGATTCGGGCCAGCCCTGGGCGACGAGCTCATCCTTCACCCGGGTCGCGAGGCCGGCCTCCGGCGTGCCGTTGAGCACGAGCACCGTGTACGAGGTGTCGACGACGGGCGCGACGGTGTCGACCGGCGCCGCGGTCGGCGCGGGCTCGGGGAACAGGACGATACGCCCCTGCGCGACGAGCGAGGCGAAGATGCCGGCGCCGATCAGGACGACCGTCGCGACGGCCGCCCAGAGGAACAGGCCGGGGCCGCCGAAGCGCGGGTTCTCGGCCCGGTGCGCACCGACGCGTCCGCGGGAGGGCGGGATGTCGTCGAAACGGTCGGCAGGGGACGGGGACACCAGAGCATGCTACCGGGGGGCGTCCGCGTGTCCCGTCACGGGCAGGCGGAAGCGGTCAGCGGGTGACGGTCAGCGGGTGACGGTCAGCGGGTGACGGTCAGCGGGTGACGGTCAGCGGGTGACGGTCAGCGGGTGACGGTCAGCGGGTGACGGCCCGCTCGCGGGCGGCGCGCTCCGCCGCGCGCCGATCGCGGATGCGGCGGAGCCGGCCGACGAGCAACGGATCGTGGGCGGGGGCCTCGGCGGTGTCGATCAGGCGTCCGAGCAGCTGATAATACCGGGCGGGCGTCAGACCGAGCTGGCTGCGGATCGCCTCCTCCTTCGCGCCCGCGTGGCGGCGCCAGTCGGCCTCGAAGTCGAGGATCGCGCGCTGCTGATCTGTCAGCTCTTCAGCCATGCCTTCACGGTACGCCGGGACCCGCCGTCAGCACGCGCGCCACTCCAGCCACGCCCCGAGCGGGTCGCACTTCGCAACCACCTGCCCGTCGAGCGTCAGGTGGAAGCCCGATGCAGCGGCGCCCGTCGACGCCTGCTGCGCCCCGGACATCCCCGCCGGATGGATCGACACCCAGCGCACGTCCCGCTCGGTCAACGCCCGCCGCAGCTCCTCCCTCCCGGCGCGCGGCACGTGCGGTAGGAGCCCGGGGGTCGTGACGACGATGCTCGCGCCGGGCGCCGCGCGGCGCGCATCGGCGATCGCATCGTCGAGGGTCGCCGGGTCGGCGGCGTCGCCCGCGATCATGCGCGGCGGGGCGGCAGCCGCGACATCCAGCGCGGCGGCGATGCGCTCGGCGCGCCCGTCCTCCCCCGGCCAGACGAGCGCCTCGAGGAAGGCGCGATCGGCGGCATCCCGCGCGTCGAGAGGCGCGAGGTCCACGCCCACGCGGGTGAGCACGCGCGGCAGCGTGAGCTCCCCGCCGCCCGCACCGCGCATCTCGGACGCGAGCACGACTGTGGCCGGCCCTTCGACCGGATCGAGCCGCACGTCGCGCGTGCCCCAGAAGCGGTAGGAGTACCTGTCCGGATACAGGCACAGCCCCGCAGAGGCGCCCAGCTCGACGAGCGCGACCGGCCCCGGCACGAGCGAGAGCGCCGCGACCAGCGGCGCGCAGCGCAGCGGCTCGTTCGTCTGCAACGAGCGGGCGGATGCCTCGGCCACGAGCCGATCGCCATGCTCGCGCAGCCACCGCCGGAGCCCCGCCCAGGGCCCCACCGGCGCGCCCTGCATGCGCGCGACGGCGAAGACGAGGGGTGGCTGGCGACGGGTGGCCGGTATGCGGGCCAGCAGGGCCGCCGTCTCCGGGTCCTCCGCGATCCCGCGCGCCCAGTCCTCGTACACGTCCGAACGCCCGCGCGCCTCGTCATCGGCGAACCGCGCGTACCGCTCGATGACCGCTGCCGCGTCGTCCATGACGCCATTCAACCGCGGACGCGCCCGTACGCCCGCCAACCGCGGTTGAATAGAGGGGATCTACCCGAGGAGGACCAATGTCGTACAGCGTCGACAAGACCGACGACCAGTGGCGCGAGGAACTGAGCGCCGACCGTTACGCCGTGCTGCGGGAGGCCGCCACCGAGCGCCCCTGGACCGGCGAACTGCTCGACGAGCACCGCGCTGGGCTCTACACGTGCGCCGCGTGCGGCGTCGAGCTCTTCCAGAGCGGAACGAAGTTCGACTCCGGCTGCGGCTGGCCGAGCTTCTACGAGTCGATCCGCCCCGACGCCGTGGAGCTGATCGAGGACAACAGCCACGGCATGGTGCGTACCGAGGTGCGTTGCGCGGCGTGCGGCTCGCACCTGGGGCACGTCTTCCCCGACGGCTTCGGCACCCCCACGGGCGACCGTTACTGCATGAACTCCCTCGCGCTCGGATTCGCCCCCGAGAAGTGAGCGCGCGCGAGGCGGCTCTGAGCCGCCGGTCCTTCTCGAAGGTGACCGACGACGCGCCGGGCCACGACGAGCTGCTCTCGCTCGTCGCCGCGGCCGGGCGCGTTGCCGATCACTCCGGGCTGACCCCGTGGCGGCTGATTGAGCTGCGCGGCGACGACCGCCTCGTGCTGGGACGCGCGATCAACAAGGCGGAGGGCGAGAAGGGGGCCTCGTCCAAGCCCCTCCGCGCTCCCCTGCTGATCGCGGTCGTCGCGAGCATCCGCCCGAAGCACAAGGTGCCCGAATGGGAGCAGGAGGCCGTCGCCTCCGGCGTCGCCCACATGCTGAGCCTTCTGCTCGACGAGGCGGGATGGGGCGTCATCTGGCGCACCGGCGGCTACACCCGGTCCAAGGCGATCAAGAAGGCGCACGGGCTGAAGAAGAACGAGCTGCTTCTCGGGTGGCTGTACGTCGGCGGCAAGCCTCCCCGGTCGAGAGAGGGCCACCCGCGGCGCATCGATCCGGAGCGCTTCCTCTCGCGGATGCCGAGCCGGTAGCACACCGCAACCGCGCCCGAGAGCGCGGGCACGTGACGCGGCGACGTCACAGCCCCGTGCGGGGCGCGCGGCGATCGTCAGCACCCACCCGCCGACGCTTCGTCCTCCTGAGCCGGCTACGGGACTCGAACCCGTAACCCCCTAATTACAAGTTAGGTGCGCTACCAATTGCGCCAAGCCGGCGAACCGCGTAATCACGCGGGTTTCTGGTCATGCCGGGCAGTTAGGTGGCATGCAACCCCGCACAAACCCCGCACATTCAATTTCTCAACACCGAGTCTAGAGCGTTCGCGGCACGGCTTCCGCCGACCGTCTTCGACATGTAGACGCTCTGCGTGAGCGCCGGATTCGTGTGCCCGAGGTACTCGGCGACGTCGCGGGCGGAGAGGCCGGCCTGGTCCAGCGCGGTCGCCACGGTCTTGCGGAACGCGTGGAACGTGTAGCCGCTCGGCAGGCCCATCCGCTCGCGCGCCGACGCCCACTCGCGTGCAGCTGCCCGCGGATCACGTTGCCGGCCGAGCACGGTGGGGAACACGACCGCGTCATCGTTCGGCCCGCCTCGCACTCGGCGATCGCCGAGCATGCCAAGCAGCGCCGCCGGGACGGCGATGCGCCGCTCCCCCGCGGCCGTCTTTGACTTCGCGACGCGCACGGTGCCGGCGGCGAGATCGACGTCGTCCCACCGCAGCGCACACGCCTCGCTGATTCGAACACCCGTGCCGGCGACGAAGACGAGCAGATCGACCATGTCGAGCTCACGGAGACGCTCATCGGCTCGAGCACCGCCGAGGATGCCGGCCAGCTCATCGAGCGGGATCGCCACCGCGCCCTGCCGGGTCGACTCGACCGCCGCAAGCTCGCGCACAGGGTTCGCCCTGACGGCGTCCGAGCGCGCCGCCAGGCCCATCATGCCCGACAGCACGGCTCGGGCCGTCTTCGCCGCCCCTGGGCCGTTCTCGGCCGCGACGACGTCGATGAACCGCTGCAACCGATCCGGTGTTGCCTCAGCGATCGACAGCTCGCCAATACGCGGCACGATGACCTTCTCCACGCTGTGCCGGTATGCGTCCACCGTCCTGGGCGCTCTGCCCGCCTTCGCGAGCAGGAACCGCGCCCCGAGATCCCGGAGCCGCGTCTCACGCTTCACGTCAACGCCAGACGCCGCCTGCAACGTCGTCAACGCCGCACGCAGCGACGTCGTCGCCTTCGCCTTCGTCGCCGCGAACCGCTCGACCTGGCGCAGCTTCCCATCGTCGAATCGATAGCGGGTACGCGCTCGCCACCTACCGGGCGAGATCTCGACGACGCTGATCGCGCCGTGACTACTCAGCGGAGTGCGCGGCCTAGTACTACAGTCGCGTTTATGGCGTGTGTCCGCGGCGTAGATAATGGTGTCGTCGGGCGGTGTGTTGGTGTTTTCGGCGCCAGCGTGACCGGTGGAGCACTCGCGCGGGGTCGGCGGGCGCATTCAGGACGAGCGCGGCGATGAGGTGTCGGATCTCGGGCAGGCTCAGCTCGACGAGGTCTCCGTCGTCGTCTCCTCGAGCCCCCTTTTTGACCGGGTGACGGTGAGGAAGGCGTGGGCGAGCATGGAGAGCGTGATGTGCCGGTACCAGCCGGCGTACTGCCGGACTTGGTAGTGGTCCAGCCCGGTCTGCCCTTTCGCCGTTTGGAAGGTCTCCTCGATCGCCCATCTCGCGCCGGCGACGCGGACCAGCTCGCCCAAGGCGACGCGCTTGGGGCCGTGGCAGAGGTAGTACGCGAGCTCTGACGGGTCGGTGAGGCTGCGGCGGGCGAGGAGCCAGTACTCGGCATCCGGGTCGCGTTCCCCGTTGATCCGGGCGCGTGCCCACGCGTATCGGCGGTCGCCTTTCGAGCCCGCGCCGGCGGACCTGGTCCGCCACGCCGTGGCTGGGAGCTCGCCGATGAGCGCGTCGGCGCGGTACTCCTTCCCGAGGATCGACACGGTGGTCTTCGCGATCACCCGCTGGCTGGACGGCACGGCGAGCACGTACGACATCCCGCGATCCTCGAGCGCCTTGCGGAGCCGGTAGTACTGGCCGTAGACGGCGTCGCCAGTCACCCATGATGCGGGAACGTCGGCATCGATCGCGCGGGCCAGCATGCCCATCGCGAGCTCCGGCTTCGTCTGAAACCCGCGCTCCTTCGGGACACCGGCGCGGGCGCAGCGGGCACGGTCCTCGGTCCACGTCTTCGGCAGATACAGCTCCCGGTCCAGGAACGTCCGGCCCGTGGGTGTCGAGTACGTCAGGAAGACGCCGACCTGCGCGTTCTCGATCCGTCCCGCCGTGCCCGTGTACTGCCTGGCGACGCCCGCGGACCGGTCGCCCTTCTTCAAGAACCCGGTCTCATCGACGATCAGGATCCCGGCACGGTCGCCGAGGTGCTCGACCACGTAGGAGCGGAGATCGTCACGGACCAGGTCGGGATCCCAGTCCGTGGTCGACAACAGCCGCTGCATCGGATCCGGCGTCACCTGACCGGCGTGCTCCGACAGCGTCCACGAGTTCTTCCGCTCCTGCTCCGACAGCAGCCCTCGCACATACGCGACAGCGTTCCGGCGCGGCTCCGAACGAGCGAACCGCGGCCCGATCAGACCAGCGACCTCATCCAGCTCCGCCGCCCACTCCCGCACATCCGCCACAGCAATATCGTCACCCACCGCCAAGGGTTAACACGATCATCACCCACAACGGCGCTAACGCGCCGCACCACGCGAAATAAACGCGACTGTAGTACTAGGCATCAGCCGCCCCCTTGATGGCCAGTTGAAGCTCGGCGACGAGTCCGCGGGTCGCATGCCCCCGGGCCTGAGCAGACTCGCTCCCAGCGACCTCCGCAGCGCGCGCATCGAGCGGCTTTCCCCACAGGTGGTGCGCCCACATCCGCACCACCGAAACGGGGACGCCGATGCGCTTCGCCGCGCGTCGTTCGGCAAGGGTAGAGGGTGGGCCGTCGAGCGCGGCCGCCTCGCGCGCGGTGATCCCGGGCGGCGCAAGTCGGAGGGCCTCCAAGATTCCGCTCGTATCGGGCTCGCTTCGCTCGGAATCTGGGTTGAAGCTGCCGAAGCTCATCGCGTCATAGTCGCCGCTAATGAATCGCGCCAACTCGTCGACGCCCATGCTCCACTTCGCGGTGATCGGGACGCTCTCACGCTCGTCTAGCAGATCGCGAACGCGGATCTCCCTCGCGTGTCCACCCGCAGTGCTCAGCGCGGCTGCGACGACGAGGAGAACAGGCAGAGAGATCCTGAGCTCGTCACGCTCGAGCTCGCTGACTCGCGGCGTCGTCCAATTCAGGCCGTACTCCCTCGCGCGCCTCGCAAGGTCGTCCTGCGAAAGCCCCGCCTCGACGCGCAGACGACGCACAGCAGCGCCCAAAGATCCCGTCATGGGAACCAACTTACAGGAATCGGTTACTTCATCCCGGCAATGTGTGCTACGTTCTGAGGTATCCGGATTCTGGTTACTTGAAGCGTTAGGAGGAACAGACATGACCGAAGTCATCTCGTCGGTCGAGCCGACGTTGACCGATATCAATTCGCGGCCCCAGGTCTCGGCCTACACGGGCATCTCCGTGCAGACCCTCGCCCGCTGGGCCGGCGAGGGCAAAGGGCCCAAGTTCGTCAAGGCGGGCGGGCGTGTGCTCTACCGCAAGCGAGACGTCCTCGCCTGGATCGACTCCCTCGAGGAGGCGTCCTGATGCCCGCCCCCACCCGCTCGCGCCCGATCGCGGTGGACGGGCACTCGTTCGAGGCCGCCGCCGCCCAGACCGAGGAGCGCATAACCGCCGTGCAGGCGCACATCATCGCCGTGTTGCAGGACGGGCCCCGCACCGACGACGCGATCCGCGTCGCATACGAGCAGCGCGTGCAACGCCACGGCGCACCGCCCGCGTCGCCGAGCTCTCTCCGCACCCGCCGCGCAGACCTCTGCCGGCGAGGAATCGTCGCCGCTACCAGCTTGCGCGGCGAATCCGCCTATCACCGTCCCGCGACGGTCTGGGCGCTCACCTCAGCCGCGCGAGAGGCGGCCCCGCTGTGGTGAGCCGGAGACACAAGGTCGTCACCGTTGAGCGGAGCGGCGGATATGCCGCTCGCTGCGAGGACTGCGACGCCATCACCTTCGGCGGATTCCCCCGCCGATCCGACGCCCGAGCCGCGCTCGAGGGTCACGAACAAGAAAACGCCCCCGCCGAGTTGCAGCTCGACGAGGGCCAGGCACCGACGAAAGGCACCGAAATGAACAACCCCATCATCACACAGGACACCGACTTCACGCTGAAGCTCACCGACGACGCCCTCGACCTCGTCATCCCGTATGGACCGAACCGGGAGCGGCGCAAGTCGCTCCGCTACGTCACCGCCGACGACGCGCGCGAGCTCGCCGAGGTCACTGGCAGCGCGGAGTGGGCGCACCAAGCGCGCATCTTGAGCCGGTACGAGAATGTCGAGGCCGCGTTCCGGGCGGGCAGGTACGGACCCATCCACCCCGACATTCAGGAAGTCCTCGACTTCGACCCCGGGGTCAGCGTCCGCGCCACAGGCGGGTTGCTGTACGCCGAGCCCGAGCCCACCAAGGTGCGGAAGCTCACCGATCTCCGTGGTCCCGTCGAGCTCGGTGTGTCGCAGCACTCGATCGGCCGCTTCTACCGGTTCGACGGCGAGCAGGTGACCGGCCTCGCCCTCACCGACATCCCCCCGGTCGTGATGCACAACGTGAACGGAGTGCACGTCCTCGATGACGGTGTGTTCGTATCGGCCGGCATCTACATCGCCACCGAGGAAACGACCGTCGACGGTGAGGCCGCGGTGATCCTCGTGTCGGCGTCGGAGATGTTGGATCGAGCCGTCGCGCAGCAGAAGGCCGAGCACGACGCATTCCTCGAGGCTCACCCGGCGATCACCGAAGCGAAGCCGACGTGGGCGACGTTCATCGACATCTTCGACATCGAGGCCGAGGAGATCGAGATCCTCTACGGCAGCGACAGCCTCGGCATCTCGGCGACTTACCAGGACGGGGAGGTCACGATCCTCGACCCGATCCCCGAGTTCAGTTTCGAAGCCAAGGGGAAGGGCATCGACGATGTTCGCGCCGCGCTCGCTGAGTTGCAGGCCGTTCTCGCGTCGCTCGAGGATGCCGAACGCTCGCGCACGCTCCGGCGCAGGAGCGACGTCACCGATCAGATCGAACGGGACATCTGATGCGCGCGGACGACGTGGTCACGACCGGCTACACAGGGTTCGAGAAGACCGTCGTGATCCTCGCGGAAGACGGCACCCCGGCCGCGCACCTGACGAAGGCGGAGGCGATGAAGGTCGCCTCACGGATCATCTCGACCGTCGCCGTGATGTACGCGGAGGAGTCGGGATGATGGTGACGACGTGACCGACGCGCGGCTTCCCGGATACTGGCTCACCGAGCTCCGGTTCATGGACATGACAGACCGCGTGTGGCGGATCTTCACCAATTCGCTGATGTGGTCCGCGGAGCAGGGCACCGACGGTCACGTGTCGTCTCGGCACTATCGGTTTCTGCATGCCGAGGGCGTGACCGACGCCGACATCGAGGCGCTGGTGTCCGCGGAACTCGCCGAACTCACCGATGACGGCTTCCAGCTGAGGGGATGGTCCGACGAACGCGGCCTCCGCCAGTCCCCTGCGGCCACTGTGGCGGCTTACAGGGAACGGAAGCGCAGGAACCAGGCCGTGTACCGCGGACGCCGCAAATCGGAGCAAGAGAGCGGTGACGTTACCGGTCACGTTGCCGAACACGTAGGCGGAGGCGTAGGCCTCCCCCTGGGAAGTAATTCTTCTAGGGGGGCCTCTGCCTACGTGGCCGGACACGTGACCGGTAACGCGAGTCGCTTCTGCGCAAAGCACCCGAACGGCACCACAGACCCGTGCTGGGCGTGCAAGGCCGCTCGAGAGGCCGCCGAGCAGACCGAGGCGGAGAACCGTCCGAAGCGTCACCAGTTCGGCGCTCCGGCGCTCTGCCCTTCCGGCGAACACCGATGGACCGCGGACGGGACATGCGCAAGGTGCATCAACGGACGCAAGGACGGAGCCGCATGAGCAGCGAGAAGCACGCCGATCGTCACGTTCACGCCTCGGATGCATACCTCGCCCTGCAGCGGGCACGCGAGAAGTGGGAACCCGCATGCGCGGGAGACTCCCGCTTCACCGACGACGACGCCGACCGATCCGAGCTCTACGAGATCTGCGCCACCAAGTGCAGGATCCGCACCCAGTGCAACGCGTACGCCGAACGCGCGCGACCCCCCGCCGGCATCTGGGCTGGACATTTCTACACACCACTCGAACCGAGAGACGAGACAGCATGACCGACCCCACCAGCATCGAACGGAGAGACATCATGACCCCGACTGAGACCGCGTGCGCGCTGATAGCCGCGAACCGTGCCGACCGCGACCAGATCCTCGACCGCGGCATTCCCGAGCCCGAGGAAGTGCTGCGCCGCGTGCTGCAGTTCGTCGACATCACGATCGAGGAAGCGCCCGCCGCGCAGCAGTTGCGGCAGACGTTCCGGTGGCAGTCCGAGATCGCTCGTTCCGCCCGCGAGATCGACGCCGAGCTGGCCGGCGACGTCGACGCGGAGCTGGCCGAGCTGATCGGAGACGGTGATGGCTGAACCGTTCCGGATCCCGGCGCACAGCGTCCTGGTCCCCGGCCGGGTGTGCGCGTTCCTCGTTCGCCACGTCAACCTGGCCCGGCTGCACGACCACTACGGACCCACCGACGCACAGGCCGCGGCCGTGCTCCGCTCGATCCGCTCCGCAGCGCTTGACTACGCCAATGGTTCCTGCAGCGGAACCATCCCAGCGGCAGAACCGGAACCGGGACCAGCCTGGTATAGCACCGGGCAAGCGGCGGAACGACTCGCGATGACCGACCGGGGCGTGCGGAAAGCGATCCTCGCCGGACACCTTCCCGCAGAGAACGTGAATGGTCGCTGGCGGATCACCGCCGACGACCTCGATACCTACAGACGGGCAAGGAAAGCATCATGAACCGCATCGAGATCCTCAAGCAGAACCGGCAGAACCTCTACGACAGCGCGCAGCGACTCCTCGAGCGCGCCAAGACGGAGAAGCGCGACCTCACTTCGACCGAAGAGACCGAGTACCGCGGATTCATCGATGAGATGGACCAGATGCGCGCCCGCATCGAGCACGTGCAGAACGAAGAGCGCAACGACCGCAACGCCGAGAACGAACTGCGCAAGCTCCACAACGGCCGCAGCGCGCGGCGTGCGTCGAGCGAGATCGGCGAAGAGATCCGCGAAGCGATCCTCACCCGGTCCAACGCCCCCATCGAGATCGTCGCGAACGACGACGAGATTCGGTCCGGCTACCAGCCCGGCGTCGAGCGCCGCGACCTGTCTACCTCCACCGCCTCGGGCCTCCGCGGGACGACGTTCTGGGGCAGCCTCGTCGAGCACATGGTCGACAGCTCCGCCATCCTCTCGGCCGGCGCGACCGTCATCACGACCAGCACGGGTGAGCCGCTCGTGATCCCCAAGACCAGCGCCCACAGCACCGCGGCGATCGTCGCCGAGGGTGCCGAGATCCCCGAGTCCGACCCGACCTTCGGGAAGGTCACTCTCGGATCGTTCAAGTACGGGTTCCTCGTGCAGGTCACCCGCGAGCTCGCCGAAGACGTCAGCTTCGACCTCGAGGGCTACATCGCCCGTGAGGTCGGCATCGCGATCGGCAACGGGTTCGGTGCACACGCCGTCACCGGCACCGGCACCGGCCAGCCCCGCGGCATCCTCACCGACGCGACGCTCGGGAAGGAAGCCCCCGCGGCCGGGTTCGGCACCCAGGCCACCGCAGGCGAAGGCGGCGACCTGCTCATCGACCTCGCCGCGTCCCTTGCCGAGCCCTACCAGCGCTCCGCGTCGGCCGCGTGGCTCATGCGCAACAGCACTCTCGCCGCGATCAAAAAGCTCAAGACCAGCGCAGGCGAGTACGTGTTCGACAGCGACGTGATCCCCGGCAGTGGATCCGCCGGAACCCTGCTCGGCAAGCCGGTCTACCTCGACCCCACGATGCCCGCCATCGCGGCTGGAGCGAAGTCGGTCCTCTACGGCGACGTCTCCCGCTACTGGGTCCGCAACGTCCGCAGCGTCCGCCTCGACCGCTCCGACGAGTTCGCCTTCGACCGCGACCTCATCACCTTCCGCGGCCTGGCACGACTCGACGGTGCACTCATCGACACCACCGGCGCAGTCAAGTACCTGCAGCACGCCGCCGCCTGATACCTGCTGCGGGAACGGGTCAGCTTCTCACCATTGCACTCCCTACCCGCAGCACGCCGCACGATCCTTCCCGTGCGGCACCGCCGGCAGGGCGACACCCACCGGCACCCGAAGGCCCCCAACGACCGGCAACCCGGCACCGAGGGGGCCTTCGGCCGTCAGCGCCCGCATTCTTTGGAACCAGCCGACCGACCAAGACCCCGCTCTCTGCAAGTTTCACACGCGGGATGGCATGCGGTATCCCATCCAGCGGGTATCCCGATCACGTCCTGTCAGAAATGTCAGACCGCGAACTCGCTCGCGTGTGAAATGTGGGAGACGCCGCGGTCTGACGCTGCGCTCTCGTTTCAGAAAAACTGCGGGCGTCGAATGTCGGACCCGTCTGCTAGGGGTTAACGCATGAATTCAGAAGAAGCCCTCGATACGGCCCGCGCAATCATTGACACGCTGCCCGACGAGACGTCAGGACTGTGGAAGTACTACGCCAGCCAGGGCCGGGAATCAGACTGGTTGCACGATATCCTCGCGCGCGTCGTGCTGATCACAGCACAGGAGCAGCCGATCTTCGTCGACGGAAGCATTAGCGACGATGACGGTCCCTCCGGGTTCATCCTCGTGGCCACCGACTCGACACTCGTTCGGGCAGAATTCACCCCGGACGAAGGGAGCAGGTTCTCCCCCGGGGTCAAAGCGATCGTCGAGTCCGTTCCTCGTTCGGCGGTGCTGCGCGTTACCGCCCTCACAGCCCACCCTGGGCAGCCTCAACGTCCTTGGCCGTTGCGCGCTCAGGTGCGCATCGATCTGGATCGGGAACTGACCGGCACGACATCGATCACGCTGCCGTCAGACACCAACGCGGTGAAGGCGAACGCCGAGCGACTCTTCGCGCTCGTGCGCCATCTTCATCGAAACTGACTGCGCTACGAGCACGAACCCCTAGACGCGACGTTCGTGCCTCGTTTTTTGGAGATCGGGCATCCGTCGCAGACCGCGCCCGCTTCTGTTTTTTGTGTGTGCACCTCGTGCTCGGGTGTGACAGGTGACATGACCCCGCACAAACCCCGCACATTCAACGGCACCGCGTGATATGCGCCGGGAGTTCCTGACCAGTCAGCACAAGGGATCGAGGTTGGTGTGACACCCCGCAGAAACCCCTGATATCGCCCCAATGTGAATTACAAGTTAGGTGCGCTACCAATTGCGCCAAGCCGGCGGGCGCCGCCGTGCGGCATCCTTCGGTCCTCGAGTCTAGGGCGTTCCTCGAGCCGTGCCCCGAAGTCGCTGCTATTGCGTCGGCGTCGTGGTCGCGCCAGGCGTCGGGGTGGGGGTGGGCGTCGAGTAATAGGCGTCGCTCGCGAGGGTGAGCACGAACTGCGCGAACTCCTTCTGGTCCGACACGTCGCCCGCGTAGGCGCTTCCGTTGACCAGAACCGCGGGTCCCGACAGCGGCGCCTTGGTCTCACCGAGCGGCTCCGCCAGGGCGCGCGCCGTGGCCTGCTGCACCCAGGAGGTGAAGTCGCCGCCCTCGATGCACCCGCGCACGACCTTCACGTTCTCCGATCCGACTGCCTGCGCGAGGTCCGCCAGCTCGGCGTCGCTGTGGCCGTCCGTGTCGATCTCGGGCTGCGAGACGAGAAGCTCGTGGTTGAAGGAGAAGAACGACTCCGGCGAGTAGGTGGCCACGCACGCGGCGGCCGCCGCCGCGCGCAGCGAGTACTTCGTGCCGTTGGACTTCGAGGTCAGCAGCGCCACGGGGTGGTACGAGATCGTCGCGGCACCCTCCGAGACCCACTCCGACAGCTGGCGCGCGTTCGCGAGCTGGAAGTCCGCGGATGCCTCGGAAAGGTAGTCCACGTAGATGTCGACGGTGAGCCGCTCCTGCGTCGCCGTGGGCTCCGGGGTCGACTCCGGAGCCGGCGCGGGGCTCTCGACGCCCATCTGCGTCGTCCCCTCGGTGGCGGACTGCGTTCCGGATCCGCTGAACGAGGCCATCACGCTCGGCGGGATCGTGTCGATGACGATCGCGTCGTCGTTCATCCCGGAGGGGGTGAGGTCCTTGCGCGAGTTGTCGGAAGCCACCGTCCACGCGACGGCGACTCCGCCCGCGACGACGAGGCCGCCCACGAGCGCGGCGGCGATTCCGGTGCGCACGACACGACTGCGGCGCTGCTTCGCCTGAACGGCGACGGCCTTCTCGCGCACCGCCTCACGGCGGTCGCGACGCGCGGGGGGCTGGGGCGTCTGGTCGCTGGACATCGAACCTCTTGACTGGCTGCGGCGCCCGGGCCGGCGGGTCGATTCCCCGGGCGATGGGCCGCACTCGTGGGGCGGCATCCGGGATCGATGCTAACCAGACAGGCTGGGAAAAACCCAGACGAAGAGGCATCCGCGCCCTCTGCGACCCCGGACGCCTGTGACATACTTGCCGGAGGACCCGATGGCGGGTCCGGCTCGGCTGACCCCCGCGCCTCCATTCACAACGGATCGTCCGGCACGTACCTGCCGGTGAAGGAGAAGACGTCCATGTCGTCTGTCACATTCGATAACGCCACGCGCCTGTACCCGGGGGGCACGCGCCCCGCCGTCGACAAGCTCAACCTCGAGGTCGCCGATGGCGAATTCCTCGTTCTCGTCGGCCCTTCCGGCTGCGGAAAGTCCACGTCGCTGCGCATGCTCGCCGGCCTCGAAGAGGTCAACTCGGGCCGCATCCTCATCGGCGACCGCGACGTCACGGACGTCCCGCCGAAGGACCGCGACATCGCGATGGTGTTCCAGAACTACGCTCTCTACCCCCACATGACCGTCGCCGAGAACATGGGCTTCGCCCTGAAGATCGCCGGCGTCGGCAAGGAGGAGCGCGCCGCTCGCGTGCTCGAGGCCGCCAAGCTCCTCGACCTCGAGCAGTACCTCACGCGCAAGCCGAAGGCCCTCTCGGGCGGTCAGCGTCAGCGCGTCGCGATGGGCCGCGCGATCGTCCGCCAGCCCCAGGTGTTCCTCATGGACGAGCCGCTGTCGAACCTCGACGCGAAGCTGCGTGTGCAGACGCGCACCCAGATCGCGTCGCTGCAGCGCCGCCTGGGCGTCACCACCGTGTACGTCACGCACGACCAGACCGAGGCCCTCACGATGGGCGACCGCATCGCCGTGCTCAAGGACGGCATCCTGCAGCAGGTCGGCACCCCGCGCGATCTCTACGAGACGCCGAAGAACGTCTTCGTGGCCGGCTTCATCGGCTCGCCCGCGATGAACCTCTTCTCGGCGCACCTCACGGAAGGCGGAGTGCAGCTCGGCAACTCGGTCGTCCCGATCGAGGCCGACACGCTGGGCAAGGCGCACGGCAGCGACGTCACCGTGGGCGTCCGCCCCGAGGACATCCAGGTCGGTCCCGCAGACGGCTCGGGGCTCTCGGTGGTCGTCGACCTCGTGGAAGAGCTCGGTGCCGACGGTTACCTCTACGGCCACGCCGACATCAACGGCACGCGCACCGACCTCGTGGCGCGAGTCGACGGTCGTAGCCACCCGCACGCGGGCGAGACGGTCACCCTGTCGGCGATCCCCGGTCACGTGCACGTGTTCGACGCCGAGTCGGGCGAGCGCCTCACCGACCGCGCGATCGCCTCGACCTGATCGTCACCGCTCCGACGCGACGGCGCGGAATCCCTCGGGGTTCCGCGCCGTCGCGCGTTCGGCGGGCCACGGCATCCGTCCCCCACCACGCGCTCCGCGCCACTGTGTCACAATCGAGGGCGCCGGACCGGGAGGATCCATGACCGACGCACTGAGCATCACCGCGAGCGCGGTGGACCCCGGGCTGCTGACCCTGCCGTGGTCCACACCCCTCGCAGAGTGGCCCTCGAGCACGATCGTCTCGCTGCCCAAGGGCATCTCGCGCCACCTGGTCCGATTCGCCAACCTCTCGGGCAGGGTCGTGGCCGTCAAGGAGACCACCGCCGAGATGGCCCGGCGCGAGTACGAGATGCTCGGCAACCTGCACCGCCTCGATGTACCCTGCGTCGACCGGGTCGCCGTCATCGCGGGCCGCACGGATGCCGAGGGCAACCCGCTCCCCGCCGCGCTCGTCACGGCGCACCTGAAGTTCTCGTTGCCGTACCGCGCCCTCTTCACGCAGGTGCTGCGCCCCGACACCGCCACGCGCCTCGTCGACGCCCTCGCCGTTCTGCTCGTGCGACTGCACAACGTCGGCTTCTTCTGGGGCGACGTCTCGCTCTCGAACACCCTGTTCCGGCGGGATGCCGGCGCCTTCGCCGCCTATCTCGTCGACGCCGAGACCGGTGAGCTCCACGAGAGCGGCCTGACACGCGGTCAGCGCGAGCACGACCTCGACGTGGCGCGCACGAACATCGCCGGCGAGATCATGGACCTCGCCGCGGGCGGACGCCTCGAGGGCGGCGTCGACGCGCTCGAGATCGCCGACGGCATCGTGTCGTCCTACCGCTCGCTGTGGGCCGCTCTCACCGACCGCGAGACGTTCGCCTCGAGCGATGCGTGGCGCATCACGGAGCGCGTCCAGCGACTGAACGCCCTCGGCTTCGACATCGGCGAGATGTCGATCGAGGCCACGCCGGACGGCAATCGGGTCTCGATCCAGCCGAAGGTCGTCGACGCCGGTCATCACCAGCGCCGCCTCATCCGCCTGACCGGCCTCGACGTCGAGGAGAACCAGGCGCGGCGCCTGCTGAACGACCTGGACGAGTTCCGGGCCCGCGTCTCGCTCCTCGGCGACGACGAGGAGATGGCGGCGCACGAGTGGCTCACGCGCGTCTTCGAGCCGATCGTGAAAGCGATCCCCTATGACCTGCGCGCCAAGCTGGAGCCGGCAGAGGTGTTCCACCAGGTGCTCGAGCACCGCTGGTATCTCTCTCAGGAGCGCGGACAGTCCGTGCCCCTCGCGGAGGCGCTGACGTCCTACATCAAGAACGTGCTGCGCCACCGCCGTGACGAGGCCACCATCATGGGACCCCCCACGGAGACGCTCGCGATCCCCGTCGTCACGGGTGCCACTCCCGTCATCGACGACGACGAGGACGCGAGCCTCGACTGGCGAGACCTCGTCTGACCCGCACGCGCGCGGGTCGGGTGCTCAGTAGCCGACGGCGAAGCGCTCGCGCACGTGCTTCGGGTTCTCGATCTCGTCGAGGATCGCGACGGCGAAGTCGGCCCCGGAGATGAAGGATTCCCCGCTCTTCTCGTCGACGACGAGCACGTCGCCGCCGTCGCGGTAGGAGCCGGTGCGCTCGCCCGGGTTCCAGGCGCCGAAGCCGCCCGCGGGGTGGATGTAGAACCAGTCGCGGCCCGTGTCATCGGCCTGGAGATCCTCGAGCACGCCGATCGCCTCGAGCGACTCGGGCTTGTATTCCTCGACGAAGCCGGGGGTGTCGACCAGCCGCGGGCCGCCGGGAGCCACGAGGCTTCCACCGGCGCCTCCGACGACGCCGAGGCGGACGTCGGCGGGCAGCTCGCGCACGAGCTCGGCGACGGCGGGACGCACCTTGCCGAGCATGTCGCCGCGGCCGGGCACGGAGACGACCACGACATCCACGCCCTCGAGCTCGGCGATCAGCCCGGGCACGTCGAGGAGCGATCCCTCGACGTACGTGACGTGATCGACCCGGTCTGCGGGCACGGTGCGCGCCACCGAAACGGCGGTGTGGCCGCGCCGGGCGGCCTCCTGAACGATGTGGCTTCCGGCGTAGCCGGTGCCTCCGATGACGGCGATACGGGGCATGTCTTGTCCTTTCGGCAGAGCGCATGTGCGCGGGTCACCATGTTCAAGTCGCGGCGCCCCGACGGCATTCCCGTGATCAGGCGCCGGCGCCGCGCAGGGTCGAGACCTGGTAGAGCGCCACGGATGCCGCGATCCCGGCGTTGAGCGATTCCGTCGCGGCGGAGATCGGGATCGAGACGATCTGATCGCACGTCTCGGTGACCAGGCGCGACAGGCCCTTGCCCTCGGAGCCGACGACGATCACGACGGGGCGATCCGCGAGCGAGAGCGAGGGCAGCGCGACATCTCCCCCGCCGTCCAGGCCCAGCACGAAGACACCCTGCTTCTTCATCTCCTTGAGCGTCGTGGTGAGGTTCGGCGCGAGCGCCACCGGCACGCGCGCCGCGGCACCGGCGCTCGTCTTCCACGCGGCCGCGTTGACGCCCGCCGAGCGCCGCTGAGGCAGCAACACGCCATGACCGCCGAACGCTCCCGTCGAGCGGATGATCGCGCCGAGGTTGCGCGGGTCGGTGACGCCGTCGAGTGCCACCAGCAGCGGCGTCTCGCCGCGGCCGATGATCTGCTCGAGCAGGTCCTGGGGGTGCGCGTACTCGTAGGGCGGAACCTTGACGGCGACGCCCTGGTGCACGCCGTCGAAACCGGCCATGCGGTCGAGCTCGGGGCGCGTGACCTCGAGGACGGGGATGTCGCGGTGCGTCGCGATGGCGAGCATCTCCTTGACGCGGTCATCCATCTCCACGCGCTGGGCGATGTAGAGCGCGGTCGCGGGGATCTTCGCGCGCAGCGCCTCCAGCACCGAGTTGCGCCCCGTGACGACCTCGGTCTCGTCATCCTTCTTCGGCCGCGGCGCGCGCACGCCCGGACGCGCGGCGGGCTTGCCTTTGCCGCCGGCGGCCGCGTACCGCTCGGCGGCCGCCTTCCGCTTGCCCGCGACGTGCCAGCCGCGGTCCTCCGCCTTCGGGGTCGGCCCCTTGCCCTCGAGCGCCTTGCGCCCAAGGCCCCCGGTGCCCTTGACGGGGCCCTTCTTCTTGCCCTTGCTCGCGCCGGGGCGTCCTGGCTTAGCCATGATCGATGCTCCAATGGGTCCCGTCGGGACCGTCCTCGAGGGCGATGCCGGCCGCCGCGATCGCGTCGCGGATTCGGTCGGCCGCCGCCCAGTCCTTCGCAGCACGTGCGGTGGCACGCTGCGTGATCAGTTCGCCGACGAGCGCATCCAGCGCGCTCGTCGTGCCGTCGTGTCCGGGGGCCGCTGCCTCGCCGGCCCGCGCGAGTCCCAGCACCTCCAGCATCGCCGCGACCGACCGCGCCGCCGCCACGGCCTCGTCGCGGTCGCCGCGATCGAGCGCGGCGTTGCCCTCGCGCACGGTCTCGTGCAGCACGGCGAGCGCCTGCGGCACGCCGAGGTCGTCGTCCATCGCAGCGGCGAACCCTTCGGGCAGGATGCCGGGGCTCAACTCGGCCGGGTCGGCGCTGCCGGCCCGCAGCACGCGCTGGCGGAACGTGTCGATGCGGGAGAGGGCCGCCTCGGCCTCGTCGAGGGCGCGGTCCGAGACATCGAGGTTCGACCGATAGTGCGCCGCGGCGAGCGCGTACCGCACCGCGAGCGGATCCCTGGCACCCAGCACATCGGCGGCGAGCACGACGTTGCCGATCGACTTGGACATCTTCTGCCCGTCGACGGTCACGAGGCCGTTGTGCACCCAGTACCGGGCGAAGGCGTCCCCGGCGGCCCGCGACTGGGCGAGCTCGTTCTCGTGGTGGGGGAAGCGCAGATCGAGTCCGCCGCCGTGGATGTCGAACTCCGGACCGAGATAGCGGCGCGACATGGCCGAGCACTCGATGTGCCAGCCGGGGCGACCCGGGCCCCACGGCGAGTCCCACGTCGCGGAGGGGTCCTCGCCGGCCTTGGCGCCCTTCCAGAGGGCGAAGTCGCGCGGGTCGCGCTTGCCGCGCGGGTCGGCGTCCTCGCTCGCCTCCATCGCGTCGGGCGACTGACGGGTGAGCGTTCCGTACTCGCGCCACGAGCGCACGTCGAAGTAGACGTCTCCCGACGAGGCGGGGTCGGGGTAGGCGTGACCGGAGTCGATGAGACGCGTGATCAGCTGCTGCATCTGCGGGATCGAGGCCGTCGCCCGGGGCTCGTAGGTGGGGGGCAGGATGCCGATGGCGGAATACGCGTCGGTGAACTCCCGCTCCATGCGGTACGCCAGAGCCCACCACGGTTCGCTCGGCGAGGCATTCTGCAGCACCTTGTCGTCGATGTCGGTGACGTTGCGCACGAAGACCACGCGGCCGAACCGATGTTCCAGCCAGCGACGCAGGATGTCGAAGCTCAGGGCGCCCCGCAGGTGCCCGATGTGCGGGCCCGACTGCACCGTCGGCCCGCAGACGTACAGCGAGACCGCGTCGGCCGTGAGCGGCACGAACTCGCGCAGGGCCTGCGCCTTGGTGTCGTAGAGCCGCACAGTCACTCCCCCAGCCTACCGGGGCGGCCCCGCAGGCCGGCGGGCGGGGAAGGCGCTAGAACTGGAGGGTGATCTCCGCCCTCGCCGTCCTCGCGGCCGCCCTGCTGTTCGGCACCACCGGCACGTCGCAGGCGCTCGGCCCCGAGGGAACGACGCCCCTCTCGGTCGGGGCCATGCGCCTCGTCGTCGGCGGCACGGGGCTGGCTGTGATCGCCTTCGTGCTCGCCCGCCGCGCGCACCGCCGTGGCGCCCTCGCGCCGCGGCCCCGCCTCACCGCCGCGCCGCTGGTCCTTCTGGCACTCACGGGAGTGTGCCTCGCGCTGTACCAGCCGCTGTTCTTCCTGGGCACGGCGCGCAACGGCGTCGCGGTCGGCACGGTCATCGCGCTCGGCTCCGCTCCGATCCTCGCCGGCGTGCTCGAGTGGTCGCTGACGCGCCGGCGCCCGAGCGGCGCCTGGCTGCTCGCCACCGCGCTCGCCACCGCCGGCGTCGCGCTGATCGGCGTCGGCGGCGGGACGGATGCCGCGGGAGCCGGCGGCACCGACCCGCTCGGGTTCCTCGGCTCGGTGGGCGCGGGTGCGACCTTCGCGATCATCGCCAACGCCCAGCGCCGGCTCCTCGACGACGGCTGGGACCCGTTCACGGTGGTGGGTGCCATGGGAGCGGGCTCGGCGGTGCTCTCGGCCGGTGTGCTGCCCTTCGTCGACCTCTCGTGGCTCGCGCAGCCCGCGGGCGTCGTGATGGCCGTATGGCTCGGCCTCGCGACGATCTCCCTCGCCTACGTGCTGTTCACGTGGGGGCTGAACGGGCTGACCGCGGCGACCGCGGCGACGCTGACCCTCGGCGAGCCGCTGACCGCCAGCATCCTGGGCGTCGCGGTGCTCGGCGAGCAGCTGAGCGTGCTCGCCGTCGCGGGGCTCGCCGTGCTCGCGGTCGGCCTCGCGACCCTGGCATGGGGCTCCCGCGCCCCGCGCGACCCGAAGCCCTTCGCCCTGGAGGCCTGACCGCCCCCGCGATCCCGCCCGCGCCGAAACACCGGTTCTGCGGCCAAACACCATACGCCGTGTGGTGTCTCGCCGCACATGTGGTGTCTCGCGGCGGGGGAGATGCCTGCGCGCGGCGCTCAGGCGGGGATCAGCAGCGCGACGGCGAAGGCGGCCACGCCCTCCGTGCGCCCCGTGAAGCCGAGCCCGTCGGTCGTCGTCGCCGACACCGAGACGGGCGCGCCGCCGAGGGCGTCGGAGAGCGTCCGCTCGGCCTCCGCGCGACGGGCGGCGAACCGCGGGCGGCCGGCCTGCACCTGCACGGAGACGTTGCCGACCCGCCACCCGGCCTCGCCCAGGAGTCCGAGCGTGCGTCGAAGGAAGGCGGATGCGTGGGCGCCCGCGAATTCCGGCCGGTCCACGCCGAAGTGGGTGCCGATGTCGCCGAGGCCCGCCGCGGCCAGGAGCGCATCGACGATCGCGTGCGCCACGGCGTCGCCGTCGGAGTGGCCCGAGAGCGCCGGCTCGCCCGGCCAGCGGAGGCCGGCGAGCCACAGCTCCCCCTCGCCCCCGAAGGCGTGCACGTCGGTGCCGATGCCCACCCTGGGCGCCGCCGGGGCGCCGGCCAGCGAGGTGTGCGGATGCGGTTGCGCGTCGGCCCCCGCATCCTGGACGAGGGAGCGCGCACGCTCGAGGTCGGCGGGAGTGGTGATCTTGAACGCCGACGCATGGCCCGGCACGGTCGTGATCCGGCCGCCGGCCGCGGCCACGAGCGCCGTGTCGTCGGTGAATTCGCCCGCCGCGGCGCGGTACGCGGCGTCGAGCACGTCGCGGGGGAAGCCCTGCGGGGTCTGCGCGGCCGCGAGCGGTGCCCGATCGACCGCCTCCACCACGTCGGAGCCGGCCACGCGCTTGAGCGTGTCGATGACCGGCAGCACGGGCACGACACCCGCCGCGGTCTCATCCACGGCCGCCACGACCCTCTCGAAGACCTCCGGCGGGGTGAGGGCGCGTGCGGCATCGTGCACGAGCACGACCTCGATCCCGGCCCACAGCGCGCCGAGGCCAGCCGCGACGGAACCCTGCCGGGTCGCCGCACCGGCTACGACGTGCACCAGGTCGCGCCGCCGGCCCGAGGGCAGCGGCGCTGCGGCATCCGTCCGATCCGCCACCGCGAGCGCTTCCGTCAGCGCATCCCCCGCCCGCTCTGCGGGCGCGACGACGACGACCTGCGCCACGGGGCCTCGGAAGACCCCTCGGAGGGCGTGGTTCAGGATGCTGTGGTCGTCTATCCCGACGAACGCCTTCGGTGCACCCGCACCGAGGCGCTCCCCCGATCCAGCGGCGACGACGACGATCCCGACGCGGGGGGTTGGCGTGATGCTCACGCCGGGAGCCTAGCTGGCGAGGACCTCGTCGAGGACGACGCTCGCGCGCTCCTCGTCGGTCTTCTCAGCGAGGGCGAGCTCGGAGATGAGGATCTGGCGCGCCTTGGCGAGCATCCGCTTCTCACCCGCGGACAGCCCGCGGTCCTGGTCGCGGCGCCACAGGTCGCGAACGACCTCGCTCACCTTGATGACGTCGCCGGAGGCGAGCTTCTCGAGGTTCGCCTTGTACCGGCGGGACCAGTTGGTGGGCTCTTCCGTGAAGGGGGCGCGCAGCACCTCGAACACGCGCTCGAGACCTTCCTTGCCGATCACGTCGCGGACCCCGACCAGGTCGACGTTGTCGGCCGGCACCTCGATGGTGAGATCACCCTGCGTGACGCGGAGCTTGAGATAGATCTTCTCTTCGCCCTTGATGACCCGAGTCTTCACTTCGGCGATCGTCGCGGCCCCGTGGTGCGGGTAGACAACCGTTTCGCCAACCTCAAAAAGCATGCAGCTATGTCCTTTCGGCAACCTACAGCTTACCACAGGCGGCATGCGCTAAGGTTCGCCCGGCACCCCCGGCAGGGAGCGGGCAGG
Organism: Microbacterium sp. NPDC078428; assembly: GCF_044542535.1. Taxonomy (NCBI): domain Bacteria; kingdom Bacillati; phylum Actinomycetota; class Actinomycetes; order Micrococcales; family Microbacteriaceae; genus Microbacterium; species Microbacterium sp. NPDC078428. Next base: position 287,247 of record NZ_JBITUP010000002.1, read on the forward strand.
ACGACCCCATAGAATGCAAGGACCGTCCGCGTACTTCCCTGGAGGACCCGTGAAATCCCGCCGGCTCGCACCTTTCGCCGTTATCGCGGCCGTCCTCATCGGCACGACGGGATGCAACCTCACGGCGCCGCAGGCGACGACGATCCAGTACCAGCCCGCAGAGGGCATCAATGCCGACAGCGGCTACATCGAGGTCCGCAACGCTGTGGTCGTGTCCGAGGACGGCGTCGAAGGCAATCTGCTCGGCGCCTTCATCAACCAGGGCGAGGACCCGCAGATCGTGACGATCCAGTACGGCGAAGGAGCCGGGATCGCGACCGAGACGATCAGGATTCCCGCGCTGAGCTCCGTGAGCCTCGGAGCTGACGTCCCGTCCAGCGCGACCGACGGGGAGAGCGTCCTCTTCGACGCCGAGCCGATCCTGCTCACCGACATCGACACCCCGCCCGGCGCGACGATGCCGGTCTATTTCCAGGCCGGGGATGCCGAGGGGGAGCTCGTCCAGGTCCCGGTGCTCGACGGCCAACTCGACTACCTGGCTCCATTCGTACCCTGAGCGGAGAGATCGGCGGACGGGCGGCCCTGAGTGCTCTCCCGCCCGCGGTCGCCGCGTCAGGCCTCGAAGCGGTAACCGAGGCCGCGCACGGTGACGAGCATCTCGGGTTCGCTCGGAGTCCTCTCGATCCGCGAGCGGATGCGCTTGATGTGCACGTCGAGCGTCTTGGTGTCGCCGAAGTAGTCGCTGCCCCAGACGCGGTCGATCAGCTGACCCCGCGTGAGCACCCGACCGGCGTTGCGCATGAGCACCTCGAGCAGCTCGAACTCCTTCAGCGGCATGCTGATCTCGGCGCCGTCCACGGCCACGCTGTGCCGGTCGATGTCGAGGGTCACCCGGCCGCCCTCGAGCACGTGGTCGTCCAGGTCGACGTCCGGATCGGCGGTGCGGCGCAGCACAGCCCGCATCCGCGCGAGGAGCTCCCTCGACGAGTAGGGCTTCGTGACGTAGTCGTCGGCGCCGAGCTCGAGCCCCACGACAATGTCCACCTCGGAGTCCTTCGCGGTGACCATGATGATGGGGATGCCGGAGAGCTGACGGATGCGGCGGCACACCTCGGTGCCCGGCATCCCCGGCAGCATCAGATCCAGCAGCACGATGTCCGCGGGGCTCTCCTCGAACGACGCGATCGCGGCCGGGCCGTCCTCGGCGATCTCCACGTCGTACCCCTCGCGCCGCAGCAGGTAGGCGAGCGGTTCGGCGAGGTCGGGTTCGTCTTCGACGAGCAGCACCCGGGTCATGTGTTCATCTCTTCCTGTCGGAGGGGGGTTGCGCGGGAGGGCCCTCGCCGGGCTCCGGAGTCGGCGCTCTTGCGGCGCTTGGAGCCGTGCTTCACCGGCGGCTCGTACCGCGGCAGCCGTATCGTGAAGGTGGACCCGCGACCGAGCCGCGACCACACCCGCACCTCCCCGCCGTGGCGCTGCACCGCATGCTTGACGATCGCGAGCCCCAGCCCCGTGCCGCCCGTGCGGCGCGAACGCGCGACATCCGCCCGGTAGAACCGCTCGAAGATGCGCTGCTGATCGCTCTCGGCGATGCCGATGCCCTGGTCCGTGACGGCGATCTCGACGACGGGGCCGTCGATGCGCACGCCGACGCCCACGCGCGCGCCGCGCGGGGAGTACGCGATCGCGTTCGCGATGAGATTGCCGACGGCCTCGATAAGCATCGTCGAGTCTCCGCTGACGACCGCGCCGCGGTCACCGCCGCGCACGACGGTCACGCCCCCGGAGTCGGCCTGCAGGGCGTGCGCCTCGACGGAGGCCACGACGACCTCGTCGACCGACACCTCCCGAGCCTGCGGCACCTCGTCCGCCGACTGCAGCCGTGAAAGGTCCATGATGCGGCTCGTGAGGCGCGTGAGGCGGTCGGCCTCGGCCTGGAGGCGAGCCGCGAAGGCCCGCACCTGCGGCGGGTCGTCGGCGGCCGAGTCGATCGCCTCGGCGAGCAGGCTCACGGCCCCCACCGGCGTCTTCAACTCGTGCGAGGTGTTGGCGACGAAGTCGTGCCGCATCTGCTCGAGACGCTCCTGCTCGGTCACGTCGTCGACCACGATCAGGATGTGGCTCGCGCCGAGACGCGCCGCACGTGCCGAGACGAGGCGCCCCTCGGTGACGAGGGCACCGGGGGCGACGGCACCGCGTCGCATGCGGAACCGCGTGCTCGAGGGCTCCCCCGTCGAGCGGACGCGTCGGGCGAGCTGACGCAGGCCCTCCACCGTCAGGACATCGCCGGTCGCCATGCCGAAGTCGGGGGCCGCCGGCGAGGCCGCCACGACGGTGAGGGAGGCGTCCAGCACGGATGCCGCCCCCTCCATCGCGTCGAGGACCTGCAGCACACCGGCCGGCACCACGGCGCGACCCTCGGCCTCCACGCGGCGCTTGACCCGCAGCGCGGCGCCGATGAGGGCGGCGACCCCGAGACCGACGACGATGCCCGCACACAGCGCCAGCAGCGCCAGCTGCACGGAGTTCATGGGTCCAGCGTAGGCCGAAGGAGGGCCCCCCACCCGCCTTCCACCGCAGAACGTCGCGGGCGGCGACGGTACTATTCACTCTCACGGCACCGTCCGTTAACCTTCGCCGGGGAGGATCGCGGAGGCCGTGCAGCCGACGGATCCGCGAACCGCGAAAGGGCTCATCATCGTGCGCGAAGTCTTCCACCAGTCCCTCGAAGACGTGCAGGGGCGGCTCGTCGAGATCGCCGAGCTCGTCGCGGTCGCCATCGAGAAGGCCACGCAGGCCTTCGGGACGAGCGACGTCTCCCTCGCCGAGGAGGTCATCGAGGCCGACGCGATCATCGACGAGAAGGCGGTCGCGCTCGACGAGCTGGCGATCGAGATCCTCGCCCGCCAGCAGCCGGTCGCCCGCGACCTGCGCATCGTGGTCAGCGCGCTGCGCATGTCGGCCTCGCTCGAGCGCATGGGCGACATCGCCGAGCACATCGCCCAGCTCACCCGCTACCGCTTCCCCGAGCGCGCCATCCCGAAGGGGCTCAAGAGCACGTTCACCTCGATGGGGCAGCTCGACGTCGAGATGGCGAAGAAGCTCACGCAGCTGCTGAGCACGCAGGACGTCACGATCGCCGAAGACCTCCGCAACCTCGACGACAAGCTCGACGAGCTCCACGTCTCCGTCTTCGAGAAGGTGCTCGGCGAGAACTGGCAGGGCGAGGCGATGGCCACGGTCGACGCCACCCTCGCCAGCCGCTACCACGAGCGCTTCGGCGACCACGCCGAGTCGGTCGCGAAGAAGGTCGTCTACCTCGCCACCGGCGACTGGAGCGCCGACCCCGAGCTATAGCCCCGCCCGCATACGACGAACGCCCCGAACCGCAAGGTCGGGGCGTTCGTCGTATGCGTCGAGGCGGGTCGGCTACTTCTTGCCCTGGGAGGCGACGGCGGCGGCACCCGCGGCGGCGGCCTCGGGGTCGAGGTACTCGCCGGGCCCGAGGGGGACGAGGTTCTCGTCGAGGCGGTAGACCAGCGGAATGCCGGTGGGGATGTTCAGCTCGGCGATGTCCTCGTCGCTGATGCCGTCGAGGTGCTTCACGAGCCCGCGCAGCGAGTTGCCGTGCGCGGTCACGAGCACCGTCTTTCCCGCCTTCAGGTCGGGCGCGATGTCGCTGTGCCAGTAGGGCAGCATGCGGTCGATGACGAGCTTGAGGGACTCGGTGCGGGGAACCTCGCCGTCGATGCCGACGTAGCGGGGGTCGTGCACCTGGCTGTACTGGTCGTCGTCGGCCAGCACGGGCGGCGGCACGTCGAACGAGCGGCGCCAGAGCATGAACTGCTCCTGGCCGAACTCGGCGAGGGTCTGCGCCTTGTCCTTGCCTTGCAGGGCGCCGTAGTGACGCTCGTTGAGGCGCCACGATCGCTTGACGGGGATCCACAGGCGATCGGCGGCGTCGAGCGCGAGGTTGGCGGTCTGGATCGCACGGCTGAGCACCGACGTGTGCAGCACGTCGGGCAGCAGCCCCGCCTCGGCGAGCAGCTCGCCGCCGCGCGCCGCCTCGGCCTTGCCGAGCTCGGTCAGCCGGACATCGACCCAGCCGGTGAAGAGGTTCAGCTCGTTCCACTCGCTCTGGCCGTGGCGGAGCAGGATCAGGGTGTAGGGGGCGCTCATGCCCCCCATGCTATCGGCGCCGGATGACGCGGTCCGGGCATCATGGAGGGGTGCGCTCCGCTTCCCCGCCCCGCCGACCCGTCGGACAGGCGACCCGGGGGACGACGAACACCAACCGGCTGCGACGCAACGATCGATACCTCGCCGCGCTCCCCGGGCTGCGCGCGACCGCCCGGCCCCTCGTCGTCGACCTGGGCTACGGCGCGAGCGGGGTGACGGTGTTCGAGCTCGCCGCGCGGCTGCGCCGCACGGCCCCCAGAGTCGAGGTCGTCGGCGTCGAGATCGATCCCGAACGGGTCGAGCGTGCGCGAGCGCAGCTGGCGGAGGTCCGCGCCGGCCGCACCGCGTTCACCGCCGACACGAGGGTGGACTTCCGTCGCGGCGGATTCGAGGTTCCCTCGGACGGCGGCAGGCGCCCCGTCCTCGTCCGCGCGATGAACGTGCTGCGCCAGTACGACGAGGACGCCGTCGCGGATGCGTGGCGGCTCGCGGCGTCGCGGCTCGCGCCCGGCGGTCTTCTCGTGGAGGGCACGTGCGACGAGCAGGGCCGGGTCGGCAGCTGGATCGACGTGGACGAGCACGGCACTCCCCTGCGGCTCACGCTCTCGCTGCGGCTGCAGGGGCTCGAGGACCCCTCGGTCGTCGCCGAGCGCCTGCCGAAGGCGCTCATCCACCGCAACGTGCCGGGCGAGCGCATCCACGCCGTCCTGTCGCGCCTGGACCGCGCCTGGGGCCGTTCCGCGGCGCTGGCGCCCTTCGGCCCCACCCAGCGCTGGCTGCACACCGTGACCGCCCTCGCGGACGAGGGCGTGCCCGTGCTCGGTACACGCGCACGATGGCGCCTGGGCGAGCTGACCCTGCCATGGTCGGCCGTCGCCCCCGGCTGAGCGCGTCTCAGATGCGCGGCACCGCCGCGCGGGCCTCGTCCCGCGGCATCCCCGCCGCCACGAGGAGGTCGACCGCCAGCGGGCGGAGAGCGGCGATGAGGCTGTGATCGCTCACGGCCGCCCCCGGGAGCACCGCCTGCGGGTCCAGCAGCCGGGCCACCGCCAGCAGGGCCTCCCGCGCGGCCGGCTCCATCGAGATGTCCTCGACCGACTGGCCGACCAGCGCGAGGCCCTTCCGCAGCGCCCGCAGCAGATCGGCCGCGGCCGGGCGGGCCTTCCCGTCGTCCTCGACGTAGGCGGCGCGCCGCGCGACGACGCGCAGGTTGCGCGCCGCGAGGTCCATGCCGCCGAGGATGCGCTCCTGACGCGCGAGCTCGGAGCGGCTCGCGCGCAGCCAGGGCGAGATGCGCGCGATCGCGACCGAGGAGTCGAGCAGCTCGCGCCAGCCCCGCACGAGCGGGTCGAGGGCCCGGGCCTTCTCGAGCGCGCGCTCCGCGCGCAGCCTGCTGCCGCGCTCCAGGGCCTGCCCCAGCGTCGCGAGCGTGTCGTCCATCGCGGCGAAGAGGCGCCGCACCTCGCGCAGCGCCTCGGCGCGCGGGTTGCGGGGGATCAGCGCCGTCACCAGGAGCGCGGCGGCACCGCCCAGCAGCCCGTCGGTCAACCGCGACAGCGGTGCCGAAACCCCCGCCGCGGGAAGGATCAGCACGATCGCCGACTGGATGGTCGCGGCGATCGCGAAGCCGGGCTGGGGCGAGAGGAAGCGCGCCACGACGAGCGTCGCGAAGAGCGTCACACCGAGCTGCCACCATCCGTGACCGAGGCCCAGCACGATCAGCTCCGCGATCGCGATGCCGACGATCATGCCCGCGACCGTCTCGAGCACGCGGCGCGGGCGGGCGTCGCGCACGAGGCCCAGGCTCGAGACGGTCACGGTCGCGGCGAGCAGGGGCGCCTGGTGCCCCAGGACGAAGTACGCGAACGCGTAGGCGCCCGTCGCGGCCACGACGATCTGCGTGATGGCGCCGGCCGAGCTGCGCAGGCGTTCGAGGCCGGGGCGGGGCGTGAAGCGATCGCGCAGGCGTGCGGGAACGGCGGCGGTCACCGTCGGCGGTCCGGCGTCGGCCGGCGGTTCACCGGCGGAGCGGGCGTTCACCCTCGGGCGCGCGAGGACAATCGCGGCAGGCGGGGCACGGATGCCGCGGCCCCGGCGTCGCGCGGCACGATCTCCTGCTGCGAGGCGGCGACCGGGCCGTCGTCGGTCAGCGCCTGCAGCGGCGCGTCGACGGCGAGGGAGCGCTTGACGACGGCGAGCGCGATCGGGCCGTCCTCGTGGTGCAGCGCAGAGGACGTGATCCTGCCGACCTCGGCGCCGTCGGCCGTGACCACGGCGCCCGGCCCGGGCAGCACGGTGTCGCTGCCGTCGAGGTGGAGGAACACGAGCCGCCGCGGCGGGTGGCCGAGATTGTGCACCTTCGCCACGGTCTCCTGACCGCGGTAGCAGCCCTTGTTCAGGTGCACGGCGGTGCGCAGCCAGTCGAGCTCGTGGGGAAGGGTGCGCGCGTCGACCTCGTTCGCCCGGCGCGGGCGCCACGCGGCGATGCGCAGCGCCTCGGCGGCGAGCAACCCGGCGGCGGCGATGCCCGACGCGGCGAGAACGGCGAGGCCGCCCTCCGTCACGATCGCCTCGTGCCATTCGCGCCCGGCGCCCGGGTGGGGGACCACGACCGCGTACTGGTGCCCGCCGACGGATACGGCATCCCACGGGTCGCGCCACGTCGCCACGGGCGCACCGTGCTCGAGCACCGCACGGGCCGCCGGCGATTCCGACCGCGCGTACCCGACGACGGCGAGGTCGTCGCGGCGCTCGACGCTCACGCGGGAGCGGAACACCATCCGTCGAAGCCAGGCCACGAGCGTGTCGGCTCCATCGGCATCGACGATCAGCCACGCCCGCTCACCGTCGTCGACGACGGATGCCGCGTGCTCGATGTGGCCGTGGGGGTCGAGGACCAGGAGCTCGGTGCTGCGCCCCGGCTCGAGCGCGCCGAGCGCCTGGGACGTGATGGAGTCGAGCCAGGTCAGCCGGTCCTCCCCCGCGACCTCCACGACGGCACGGTCGGCCGCGTGGACGAGGGCCTCCCCGGCATCCAGCAGCGCCTGCTCGCGCAGCGGCGCGCCGTAGTGAGCGGGGGCGGCCGACCCGTCGGCCATGACGGCCCCGGGCAGCGCGGCGAACGGCGAGCCCATCAGTCGGCCCTCGCGAGGCGCGCGGAGGCGTGGGAGCGCAGCTCCTGGCCGAGGGCCTGGATGTCCCACGCCCAGAGCAGGTGACCGTCCACGAGGCCGTACATGCGCGTGGCGCGCGAGTAGGCACGCGAACCCGAGGGCCGCACGACCGCGTCGGTCGACATCTCGATCCGCGGACCCGCCACCTCGCCGAGGTAGAGCTCGGAGACGCCGTCGGCGTGCACGATCGCCGCCTCGATCTCGAATCCGCCGCGAGGCGTGCGGAGGGCTTCGACGTCGTCGGCCGTCCGCGGTGCGGGCGAGCCCGGAGCGGGGAGGAGGGCAGGCCCGGCGTCGGCATCCCCCGCGGGGCGGTGCAGTCGCCAGTACCCCGTCTCGGGGACGAGACGCTGAGCCGGATCGGACCCGCCCTCGGCGAGCCATGCCGCCGCCGCGTAGTTCAGGTAGTCGCCGCCGTCGTGGCTGAAGCTCACCCGGTGGACGAACTGACCGGAGTGCGTGCGTCCGGCGGCGTCATACTCGATCACGCCGGTCCCCTCCCACACGCCGATCAGCCACGACAGCGGCACGAGGTCGGCGGGAAGGTCTGCGGGGAGATCGAACACCGCGTCGCCGATCAGCGCTGGCCGCGGTACAGGTTGAGAATCACCACGCCGGACACGAAGGCGATCGCCAGCGACGCCAGGCCCAGCAGACCCACGAAGAAGAGTTCGAGCGCGACGAGGTCCATGCTTCCCACTTTAGATGATGGCGGCGAGGCCGATGGCCGCCGTGACGATACCGAGGATGAGGAGGGAGCCGAGCGCGCTGGCCGCCACGCGGCGGATGAACCCGGTGGAGCGTCCGTAGACCAGCTGCACGGCGAAGCCCAGGATCAGGGCACCCGCCATCGCGAGCGCGAACCACACCGCCTGCAGGGGCGCCGGCACGAAGACCGCGATGGCGACGCCGGCGATGAGCGCGAGCACCCACACCGTCACGATGCCGTAGACCGTGGGGCGCGGGGCGAGGTCGGGGACGGACATTGCTCCATCATCCCCCACCGCTTCGGGTTCGCGCGAGGCCCGCCGCGACGGGCCGGACGCCCGGTGCCGGGCGCCTCGGCGCGTCGGCGTAAGATGGGGGCCACGAAGATCCCGTCCCCGGCGGCCCGAGAGGAAACGCGTGGCCCAACTGCTCGTGCTGAGCTCCGCACACGGAAGTGGCCCGGCTCTGCCGTCCCTCGAGCTCCTGAGTCACCGCGTGCGTCAGATCCCCGCGGAGCCCGCTCAGCTGGTCAACGCGCCGAGCGCCGACGTCATCTTCGTCGACGCGCGCGACGACCTCGTGGGCGCGAAGTCGCTGTGCAAGATCCTCAACACGACGGGACTGGACGCGCCCCTCATCCTCGTCGTCACCGAGGGCGGCCTGACGGCGGTCAGCACCGACTGGGGCGTCGACGACGTCATCCTCGTCACCGCCGGCCCCGCCGAGGTCGATGCGCGCGTGCGCCTGGCCATGGGGCGCCTCACGCAGGAGCAGACCTCCAGCCGCATCCAGACCTCGGGCATCACGATCGACGAGTCCTCCTACTCCGCCAAGGTGCACGGCAAGCCTCTCGACCTCACCTACAAGGAGTTCCAGCTCCTCCACTTCTTCGCCACCCACCCCTCGCGCGTGTTCACCCGCGAGCAGCTGCTCAGCGAGGTGTGGGGCTACGACTACTTCGGCGGCACCCGCACGGTCGACGTGCACGTGCGACGTCTGCGCGCCAAGCTCGGCGATCTCGAACAGCTCATCGGCACGGTGCGCAACGTCGGCTACCGCTTCAACGTCTACGACGACGACGCGCTGCCCACCGGCGGAGCGTCCGGCCGCAAGGGCTGACCCGGGGCATCTTCGTTCACATCGGAGACACCCGCGCCTGCAATGATGTGGGCATGCTCGAAACCTCGATGGCAGACTCCGGCCTGGGCGATGCCGACGACGACGACTTCGACGAGATCGTCGAGGCGTACGACTCCCAGCTTCCCGAGCATCGCTACCTCGACCGCGAGCTGAGCTGGCTCTCGTTCAACCAGCGCGTGCTCGAGCTCGCCGAGGATCCCACGCTTCCGACGCTCGAACGGGCGAACTTCCTTGCGATCTTCGCCAGCAACCTCGACGAGTTCTTCATGGTGCGCGTCGCGGGGCTCAAACGACGCATCATGACGGGCCTCGCGGTGCCCACCAACGTCGGGCGAGCGCCCGTCGAGGTGCTGGCCGACATCTCCACCGAGGCGCACCGGCTGCAGCTGCGCCACGCGGAGGCCTGGCAGTCGCTCGTGCGCCCCGACCTCGCCGCCGCCGGCATCGAGGTCGTCAGCTGGGACGGGCTGGATGCCGCGGCACGGGAGAGCCTCTACGACTACTTCCACGCACAGGTCTTCCCCGTCCTGATGCCCCTCGCGGTCGACCCCGCACACCCCTTCCCCTACATCTCGGGCCTCTCGCTCAACCTCGCGGTGCGCATCCGCAATGCCCGCACCGGCCGCCAGGAATTCGCGCGGCTCAAGGTGCCGAGCATGCTGCCGCGCTTCGTGAAGCTGCCCGGCGACGACGGCCCCACCGCGAAGTACCTCCCTCTCGAGGAACTCATCTCCAACCACCTCGACGACCTGTTCCCGGGCATGGAGGTGCTCGATCACCACGCGTTCCGCCTCACCCGCAACGAGGACGTCGTGATCGAGGAGGACGAGACCGAGAACCTCATCCAGGCGCTCGAGGCCGAGCTGCTGCGGCGGCGCTTCGGTCCCCCCATCCGTCTCGAGATCACGGACGACATGGACGAGGTCACGCTCGACCTGCTCCTGAAGGAGCTCGACATCACCGAGCAGGAGGTCTACCGCCTTCCGGGACCGCTCGACCTGCGCGGCCTGTTCGACGTCTCGCGCATCGACCGTCCCGACCTGCACTACCCGCCGCACGTGCCGACGACCGCCGTCGCCTTCCAGCCCGGCGACAACAACGAGCGCCCCGACTTCTTCTCGGCGATCCGCAAGGGCGACGTGCTCGTGCACCACCCCTACGAGTCGTTCGCGACGAGCGTGCAGGCGTTCCTCGAGCAGGCGGCGAAGGACCCGCACGTGCTCGCCATCAAGCAGACGCTGTACCGCACGTCGGGCGACAGCCCCATCGTGCAGGCGCTCATCGACGCGGCCGAGGCGGGCAAGCAGGTGCTCGCGCTCGTGGAGATCAAGGCGCGCTTCGACGAGGCCGCCAACATCGTCTGGGCGCGCAAGCTCGAAAAGGCCGGCGTCCACGTCGTCTACGGGCTCGTGGGGCTGAAGACCCACTGCAAGCTCGCGCTCGTCATCCGCGAGGAGAACGGCGTACTGCGCAGCTACAGCCACGTCGGCACCGGCAACTACAACCCCAAGACGAGCCGCATCTACGAGGACTTCGGCCTGTTCACGGTCGACGCCGAGGTGGGGCGCGACCTCACCCGCCTGTTCAACGAGCTGTCGGGCTACGCGATCGAGAAGAAGTTCAAGCGCCTGCTGGTCGCCCCCCTGCACCTGCGCAAGGGCCTGCTGCGGCTCATCGACAAGGAGCGGCGCAACGCGCAGGCGGGCAAGCGCGCCCACATCCGCATCAAGGTGAACTCGCTCGTGGACGAGCAGATCATCGACGCGCTGTACCGCGCGAGCCAGGCGGGCGTGAAGGTCGACATCTGGGTGCGGGGCATCTGCTCCATCAAGCCCGGCGTGACGGGGATGAGCGAGAACATCACCGTGCGCAGCATCCTGGGCCGGTACCTCGAGCACTCGCGCATCTTCCTCTTCCACGGCGACGGGTCGCCGCAGGCCTTCATCGGCAGCGCCGACATGATGCACCGCAACCTCGACCGCCGCGTCGAGGCGCTCGTGCGGGTCGTCGCCGAGCCGCACGTGGCCGCGCTGCACGCGCTGTTCGACCTCGCGATGAGCGAGGGGACGAGCTCGTGGTGGCTGGGCCCCGACGGCGAGTGGACGCGGCACGCGCGGGGCGAGGACGGCAAGCCCCTCATCGACATGCAGGACAAGACGATGGCGGGCGTGCAGCGGCGGCGGCGCGCTCGGGCGGTGCGATGACGGATACCGCCGTCTACGCCGCCGGAGCCGTCATCTGGCGCCTCGTCGAAGGGAAGCTCCGCATCCTCGTGGTGCACCGGACCGCCTACGCCGACGTGACGCTTCCCAAGGGCAAGGTCGACCCGGGAGAGATGCTCGCCGAGACGGCGGTGCGCGAGATCTTCGAGGAGACCGGCATCCGCGTCGCCCTCGGACCGCCCGTGGGGGTCTCCCGGTACCACCTGCCCAAGGGGCGCGAGAAGATCGTGCACTACTGGGCGGCCGAGGCCACCGACGACGCGATCCGCGCGTCGGCCTTCGTGCCGAACAAAGAGATCGCGGCGCTCGAGTGGATCCCGCCCAGGAAGGCGCGCAGCTACCTCAGCTATCCCGTCGACGTCGAGATCCTCGAGACCTTCCTCGCCCTCGTCGACGACGGCGTGCTCCAGACGTTCCCCCTCATCGTGCTGCGGCACGCCAAGGCCGAGCCCCGCGGCTCCTTCGACGGCGCGGATGCCGCCCGGCCGCTCACGACGCGGGGCGTTCGCCAGGCCGCGGCGATCGTCGGACCGCTGCGGGCCTTCGGCGTGCGACGGATCATCACCTCCGACGCGGTGCGCTGCGTCGCCACGGTGGCGCCGCTCGCCGCCGCGACGGGTCGCCAGATCCAGCGCACCGCCGCCCTCAGCCAGGACGCGTGGGAGCGCGGCGAGTCGGATGCGCGCGGCGTGGTGGGCAAGCGCGTGCGCGCGGGCAAGCCAGCCGTGCTCTGCAGCCACGGCCCGGTCCTTCCCGAGATCCTCACCGAGATCGCCCTCGCGACCGGGACGATGAAGGGCTCGTACCTCGGCAGCGCCTCGGCTCTCGAGGTGGGCGCGTTCTCCGTGGTGCACCTCTCCTCGACCAACCCGGGATCCGGCATCGTCTCCATCGAGACGCACGTTCCGAAGGTATGACCCCCGCGTCGGGGCGGCCGCGACGCGGGCACGGGCCGCTTCGCCGGCTTCGTCTTCCGGTTCCGGGCGCGGCCTCGGGCCGCGACGGGCAACCCGGGCAGGTCAGCCGCCGAGGGCGGCGATCAGCTGTGCCTTGGTCATGCGGGAGGCGCCCGTGATCCCGGCGGCGCGGGCCCGGCCGCGCAGCACGACGACGGTCAGGCGCGAGGGATCGGTATCGGTGTCTCTCGCCGCCCCGGTGTCGGCGGTCGCTCGGGTATCGGCGCGCGCGTCAGGCGCGGTCTCGGCGCCGCCGGAGGCGGATGCCGCCCGCGCCTCTTCCGTCGGGGTCTGCGCCTCCCCCTCGGCGCGCCGCGCCGCCTTCTCGGCCTTCGCCACGGCCTTCTTCGTCGCACGTCTCAGCGCCTCGAGCGCCTCCTCGGCCTCGGTACGCACGGCCTTCGGCTTCTTGCGGACGGCCTTCTTCGGCGTGTCTGCGACCTCCGCGGCATCCGCGGCCCGGGCCTCGAGCTTCTTGCCGGCGCCGCTCGGCAGGCGTGCGGCCGTCTTCCTGGCCGCGGCCGCCTCCTTGGCCACCTTCTCGAGAGCCGACTTCGCCTTGCGCTGCGCCTTGGTCTTCGACATGCCGCACATGCTAGCCAGGCCGCGTGAACGGGTGGCGACGCAGGCCCTCCATCCTCGGAATCCAGGGGTAGTGCAGGCGGGGCGACGCCCGCCGTTCACCTTTCGTTCACCCGCGCGGCGCACTCTCGTAAGCGCCGGCTCCTAGCTTCTCGGTGTGCCCTGCACCAGGACACACCTCCCTGTCACGGATCGAAACGGATACACAGTGAAGATCACCCGAATCTCGCGCGTCGCGGCCCTCGGCGCCGTCGCCGCCCTCGCCCTCGCCGGCTGCGCCGCGAACGAGCGCGGCACCACGACCGACCCCGCGGACGGCGGCAGCGGCCTCTCCGGTGAGCTCGTCGGCGCCGGCGCCTCGTCGCAGGAGGTCGCGGTCCAGGCGTGGTCCGCCGGCTTCCAGACCGCCAACCCCGACGCCACGATCAGCTACGACCCCGCCGGGTCCGGCGCGGGCCGCGACTCCTTCCAGGCCGGCGCCGTCGCGTTCGCCGGCTCCGACCGCGCGTTCACCGCCGAGGAGATCGCCGAGGGGCCGTTCGACGCGTGCGTCGAGGGCACCGGCATCATCGAGATCCCCTCCTACATCTCCCCGATCGCCGTCATCTTCAACCTCGATGGCGTCGAGTCTCTCAACATGGACGCCGCGACGGTCGCCGGTGTCTTCGCCGGCACCATCACGAACTGGAACGACCCGGCGATCGCGGCCCTCAACGAGGGGGTCTCGCTCCCCGACCAGGCCATCACGCCCGTCCACCGCGCCGACGACTCGGGAACCACCGAGAACTTCACCGACTACCTGAACCAGGCCGCCCCCGAGGTGTGGGAGTGGGAGGCCGACGGCGAGTGGCCCGCCACCCCCGTCACCGGCGAGGCCGCACAGGGCACCTCGGGTGTCGTCGCCGCCGTGGATGGCGGCACGGGGACCATCGGATACGCGGACGCGTCGCGCGCCGAGGGCTTCGGCCAGGTGTCGGTCCAGGTCGGTGACGAGTTCATCGGGTTCTCCCCCGAGGCCGCCGCCGCGATCGTCGACGCCTCGCCGCGCGAGGAAGGCCGCACCGATGGCGACCTCGCTATCGCGCTCGACCGCACCCCCGACGAGGCCGCGTACCCGATCGTGCTCGTGAGCTACATGGTCGCGTGCGAGGAGTACGTCGACGCAGCATCCGCTGCGCTCGTGAAGGGCTTCCTCGAGTACGTCATCAGCCCCGAGGGCCAGGACGAGGCGGCCGCAGCAGCCGGTTCGGCCCCGATCTCCGAGACGCAGCGCGAGAACATGCAGGCTGCTCTCGACCTGATCGTCGTCGAGTGAGACCCTGGTGCCGGCCCGCGGTTCACGCCGCGGGCCGGCACCATCGCGACAACTGAACATCCCGTAGCACCCGAGAACAGGATGAGATGACCACCACCGCTCCCCCGGCCGCCCCGCCCAAGGCTCCGCAGCGGCCCGGCGACCGCTGGTTCTCGGGTGCCGCGCTCTTCGCGGGCTCGATGATCCTCGTCACCCTCGCCGCGGTCGCGATCTTCCTCGTCGTGCAGTCGATCCCGGGCATCGCCGCCACGAGCGAAGAGGCCTCGATCCTCTCCACCAACTTCTGGGACTACGTCTGGCCGCTCGCCTTCGGCACCGTCTGGGCGAGCTTCCTCGCGCTGCTCATGGCCGTGCCGCTCTCGGTGGCCGTGGCGCTCTTCATCTCCCACTACGCCCCGCGCCGCCTGGCGCAGGGGCTCGGCTACGTCGTCGACCTGCTCGCCGCGGTTCCCTCCGTCGTCTTCGGACTCTGGGGCATCCTCGTCCTCGCCCCCGCCGCGCAGCCGGTGTACACCTGGCTCGTCGACAACGCCGGATGGTTCCCCCTCTTCTCGGGCCCCGTCTCCGGCACCGGGCGCACCATCTTCACGGCCGCCCTCGTGCTCGCGGTCATGGTCCTGCCCATCATCACCGCGATCTGTCGCGAGATCTTCCTGCAGACGCCCGTTCTCCACGAGGAGGCGGCGCTGGCCCTCGGCGCCACCCGCTGGGAGATGGTGCGCATGGCCGTGTTCCCCTTCGGCCGCTCCGGCATCGTCTCCGCGTCGATGCTCGGCCTCGGCCGAGCGCTCGGCGAGACGATGGCCGTCGCGATGGTGCTCTCCGCGACGGGCATCGTGAGCTTCCGCCTCTTCACCTCCGAGAACCCCAGCACGATCCCCGCGAACATCGCGCTGACGTTCCCTGAGGCGTACGGCGTCAACGTCAACGTCCTCATCGCAACGGGCCTCATCCTCTTCATCGTGACCTTCGCGGTCAATGCGTTCGCCCGGTGGATCGTCAGCCGCCGCAGGGAATTCTCGGGAGCCAACTGACATGACCCTCACCTCCACCCCGACGCAGAGTCCCGTCCCCACGTCTACCTCGCAGGCTCCGCGCATCACCGGCGGGCGCCTGCCCGCGTGGGTGCCCTGGGCCCTCCTCGGCGCGAGCGCCCTGCTCAGCCTCCTCGTCTTCGGCATCCTCGCCGTGGCAGCCGGCACCGGTGTGAACATCGCCGGCTTCCTCGTCGTCACCGCGCTCGTGTATCTCGCGCTCATCTGGGGCGTCTCCTCGCTCATCGAGGGGCGCCGCAAGGCCGTCGACCGGCTCGTCACGGGGATCGTCTCGACGGCCTTCGCCATCGCGATGGTCCCGCTCATCTCTCTCGGCTTCACCGCGATCACCAACGGCGTCGCGGGACTGTCGGCCGAGTTCTTCAGCTCGTCGATGCGCAACGTCGTCGGCGAGGGCGGGGGCGCGCTCCACGCGATCGTCGGCACCCTGCTCGTGACCCTCGCCGCCGCGATCATCTCGATTCCGATCGGCCTGTTCACGGCCATCTACCTCGTCGAGTACGGCGAGGGCAAGAAGATCGCGCGGGGCATCACGTTCCTCGTCGACGTCATGACCGGCATCCCCTCGATCGTCGCGGGTCTGTTCGCGTACGCCCTGTTCGCACTCTTCCTGGGCCCCGGCATCCGGCTCGGCATCATGGGGGCGATCGCGCTGTCGGTGCTCATGATCCCCGTCGTCGTGCGCTCGAGCGAGGAGATGCTGCGCCTCGTGCCCAACGAGCTGCGCGAGGCGGCCTACGCGCTCGGCGTGCCGAAGTGGCTGACGATCCTCAAGGTCGTGCTCCCCACGGCGATCGCCGGCATCACGACCGGCATCATGCTCTCGATCGCCCGCGTCATCGGCGAGACCGCTCCCCTGCTCATCACGGCGGGGTTCACGACGAGCATGAACTACAACCTCTTCGAGGGCCGCATGATGACGCTGCCGGTGTTCACCTACACGCAGTTCATGAACCAGGGCATCCCCGCCGAGGCGTTCATCAACCGCGCCTGGGCCGCGGCTCTCGTGCTGATCCTCATCGTCATGGCCCTCAACATCATCGCCCGCGTCATCGCGCGGATCTACGCGCCCGCCAAGGCCCGCTGATCCCGCTCACCACCCGAAACAACAGCCAGAGGAACACGTGTCCAAGAGCATCGAAGTCAACGACCTCAACGTCTACTACGGCGACTTCCTCGCCGTCGAAGGGGTCTCGCTCGACATCGCGCCCCGCAGCGTCACCGCCTTCATCGGACCGTCGGGCTGCGGCAAGTCGACGTTCCTGCGCACCCTCAACCGCATGCACGAGGTGATCCCCGGCGCACGCGTGGAAGGCGAGGTGCTGCTGGATGGCAACAACCTCTACGGCCAGGGCGTGGACCCCGTCCTCGTGCGCCGCCAGGTGGGCATGGTCTTCCAGCGCCCCAACCCGTTCCCGACCATGTCGATCCGCGACAACGTGCTCGCCGGCGTCAAGCTCAACAACCGGCGCATGAGCAAGGGCGACCAGGACGCCCTGGTCGAGAAGTCGCTGCAGGGCGCCAACCTGTGGAACGAGGTCAAGGACCGTCTCGATCGTCCCGGCTCGAGCCTGTCGGGCGGCCAGCAGCAGCGTCTGTGCATCGCCCGCGCGATCGCCGTCTCGCCGGAGGTGCTCCTCATGGACGAGCCCTGCTCGGCCCTCGACCCCATCTCGACCTACGCGATCGAAGAGCTCATCGAGGACCTCAAGAGCGAGTACACGATCGTGATCGTCACGCACAACATGCAGCAGGCCTCGCGTGTCTCCGACCGCACCGCCTTCTTCAACATCGCGGGCACGGGCAAGCCCGGCAAGCTCATCGAGTACGACGACACCCGCACGATCTTCACGACACCGTCGGTGCAGGCCACGGAGGACTACGTCTCCGGCCGCTTCGGATGATCCGGCGGGGAGGGCCGGTCCCGTATTCGGGTCGGGGCCGGCCTTCCCACCGTGAGCGCTGCAGGCCGCTCAGGCCGTGCGCGCCCGCAGTGCGTCGTTGAGGGACGCCGTCAGCTCCGCGTCGACGGGGAGTTCGCGCTCGTCGATCGCCCGCACGGGGGCCGCGAGCCGCACGCTGGAGAGCAGCCACGCGGCATCCGCCCGCTCCAGCTCCGCGACGGACACGTCCCGGTACTCGGGGTTCTCCCCCCGCGCCTCGAGCCACGCGAAGGCGCTCAGCTGCGTCGTGCCGTGGAGGATCCCGGCCTCCGGGGGCGGCGTGACGTAGCGGCCGTCGATGCGCAGCAGGACGGTCGCCGTGGGCGCCTCGAGCAGGAAGCCGTCGGAGGAGATGAACAGCGCGTCATCCGCCCCGCGCCTCTGCGCCTCGCGCAGGGCCGCCATGTTGACGGCGTACGAGAGGGTCTTGGCCCCCAGCAGCAGCCAGGGAGAGCGCTCCGCTGCGCCGCGCGGGGTGCCGCGGTCGAGCGTGACGACGTGGATGCCGCGGGTGCGGGCCACGGTGAAGTCGGGCGCCCCGCCGGCGGCGATCCAGGCGGTCGGCGTCGAGGCGCCGTCGACGCCGCGGCTGAGGACGAGCTTGACCGAGGCCTCGCCCGCGGGGCACAGCGTCGCCGCGGCGGCGATGGCCTGGCGCCACTGATCGAGGTTCGGGGCGGGCAGGTCGCACAGCGCCGCCGAGTGCGCGAGGCGCGCGACATGCGCGTCGACCTGGTGCGGCACCCCGTCGACGACGCCGACGGTCTCGAAGATCCCGTCGCCGCGCTGGGCCGCGAGGTCGCCGAGCAGCAGCGCGGGGGCGCCGGGATCGTGGGCGACGAAGGTGCCCGAGAAGTCGGCGCGGTCATCGTCGGATGCCGCGGGACGGATCAGGAGCGCGTGGCGCATGCTCATCCCCCGAGCCTACGCGGCGCATGCATCCGGAATAGCCCGCGGGGGACGTCGGTTAGACTGTCATAGCCGGGCCGCAGTAACCCCGGGCTCCATCTTCTGCCGCTCCGAGCGGCCATGCGCCGAGAGGCGTTCTGCGGCCCGGCACTTTCATGCCCGCGTGCGGGCGAAGCTCAGGTGAGCGAGTCGCGGCGCCAGAGGGATGCCGCGGCATCCAGATCCTCCGCGAAGGTCGACAGGCGCAGCGCGCGCGTGGTCAGCTCGCTCGCGCGCTCCGGCTCGGTCGGCTCGTAGTCGTCGGCGAGGTGGGTCGCACCCGACGCCTCGACGCGGCAGAACGCGCCGGCGCGCTGCAGCGCCACCCCGAAATCGCCGTCGAACACGCCCCGGAGGATCTCGTCCGAGAGCGTCACGAGCTCCTCGGGCCCGGCGGGCGCGGGCGCACCGGCGACGACCTCGTCGGCCGAGCCGAGCTCGACCCGGCCCCGCTCGTACAGCAGCGCGGCCGTGCGAGGGTCGTCGTGGATCATCAACTGCAGCAGGTAGATGCGCCAGAGCGTGCCGGGAAGCGTGCGGGCCGGCGAGCGCGACCACAGCTCGGCGATGTCGTCGATGCCGTGACGGTCGGTGAACTCCACGAGCCGGTCCACGACCCCGGCATCCGGCTCCTCCCGCACACGGGAGAGGAGCGCGGCCGCCGTCGAGTGCGCGACGCGGGAGACCTCGGCCGGGTCCTGCGTGCCGTACAGGCGGTCGAAGAGTTCCGACGGCCGCTTCACCGGCTTGTGGAACCCGGGACCGGGTGTCTCGTCGCTCATCCCTCCAGGCTACGCCGGGCGGGTGGCGTGTCAGGCCGTGGGGATGGCGAGGATGGGATCGCTCGAGGGCTCGCCCGTCGGCGACCCGCCCAGTGGCTCGACCGTGACGGCAATGACGTCGCCGGGCGACATCTCGCCGGCCAGCAACGCGGTGGCGTTGCCGGAGTGGTCGGCCTCGAACACGCCGGCCGCGATCGGGTCGGTGCCGCGCACGAACCACAGCTCGTAGCTCTGGTCGGCCTCGATGGGCGGCAGCCCCTCGGAGACGAGCACCGCCTCGCCGACCGAGGACGACCAGTGCACCGTCGCCTCGCCGCCGTCGGGAAGGGTCGTCGAGGCGCTCTGCGCGTCCTCCGCCTGCTCGATCTGCTCGAGCGCCACGACCGCCGCGGGCCGCGCGAACTGCTGCGTGACGATCGCCGCTGCGCCGCCGATGCCGAGGAGCAGGGCGAGGGATGCCGCGAGCGCGAACCATCCTCGACGGCCGAGGCCCCGGCGGGTGGGGGCGGTGCCGACGCCGGCCGGCACCTCGGTGGCCGTCACGTCGGAGAGCACGGGCGGTGCGACGACCGGGACGTCTTCCTCCGTCGCGGCCTCGGCGCGAGGCTCCGCGGCGAACTGGGGCATCGCCCCGATGCGGGCCAGCACGTCGTGACGCACGCGCGCCGGCGGATCGATCGGGTCGCTCAGGTCGGCGAGTCGGGCCAGCGCCTCGGCATCCGCCCTCACGTGGTGCTCCCATTCGGGGTGGGCGGCGAGGGCGAGCGTGAACTCCCGCTCGTCGTCGGGGCTCAGCGCATGCAGGGCGTGGCCCGCAGCGAGCTCGGCGAAGTGCTGCTCGTTCATGTCGTCACCCCCAACTCCAGTCGTAGGCGGGATAATCCATCCCGCATCCTCGTCTTGATCGTCCCGAGCGGAGCGCCCACCAGCGCGGCGATCTCGCTCTGACTGTAACCACCGAAATACGCGAGCGTCAGCGCTTCTCGCTGCGCCTCGGGGAGCGCTGCGAGCGCCCCGGTCACGCGCCGGCCCTCGATCTTCAGCTCCACCTCTTCAGCGACCCCGTCGTGGGCCACATCCATGTCGCGGAACCCCGCGCGCACATCGCGATCCGTGCTCGCCTGCGCCGATCGCACACGATCGACCGCTCGACGGTGGGCGATCGTGAGTATCCACGACCTGCCCTGCCCCTTTTTCGGAGCGAACTTGGCGGCGGATTGCCACACCTCGAGGAAGACCTCCTGAAGCACCTCTTCGCTCTGCGCCCGGTCGACCAGAACGCGGCAGATGAGTCCGAACACCCGGGAGGACATCGCGTCGTACAGCTCGGCGAAGGCATTCTGGTCGCCGTCGGCGGAGCGCACCAGGAGTTCGGCGATGCGGTCGCCCGACGCGCCGTCTTCGCGCACGTCGATGCCGTCGATCACCATGTCTACAAGCATGCCGTACACCTCCTCGGGCACCCTCAACGACCCACCGCACTGGATGCGGCATTCGCCGCGGCCTAGAATGCACGGCCGGTTCGCGATCTCTTCGATGCGGTGTCCCGATCGGATGGGCATCCTCGCCCGTGCACCGCGACGGCGGCCGAAGGCTGGGGCGAGCGCCATCGGCTCTCCCCGAGGCGCGCGGACGCGCCGCGCGCATCCGCCGCACCGGACGACTTTCGGACTTTCTCAATCCGATCCCCACGGGGTTCCGAAGAGCCCGTGTACGCCGCAGATGCGACGGACCGTCCCGCACCAGGGGCTGCCACAGAAACCGGGCGTGAAGCCCGTATCGGAGGAGGAAGTCATGTCGACACTGACGAAGAAGCGTGTGACGGCGGGATTCGGGCTCGCGTTCGCCGCCACGTTCGCCCTGACCGCGTGTGCCGGGGGTGCTGCGGACACCACCGACGACTCGATGGAGGAGCCCTCGAGCGCCCCGTCCATGTCGGAGGAGATGGACGACAGCACGATGGACCCGGCCGCCAACCTCGTGGGCCCGGGCTGCGCCGACTACGCCGCCGCCGTTCCCGACGGAGCCGGCTCGGTCGAGGGCATGGCCCAGGATCCGGTGGCCACCGCCGCGTCGAACAACCCTCTGCTGACCACGCTCGTCGCGGCGGTGAGCGGCCAGCTGAACCCCGATGTGAACCTCGTCGACACGCTCAACGGTGACGAGTTCACCGTCTTCGCGCCCGTCGACGACGCGTTCGCGCAGATCGACGCCGCGACCATCGAGACGCTGCAGACCGACGCCGACCTTCTGACGTCGATCCTCACCTACCACGTGGTGCCCGGCCAGGCCGGCCCCGACGAGGTCGTCGGAACGCACACGACCGTCAACGGCGCCGACCTCGAGGTCACCGGCTCCGGCGACGAGCTCATGGTCAACGACGCCATGGTCATCTGCGGTGGCGTCCAGACCGCCAACGCCACGGTGTACCTGATCGACTCGGTGCTGATGCCCCCGATGTGATCACCCTGACTCGGTCGTCCGGGGGGACGACCTGAGACGGCCGCGGCCGTCGGCGCCTTTTGCGAGGGGGCGCCGACGGCCGCGTGTCGTGTGCGGGCGGGTCGGATGCTGCGGCATCCGGCCCGCTTCGCGTTCGTTAGGCTGGAGCGCACGGGCCTCTAGCTCAGTCGGTAGAGCATCGGACTTTTAATCCGCGGGTCGTGGGTTCGAGCCCCACGGGGCCCACCCCTCAGGCACGCGGATCGCGCGGTTCCGCCGGGAAACCGAGGTCGGAAGACCCGACGAGAAACCGCCCCTTATTTCGCCACAAGGCGGAGTGCGCATTCACCGGCGCGACGCGCCGAGTTTCGTCGCCCTCGTCAGTCTGCCTACGCGACTCGCAGGCGGTACCGCAACCCCCTGCCCGGGCACTCGACCGCGCTCTACCATCACCGCTGGAAGGAAACGCCCCCGAGGAGAGGAAGCAACCATGACCGTCGCTGACCAGATGCTCGCCACGCACCCGGAGGCTGGTACGACCGTTGCACGGGACATCGTTCAGCGCTGTATCGACGCATGCATCGAATGCGCCCAGGCATGTACCGCCTGCGCAGACGCGTGCCTCGCAGAGGACATGGTCGCGGAACTCGTGGCGTGCATCCGGAGGAACTCCGACTGCGCCGACATCTGCACTGCCACCGGTGCCGTGCTTTCTCGCCAGACTGCGCCGGATGTCGCGGCGGTTCGCGCTCTGCTCGAGGCATGCCGCACCGCGTGCGAGTCCTGCGCCACCGAATGCGAGCAGCACGCAGACATGCACGAGCACTGCCGCGTGTGCGCCGAGTCCTGCCGGCGCTGTGAGCAGGCTTGCACGGAACTTCTCACCGCACTTTGATTCGAGACCGGCTCTGCATGGCTCCCCGCGAGAGAACGTGAAAAGTCGGCCCCATCGTGGGGCGAGCCGCCTACCGGGACGGCCGCACGCGTTCACGCGGGCGACACACGCGCCTGACATGATCGGTGGATGAAGCGCGACGTCGGGGCCCGCATCGCCCTCACCGTGACCGAGCCGGCCGAGCTGGTGTTCTCCTTCGCGGTGGCGGCGGATGCCGCGACATCCGCCGAGAGCATCCTCTTCAGCCTCGACGGGGCCTCGGTCGAGGCGGAGGAGCTCGTCGACGCGCACGGCACGCGCCTGCACCGGGTGAAGGCCGGCACGGGCTCCCTCGTCGCGAGCTACACGGCCACCGTCGAGGGCCGCATCCCGCCGGAGGACGTCGACCCGACCGACCTCATCCGCTACCTGCGCCCGAGCCGCTACTGCGAGTCCGACACCCTCGGACCCACGGCCGCCGCCGAATTCGGCGGGCTGAGCGGCGGCGCCCTGCTCGACGCCGTCAGCTCCTGGGTGGGAACGCGCCTGGCCTACGTGAGCGGCTCGAGCCTTCCCACCGACGGCGCCGCGCGCACCCTCCTCGCTCGCCAGGGCGTGTGCCGCGACTACGCCCACCTGTGCGTCGCACTTCTGCGCGCCCGCAACGTGCCCGCGCGCCTCGTCTCCGTCTACGCGCCCGGGCTCGACCCCATGGACTTCCACGCCGTCGCCGAGGCCTACGTCGAGGGCGGCTGGCACGTCGTGGATGCCACGACCCTCGCCCCGCGCGGAACCATGCTGCGCATCGCGACGGGCCGAGACGCCTCCGACACCGCGTTCCTCACGACGATCGCCGGCCGCATCGCCTTCGACGGCCTCGAAGTGACGGCGGTGGCCGACGCCCTGCCGGGCGACGACATCACCAAGCTCGACCGCCTCGGCTGAGACGCGGGGTGCGCGCCCCCGCCCGGAGTGGCACCCTGGGGGGATGAGAGCCTGGCTCGTGCGCTTCGCGTCGCTGTACGCCTTCGACGTCGTCGTCCTCCTCCTCATCGGATGGCTGCTGCCCGGCGTGCGGGTGGGCTGGGCGGCGCTGTGGGCGGGCGTGATCCTCGCGGCGGCGACGATCTGGCTGAAGCCGCTCATCCACCGCGGCTTCCTCGGCATGGCCCGTCGCTCCTCGGGCCGCCGCACCGCCCTCGCGGAGAAGCTCGTGCAATACGGCATCGTCTTCGCGGTCGCCCTCGTGATCTGGATCCTCGTCGTGCTCTTCACTCGCGTGGACGTCTCCGGCTGGTTCTGGGGCTACGCTCTGCCCCCGGTCGCCCTCCTCGTGGCGTGGGCGATCTTCGACCTCGTCAACGACCGCATCGAGGCCCGCACGTCGGCGCTCTACGACACCGCCTCGCGTCGGCTGCGGGGCGGTCGCGGCGGGGATGCCGCGGCATCCGCCCCCTCGTCGGCCCAGGCCGCGCAGGGCCGGCGCGAGCTGAAGGACGGCCTCACCGACGAACAGCGGCGCCTCTTCGACGAGCTGTAGGCGCCGGGCGCCGGATGACGCGCGTGTAACAATGCGTCGCTTCGGCGTACCCCTGCCCGCGAGCGCGGGGAGAATGGAATGTCACGCCCTCGCCGCGACCGCTTCGCGGCATCCGGGCACACCCCACGCCTTGGAGGCCCCCATGACGCGCTCCCGCCTTGCCACCGCCGCCGCGGGGTTCGCCCTCGCCGCGCTCACGCTCGCCGGCTGCGCATCGGGAGCCGACGACGGCTCGTCGACCGCCGAGGAGGACGCCGGCTACGTCACGCCGGGCACACTCACGATCGCGACCGGCGACATCGCCTACTACCCCTACGTCATCGACGACGACCCCGCCTCCGGCGAGGGCTTCGAGGCGGCCGTGGCCTATGCGATCGCCGACAAGCTCGGCTTCGCACCCGAGGACGTGGAGTGGGTGCGCACGAGCTTCGAGGCCGCGATCGCCCCGGGCCCGAAGAACTTCGACTTCAACATCCAGCAGTACACCATCACCGACGAGCGCAAGCAGGCCGTCGACTTCTCCACCCCGTACTACTCCGCCAGCCAGGCGATCGTCGCGGTCGAGGGCGGCGCCGCCGACGGCGTGGACTCGATCGACGGGCTCAAGGACCTCGTGATCGGCGCGATGGCGGGATCGACGAGCGCGCAGACGCTCGAGGAGGTCGTGGAGCCCACGACCGCGCCACAGCTGTTCGGATCGAACGAGGATGTCGTGGCCGCCCTGACCGCGGGCCAGATCGACGCGTTCGTCATCGACCTTCCCACCGCCTACCTCGCGACCGCGATGTACATCGAGGACTCCTTCATCGTCGGAGAGCTGCCGGCCGGCGGCATCCCCGACGAGTGGGGCGTCGTGCTGAGCAAGGACTCCCCGCTCACGGAGCAGGTCTCCGCCGCGATCGACGAGCTGCGCGAGGACGGCACCCTCGCCGCGATCACCGACGAGTGGCTCGGCGAGGGCCAGGGCGTCACGCTGCTGCAGTGAGCCGTCGCGGGTCCGCCCGCCCCGCCTCGGGTACCGTCGAGCCGTGAGCGCCCACTCCCCCAGCGAGCTCGAACTCGAGCGGCGTGCATACCGCGCGCGCCAGTCGCGACGCTCGGTGCTCGTCGCGATCGCATCGTCGATCGCCTTCGCGCTCGTCGTGTGGGTCACCGTCATCAACACCTCCGGCTGGGCGGGCGTGCAGCAGGCGTTCTTCGACCCCTCGATCGCGTGGGACGCGCTTCCCGCCGTCTGGGACGGATTCCTGCTCAACCTGCAGGTGCTCGGCCTGTCGGTCGTCACGGTGGCGATCGTCGCGCTGCTGATCGCTCTGCTCCGCACCCTGCAGGGCCCCGTTTTCCTGCCGCTGCGTGCACTGGCGGCGGCCTACACCGACATCTTCCGCGGCCTGCCGTTCATCATCGTGCTGTACCTCGTGGGCTTCGGCCTGCCGACGCTCGCCGACGAGCGCATCCCGGTCATCTATCTCGGCACGATCGCCGTGACGCTCACGTATTCGGCCTACGTGTCGGAGGTGATCCGCGCCGGCATCGAGTCGGTGCATCCGTCGCAGTGGCTGGCGGCGCGCGCGCTCGGTCTCGGCTACGGGCAGACGCTGCGGCGGATCGTGCTTCCGCAGGCGTTCCGGCGCATCACCCCGCCGCTCATGAACGACTTCGTCGCGATGCAGAAGGACGTGGGCCTCATCTCGATCCTCGGCGCCACCGACGCCGTGCTCGCCGCCCGCATCGAGTCGGCGCAGACGTACAACTTCACGCCGTACATCGTCGCCGGCATCCTGTTCATCCTGCTCGCGATCCCGACGATCCGCCTCACCGACTGGTACACGGCCCGGCTGCGCCGCCGCGAGCAGACGGGAGCACTGCTGTGAGTTCGCTGCTGACGGCCACCGACCTCTGGAAGTCGTTCGGCGACCGCGACGTGCTGCGCGGGGTGTCGCTCGACCTGTCGGCCCACGACGTCGTCGCCGTCATCGGTGCGAGCGGCTCGGGGAAGTCGACGCTGCTGCGCTGCCTCGGGCTGCTCGAGCCGATCGACGACGGGCGCATCCTGCTCGCCGGCTCCGACATCTCCGATCCTCGGGTCGACGCCAATCGCGTGCGCGCCCGCCTGGGCGTCGTCTTCCAGAGCTACAACCTCTTCCCGCACCTCACCGTCCTCGGCAACGTCACCCTCGCCTCCCGCGTCGTGCGTCGCGAGAAGCGGGCGGATGCCGAGGCCCGCGGCCTGGCGATCCTCGAGCGCGTCGGGCTCGCCGACAAGGCGCGCGAGCACCCCGACCGCCTTTCGGGCGGACAGCAGCAGCGCGTCGCCATCGCGAGGGCGATCGCGACCGACCCCGAGCTCCTGCTGCTCGACGAGATCACGTCGGCGCTCGACCCGGAGCTCGTCGGAGAGGTGCTCGAGCTCGTGCGGACGCTCGCCGAGGAGGGGACGACGATCCTGATGGCCACGCACGAGATGGGCTTCGCGCGGGACGTCGCACACCGCGTGCTGTTCCTCGACGAGGGCCGCGTGCTCGAGGAGGGCTCCCCCGCCGAGGTCTTCGGCTCGCCACGCGAGGCGCGCACCCGGGCGTTCCTCTCCCGCTTCCGGGCCTGAGCCGCGGCCAAGAACAGGAGCGGGGCCGAGAACAGGAGGATCGGGCCAGGGACTTCCTGTCACCGGCCCATCTCCTGTTTTCGGCCGTCGGCTGCGCCCAGGCGGCGCGGCCCGGCGGCTCAGCCGGCCAGGCGCTCGGCCGACTCGACGACGTTGGCGACGAGCAGCGCGCGGGTCATGGGGCCCACGCCGCCGGGGTTGGGCGAGAGCCAGCCCGCGACCTCCGCGACACCGGGATCGACGTCGCCCGCGAGCTTCGCCTTGCCCGACTCCGTCGTGCCCACGCGCGTCACGCCCACATCCAGCACCGCCGCGCCCGGCTTGACCCAGTCGGCCTTCACGAGGTGCGGCACGCCCACGGCGGCGACCACGACGTCGGCCCGGCGCACCTGCTCGGCGAGATCGGGCGTGCGCGAGTGCGTCAGCGTGACGGTCGCGTCGGTGCCGCGGCGCGTCAGCAGCAGCCCCAGCGGACGCCCCACCGTGATGCCCCGCCCGATCACGACGACGTGCTTGCCCGCGAGGGTCACCCCATGGCGCTCGAGCAGCTCGATCACGCCGCGCGGCGTACAGGGCAGCGGACCCGCGACGGCCGTCGCCGGGTCGACGCCCAGCACCAGCCGGCCGAGGTTCGTGGGGTGGAGGCCGTCGGCATCCTTCGCGGGATCGATCATCTCGATGATCGCGTTCTCGTCGATGCCCTTGGGCAGCGGCAGCTGCGTGATGAAGCCCGTCACCGCCGGGTCGTCGTTCAGGGCGCGGACGGCATCGGCGATCTCGTCGAACGACGCCGTCGCCGGCAGCTCCACCTGGATCGATGCGACGCCCACCTCGGCGCAGTCGCGGTGCTTGCCCGTCACGTACGAGCGCGAGCCCGGGTCGTCCCCCACCAGCAGCGTGCCGAGGCCGGGAACGATCCCGCGCTCCGCGAGCGCCGCCACGCGAACCCGCAGCTCCTCCTTGATGGCCGCCGCCGTCGCGGTGCCGTCGAGCTTTGCAGCCGTCATGTCGTCTCCTGTCTTCGTCGTCAGGGCATCGCCGGTGTCGTCATCTCGACGCCGATCGTCCCACCGGCGCGAATACCTATGTCCATAGTGATCCTACGGATCTCGCACCGAACCCGCCAGAGGCGATGACCTACTGCTGCAGACCCGGATACAGCGGGAAGGCGTCCGCGAGGGCCGCGACGCGGTCACGGAGGGCCTCGACGTCGGCACCCGGCAGCAGCGCGAGCGCGATGACGTCGGCCACCTCTGCGAACTCGGCGTCGCCGAACCCGCGCGTCGCGAGCGCCGGCGTGCCGATGCGAAGACCCGACGTGACCATCGGGGGGCGAGGGTCGTTCGGCACCGCGTTGCGATTGACCGTGATGTGGATCTCGTGCAGCAGGTCTTCGGCCTGCTTGCCGTCGATCTGCGCGTCGCGCAGGTCGACGAGCACGAGGTGCACGTCGGTGCCGCCCGAACGGACCGAGATGCCCGCCGCCGCGACATCCGGCTGCGACAGCCGCTCGGCGAGCAGGCGGGCACCGCGCAGGGTGCGCTCCTGACGATCGCGGAACGCGTCGGACGCGGCGATCTTGAACGCCGTCGCCTTCGCCGCGATCACGTGCATGAGCGGACCGCCCTGCTGCCCGGGGAACACGGCGGTGTTGATCTTCTTGGCCAGGCCCTCGTCGTTGGTGAGGATGAAGCCCGACCGCGGGCCGCCGATCGTCTTGTGCACGGTGGAGGAGACCACGTGCGCGTGCGGCACGGGCGAGGGGTGGATGCCGGCGGCCACGAGACCCGCGAAGTGGGCCATGTCCACCCAGAGGTATGCCCCGACCTCGTCGGCGATCGCGCGGAAGGCGGCGAAGTCGAGCTGGCGCGGGTAGGCCGACCAGCCCGCGATGATGACCTTGGGGGTGTGGGCGAGCGCCAGGCGGCGCACCTCGTCCATGTCGACGAGCGACGTCTCGGGGTCGACGCCGTACGCGACGATGTCGTACAACCGGCCCGAGAAGTTGATCTTCATGCCGTGCGTGAGGTGTCCGCCGTGATCGAGCGAGAGGCCCAGGATCGTGTCGCCGGGGCGGGCGATGGCGTGGAGGACGGCGGCGTTGGCGGTCGCGCCGGAGTGCGGCTGGACGTTCGCGAACGCGGCGCCGAACAGGGATTTCGCCCGCTCGATCGCGAGCTCCTCGGCGATATCGACCTCTTCGCAGCCGCCGTAGTAGCGGCGGCCCGGATAGCCCTCGGCGTACTTGTTCGTCAGCACCGACCCCTGCGACTGCAGCACGGAGACGGGCACGAAGTTCTCGGACGCGATCATCTCGAGGTATCCGCGCTGACGGTCGAGCTCGCGCTCGAGCACCTGCGCGATCTCGGGATCGACCTCGGCGAGCGGGGCGGTGAAGAGCGGGTCGGTCATGGCGCCTCCTGGACGACGGCTTTCGAACGGTTCCGGTGAGCTGGCGCCCGTGGAGCGGACGCCTCGAAACTCGCATCGGCCCAGGCGTGCGGTCGAATGCCGTAGTCGGTCGCTCCCCGGTGGTCACCCACCTCAACGCCAGTTGCGACGCCCCCGAGCATACCGGATGCCCGGGCCGCCGAAGCCGTCGGCGGCCCGCCGCGCAGGCGCCCCCGTCGCCCCGGACGCGGCGGGGCGCCGCGCGGCGACCCGCCCGCCCGTCACGTGCGCGGGACGCCGGCCGACACCCCGTCCTAGGCATCGGCGCTCCCCTGGGGCACAATGGGGGGCACGAGCACGGCGGCGGGGAATCCGCGGTGCGCGATCCGCCCGGTCACGGGGCTCTTGGGGAGAAATATGACGTCCACGTCCGTGGATGATCCTCGCTCTGTCGAGGAGACATCCGACGTCGAACTGGTCCGACGCACGCGTGGCGGCGACACCGCCGCCTTCGCGGAGCTATGGCGCCGTCACTGGCCGGCAGCCCGTGCGGTCGCGCGCGAGCTGCTCGCCTCGAGCGAGAGCGGCGTCACCGCCGAGATCGCGACGGAGGCCGCGTTCGCGCGCGTCTGGCGCCGGATCCGCTCGGGCGAGCGCCCCCGAGGCGCCTTCCGCGCCTTCGTCGCGGGCGACCTCGTGACGACGCTCGCACCACGAGGCGGCGACGAGACCCCGCCCGACGCCGCGTCGCTGGCGGCCGTCGCGGCGCTGTTCCCCGATCAGCGCGAGGTGCTCTGGTACGCCGAGGTCGACGCGCTGCGCCCCGCCGCCATCGCTCCGCTCGTCGGGGCGACATCCACGGCGGTCGGGACCCTCGTCGACGGCGCCCGTCAGGCGGCGCGGCGCGAATGGCTGCGCGCGAGGCCGGACGGCGGCGCGGGCACGGCGGATGACGAGGACACGGCCGCCTTCACGGCGTCCCTCCCCGCGCTGCTGCGCCACCACGCCCTCGGCGACGCGGGGTCGGCCGCCTACGCGGCATCCCGCGCCCGCACCGGGCAGCACCCCGCCGTGCCGGCGCTGCCGGGCACGGTCGTCGGCCGCGCGCCGGGAACCCTCCGACACACGCCGGATGCCGCGGCGCGACGCTCCGCGGCGGTGGCCGCGCCGATCCCCGCCCCCCGCGCCTCCGCCCCGACGGGTCGCGCCCCCCTCAGCGCACCGCGCATGCGCAGGTGGATGTCGGGCACCGGCCTGACCGCCGTGTTCGCGACCGTCGGGGTCGTCGCCGCGGGCGGGATCGTCGCCGTCGCGCTGCTGCCGGGCTCGCAGGACGAAGGCGGCGGATCGTCGCCGTTCGGGCGCGTCTCGGAGGTGCACACCGCTGCGCCGCGCGATCCCACCCCCGGGCAGCCGGCCGCCCCCGAGGACACACCGGACGGAGCCCCGGGCGACTCCGTGTCCGACGACGCGGACTCGGGCACGACGACACCCGGAACGCCGCCTGGCACGAGGGCACCCGGGTCGCGGTCGACGCCGCGCGGGAGCGACCGCGACACCGCGGCGCCCGGTACGCCGGCGCCGATCGCGCCGGGGAACCCCGCCCCGTCCGCGCCGTCACGGCCGTCGCTGACCCCCGTTCCGGCCCCCCCGCCACCCCCGACACTCTCCCCGACGCCCCTTCCACCCCCGGAACCCGAACCGGAACCCGAACCGGAACCGGAACCGGAACCCGAACCGGTGCCCGACGTGGACCCGCAGCCCGATCCTGGCGGCGAACAGCAGCCCGATCCGCCGGCGGAACCCGGCCCGCCCGACACACCCGAGCTGCCGGGCCTGCTGCAGGGGTTCTGGGGCGCCGGCCGCTGAGGCCCCGCTCGTAGACTGGGGGTATGAGCGAGACCCCCCGCGTCGATCCGACGCGTCCCGAGCAGCCCCGGCCCGCGGGCACCGTGCCCCGCCCCGGCGCACTGGACATCGTCCGCCTCCTGACGGAGCTGGTCGCGGTCGGCACGCTCGCCTTCTGGGGCTTCGTGGCGTTCCCGTTCCCCTGGAGCATCGTCGCGGGTCTCGGCGCCCCCGCGCTCGGAATCCTCCTGTGGGCGCTGTTCGTCTCCCCCAAGGCGGTCGTGCGGGTCCACCCGTTCGTCGCCGCGTTCGTCGAACTGCTCATCTTCGTCTCGGCCACCCTGGCCTGGTGGAGCCTCGGCCAGCCCTGGATCGGGCTCGCCTTCGGCGTCGTCGCCGTCACCGTCGGCGCGGTCGTCGGGCGGCGCCGATTCGCATGAGCGACGTCGTCGACCTGCTGCGCGCCGAGCTCGGCGCCCGGGTCGACACCTCGCCCGGCGCCCTGGAGGCGGCCCGGGCCGACAAGTCGGGCCACCGCTCCGCGGGGGCTCCGCTGGCCGTCGTGCACGCGGCATCCGTCTCCGACGTGCAGCGCACCCTGCGCATCGCGTCGCAGACGCGCACCCCCGTCGTGACCCGCGGCGCGGGCACCGGGCTCGCGGGCGCGGCCCTCGCGGGCCCCGGCGAGATCGCCCTCTCGACCCGCGCGATGACCCGCATCCTGGAGATCAGCGCCGACGACCTCCTCGCGGTCGTGGAACCGGGGATCCTGAACGCCGAGCTCAACGAGGCTCTCGCGCCGCACGGTCTGTGGTGGGCGCCGGACCCCGCCTCCCGCGCCATCTCGACCGTGGGCGGCAACATCGCCACGGGCGCGGGCGGGCTGCTGTGCGCCAAGTACGGGGTCGTCCGCGACGCCGTGCTCGGGGTCGATCTCGTCACGGCGGACGGCGAGCTGATGCGCCTCGGCCACCGCAGCGTCAAGGGCGTCACGGGTCTCGATCTCACCTCGCTCGTCATCGGGTCCGAGGGCCGCCTGGGCGTGATCGTCGGAGCGACGCTCAAGCTGCGACGCCTCACACCGGGTCATGTCCGCACGATCGCCGCGACGTTCCCCGACGTGGGCGGCGCCGCCCGGGCCTCGTCGCAGGTGACGGCCCGCGGCATCCAGCCCGCCCTCATGGAGCTGATGGATGCCGCGAGCCTCGCCGCGGTGCACCGGCTGCTCGACCTGCCCGCCCCCACGCCGGGCGCGGCGCGGCTGACCGTGCAGACCGACGGACCGGCCGCGGATGCCGAGGCCGACGCCGTCGCCCGCGTGCTGCGCGAGGCGGGCGGTGCCGTCGTAATCTCGCACGACCCCGCCGAGGGCGAACGGCTGCTGACGATCCGGCGCTCCTTCCACCCCGCTATGGAAGCGATGGGAACGACTCTCATCGAGGACGTCTCCGTGCCGCGCAGCGCGCTGCCGGCGATGTTCGCCGAGATCGCGCGCATCGAGGCCGACTTCGGGCTCGTCATCCCCACCGTCGCGCACGCCGGCGACGGCAACCTGCACCCGAACTTCGTCTTCGACGGCGACGACGTCCCGGCCCACGTGTGGGAGGCCGCCGATGCGCTGTTCCGTGCGGCGCTCGCGCTCGGCGGCACGCTCACCGGGGAGCACGGCATCGGGGTGCTCAAGCGCCGGTGGCTCGTCGACGAGCTCGGTCCCGGCCAGTGGGCGCTTCAGGAGCGCGTCGTGCGCGCCTTCGACCCCGAGGGCATCCTGAACCCCGGCAAGGTGTTCTGAGCGGGCACCGCTTCAGCCCGCGAGGATCTCCTCGATGCGCGCGTCGGCAGCGGCGGCGACCGCCGCGACATCCTCGCCGCGGGAGATCGCCGCGAGCAACTCGTCGAGCACGCCGGCCTCCTCCACCTGCGCCCACCGCGGCGTCGCGGGGACGGCACGGGCGGACGCGGCGGCGAGCGCCCGGGCCGCCCCGCCGGGCTGCTCGGCGGCCAGGGGGGCGAGCGAGATCCGCGCGGGGACGAGCCCCTCCGCCGCGAGGAGACTCTGGAAGCCCTCTCCGAGCATGATCCGCACGACCGAGAGGGCGAGCTCGGGCTCCGCCGTGCCGGCCGCGATGCCCACGACCGATCCGCGTGCCGCCACCGGCGCCGCGCCCCCGTCCCGGCCCGGCAGGGCGAAGACCGCGGGGGCCGCGGGCGCGCCCTCTCCCGCGCAGGCACCCGCGGCAAGGCCCGTGCCCGGACCGACCAGCCGAGCCGCCTCGGCCCCGCAGTAGGCGGCCCCGACGGATTCCGCCGCGACGACCCCGGGCGGCACCGACGCGTTCATCAGCAGGTCCTGCAGCAGAACGAGCGCCGCGACGGACGCGTCCGAGCCGAGCCGCGCGTCCCAGCGCCCGCCGTCTGACACCGCCACCTCGCCGCCGCCCGCCCAGACGAACGTCAGCAGGTCGTCTCCGCCGGAGAGCAGGATGCCGGGGCGCCCCGGCGCCGCCTGTGCGCCCGCGATCGACGCGCGGACGAACTCGTCGAGGGTCGGCGCAGGCTCGCCTCCCAGCGCGGGATCCGCGAGCACGACACCCGCGTCGGCGTGGAGGGGCACCCCGAACCTCCCGTCGCCGTTCGAGGCCGCCATGACGAGACCCGGAATCAGGTCGGCACCACCCAGATCCTCGAGCTCCCCCGCGATGTCGAGCAGGGCCCCGTCCGCCACGAGCGCGGGAACCTTCGCGGCATCCATCTCGAGGACATCCGCCTCCATCGGGGCCGATGGATCGACGTCCCCGGGGGCGTCTTCGATCACGAGCGACGCGCCCGGGTTCTCGGCTTCGAACGTCGTCACGAGATGGCCCCTCGCCTCGTCCGAGAACGCCTCGGGGGCGAGGGCGACGCGGACCTCGGGATCTTCGGAGAGTCCCAGGGCGCAGCCGGCGAGCGCCAGCGAGACCATCCCCAGGACCGCGATGGCTGCGGCCGCGCGCGGTCCACGCACGGCCGAGCGAGAAAGGAACGTCTCCGTCACAGAGGCAAGTAGAGCGCACAGGGGCCCGGAATCCGGGTATTGACGGCGCACCGGACCGGAGGGCACCCGCCGCAGTCCCGCGTAGGGTGGACCGGGACGACAGGGGAACTGATGAAGACTCGACTCACCGCGCTGGCCATCGCCGGCATCGCCCTCTTCGGCCTGACCGCCTGCACGGGCGGGGCGCCGGAGAACGGCTCCGGCGGCGGATCGGGCTCCGATGCGGGCGGCTCCGCGTCCTCGGAGCAGACCGTCGACGAGGCCTGCTCGATCGTGAACGACACGATCGAGGGCGCCGTCGCGGAGTTCGAGGGCATTTCGATGGAGGATCCCGCCGCCGCCGTGGAGGCCTTCCAGGCCGCCGGCGACGCCCTCGGCGAGGAGGCCGGCCGCATCGGCAACCCGGAGGTCGCGGCCGTGCTTCCCGACCTCGAGACCGCGTTCGCCACCGTGGCGGAGGCGATGGACGCCCTCGCCGCCGGCGACTCGACGAAGCTCACCGAGCTCGAGAGCGTCGGCACCGAGATGCAGGCGAGCTTCACCGAGTTCCAGCGCCTCTGCCTCGAGTAGACCCGGCACTCTCCGGCAACCGTTGCCGGAACGTGATATACGGTCGCCTACAATCGATGCGACGCGCACTCGCGCGCAGCGAGGGGGGCCCGCTATGACGGATCTGGTGACCACCGCGTCCGATCAGGGCGCGCACGACGGCGATGAGCCGCGCCTGGAATGGGCTCCGGCACCCCCGCCGACCCGCCGCAGGCGCTGGCCGCTGCTGCTGTGGATCGGCATCCCTCTCGCGGGCGTCGCCGCAGCCGGCTGGTACTTCGGCACGACCCTCATCGCCCCGGGAGTGACGGTGGCCGGTGTGCCGGTGGGCGGCCTCACGGCGGATGCCGCGGCATCCACGATCTCCGACGGCATCGGTTCCACGGCCGTGGAGATCACCGCCGACGGCGTCACCGCGACCATCACCGGCGCCGACCTCGGCGCATCGCTGCCCGCCGAGGAGCTCGCCCGCGAGGCACTCGCCGCGCACCCCCTGTGGCAGGTCGGCGGGTGGTTCCCGGAGACTGACCGCACCGCGCCCACGATCGATCCCGACGCGACCACCGCGGCGCTGGCCGACGGCTTCGCCTCCGTGTGGGAGGCCCCCGTCGACGCCGTGGTGGCCTACGACGACGCCGCCGACCTCTACGTCGTTACGCCCGCCGTGCCCGGACTGGGCGTGGACGCCGCCGCGGCGGAGGACGCGTACCGCGACGCCCTGCTGGCCGCCGCCCCCGGCACGCTGTCTACGGATCTGGTCGAGCTCGAGGCCGCCATCACGACCGAGGCGGCCGCGGCTCGCGCCGACGAGCTGAACGCGGTCCTCGCCACGGCGGGCTTCTACGTCGGAGAGGAGCGCACCGTCGCGATCCCCGCCGACCAGACCGCCTCCTGGCTGACGCTGACGCCCGACCCCGAGCAGGGCCGCATCGATCTCACTGCCGACGAGGCCGCGATCGAGGCCGCCATGGCGGGGCTCGCCGAGGCGGTCAACCGCGCCCCGGTGAACGCCACCGTCATCACCGACTCCGACGGCGATGTCATCCGGGCGGAGACCGAGGGGCAGACGGGTCGAGAGCTCGCCGACACCACCGGGATGGCCTCGGACTACGCGACGCAGCTGGCCGGCGGCGACGCCGTGTTCGCACTCCCGGTGAGCGAGACGCAGTTCGAGACGACCTCGCTCGCGAGGCTGCTCGAGGTCGACCTGTCGGACCAGCGCGTCTACCTCAAGGAGAACGGCGCCGTCATCGACTCCTGGCTGATCTCCAGCGGCAAGTCCGGGTGGGAGACCAACATCGGCTACCACAAGGTGCAGGCCAAAGTGCGGGTGCAGGACATGGGCAACGACCAGGTCGGTTACCTCCAGCCCGACGTGGAGTGGGTCTCCTATTTCTCGGGCGATCAGGCGTTCCACGCCGTCTATTGGCACCGCAACTGGGGCACGCCCACGAGCCACGGCTGCGTCGGGATGCCGACGAGCCTCGCCAAGGTGATCTACGACTGGGCCCCGGTCGGCACCGACGTCTGGGTCCACGCCTGATCCGCGCGGGCGTTCGGCGCCGGTTCACGTTAGCCTGAGTGGTATGCCGGAGCTGAGACTGGTCGAACTCTCCGCCTCGACGATCGTGGCGGTGAACAATCTGTCGCTCAAACCCGGGCAGGAGCAGTTCCTCGCACCGGTCTCCTACGGAATCGCCGCCACCGTCGTGAATCCCGCCACGAGCTGGCAGCGCGTGGTCGTCGACGGCGACGAGGTCGTCGGCTTCGTCAGCGGCAGCTTCGACGACGAAGCCCCCGAAGACTACTTCCGGTCGATCCTCCTGCGCATCAACGTCGACGCCGACGACCAGGGCCGCGGTGTCGGGCGCTTCGCCGTGGAGGGCCTCCTCGAGGAGGCTCGTCGACGCGGGCAGACGTGCCTCTACGTCATCTACGAAGCCGGCGAGCAGGGCCCCGAGGCGTTCTTCCGGCGCGTGGGCTTCTCCCCGGTCGGCGAGACGGAGTACGGCGAGACGGTCGCGGAGATCCGCCTCTAGCCGCACATGCACGCGAACGACGAAGGGGTGGATGCCGCGGCATCCACCCCTTCGTCGTCGCGGTCTACGCCAGCGCGTCGATGACCGCGTTGAAGGTCTTCGAGGGGCGCATCACGGCCGCCGCTTTGGCGGGGTCGGGGCGGTAGTAGCCGCCGATGTCGGCGGGCTTGCCCTGCACGGCCAGCAGCTCATCGACGATGGCCTGCTCCTTCTCGGCGAGCTCGGCCGCCACCGGCGCGAACGCCGCCGCGAGCTCGGCGTCCTGCTCCTGCGCGGCGAGCTCCTGCACCCAGTAGAGCGCGAGGTAGAAGTGGCTGCCGCGATTGTCGATCGTGCCCAGGGCCCGCCCGGGCGACTTGTCGTTCTCGAGGAACGTGCCGGTCGCGGCATCCAGCGTGTCGGCCAGCACCTTCGCCTTGGGGTTGCCGGTGTACCCGGCGAGGTGCTCGAGCGAGGCCGCGAGCGCGAAGAACTCGCCCAGCGAGTCCCAGCGCAGGTAGTCCTCCGCGACGAGCTGCTGCACGTGCTTGGGTGCGGAGCCGCCGGCACCGGTCTCGAAGAGCCCGCCCCCCGCGAGCAGCGGAACGATCGAGAGCATCTTGGCGCTCGTGCCGACCTCGAGGATCGGGAAGAGGTCCGTGAGGTAGTCGCGCAGCACGTTCCCCGTCACCGAGATGGTGTCCAGGCCCCGGCGCATCCGCTCGAGTGAGAAGCGCGTCGCCTCTTCGGGCGCGAGGATCTCGATCTGGAGCCCGTCGGTGTCGTGCTCGCCGAGGTACGCGTGCACCTTCTCGATGAGCGCGGCGTCGTGCGAGCGATCGGGGTTGAGCCAGAACACGGCGGGCGAGCCCGTGGCGCGGGCACGCGTGACGGCGAGCTTGACCCAATCGCGGATCGCGACGTCCTTCGTCTGCGTGGCACGCCAGATGTCGCCCGGCTGGACGGTGTGCTCGATGAGCACGTCGCCACTCTCGTCGACGACCTGCACGCGTCCGGCCGAGGCGATCTCGAATGTCTTGTCGTGGCTGCCGTACTCCTCGGCCGCCTGGGCCATCAGCCCGACGTTCGGAACGGTTCCGATCGTGGCGGGGTCGAGCGGACCGTGCGCGATGACGTCCTCGATCGTCGCCTGGTACACGCCCGCGTAGGACGAGTCCGGGATGACGGCAAGCGTGTCGTCCTCGCCGCCGTCGGCGCCCCACAGCTTTCCGCCGTTGCGCACGAGGGCGGGCATCGACGCGTCGACGATGACGTCGGAGGGCACGTGGAGGTTCGTGATCCCCTTGTCGGAGTTGACGTACGACAGGCGCGGACCGGCCGCGAGCGCCGCCGTGATGTCTGCCGCGATGGCGTCGCCCCCGGGCACCGAGGGCAGGCCGGAGAGGATCGCGCCGAGCCCGTCGTTGGGGGTCAGGCCCGCCGCGCGGAGCGTCTCGCCGTGTGTGCGGAAGACCTCGGCGAAGTACGCCTTCACGACGTGGCCGAAGATGATCGGATCGCTGACCTTCATCATCGTGGCCTTGAGGTGCACGGAGTACAGCACGTCGTCCGCGGCCGCCTGGCGGAGGGTCTCAGCCAGGAAGGCGTCGAGCGCCGCGGCGGAGAGGAACGTCGCGTCCACGATCTCGCCGGGCAGGACCTTCAGGCCCTCCTTCAGCACCGTCTCGGCGCCGTCCTCGGCGATGTGGCGGATCGTCAGCACGTCGTCGGATTCCATGACGACCGACTTCTCGTTGGAGCGGAAGTCGTCGCGGCCCATCGTGGCGACCCGCGTCTTGGAGCCCTCCGCGAACGGCTTGTTGCGGTGGGGGTGCTTGCGCGCGTAGTTCTTCACCGACAGGGGCGCACGGCGGTCGCTGTTGCCCTCGCGGAGGACGGGGTTCACGGCCGAGCCCTTGATGCGGTCGTAGCGGGCGCGGATGTCCTTCTGCTCGAGCGTGGCGGGCTCGTCCGGGTAGGTCGGGATGTCGTAGCCGGAGGCCTGCAGCTCGGCGATGGCGGCCTTCAGCTGCGGGATGGATGCCGAGATGTTGGGCAGCTTGATGATGTTCGCCTCGGGGAGGGTGGCGAGCCCGCCGAGCTCCGCGAGCGCGTCACCCACCTGCTGCTCCGGCGTGAGCTTCTGCGGGAACGCGGCGAGGATGCGGCCGGCGAGGGAGATGTCCCGCGTCTGGACGTCGACGCCGGCCTGGGCCGTCACGGCCTGCACGATCGGCAGGAACGACGCCGTCGCGAGAGCCGGTGCTTCATCGGTGTACGTGTAGATGATTGTCGAGTCGGTCACCTGTGTCGTCTTTCGTTCGGGGCCGCCCACAACCCTATCGCAGCGCGGGAAACTCTCTCGATGTCGAGAGAGTTTCCCGCGCTCACACGAGCGATTCCCGCCATGCGGCGTGCAGTCGCGCGAACCGGCCGGTTCCGGCGATGAGCGCGTCCGGTGCGTCATCCTCGACGATGCGCCCGTGCTCCATGACGAGCACGCGATCGGCGATCGCGACCGTCGACAGGCGGTGGGCGATGATGATGGCGGTGCGATCGGCCAGCAGCGTCTGCAGGGCGTTCTGGATGAGCCGCTCGCTGGGGATGTCCAGCGAGGCGGTGGCCTCGTCGAGGATCAGCACCGCGGGGTCGGCGAGGAAGGCACGCGCGAACGAGATGAGCTGACGCTGCCCCGCCGAGACCCGCCCGCCGCGCTTGTTCACGTCGGTGTCGTACCCGTCGGGTAGGCGCTCGATGAACGAGTCGGCGCCCACCGCGCGGGCGGCGGCGCGGATCTCGTCGAGCGTCGCGTCGGGCTTGCCGAGCGCGATGTTGTCGGCGATGGTCCCGCTGAAGAGGTACGCCTCCTGCGTCACCATGACGATCGCGCGGCGCAGGTCCTTCGGGTGCAGCCGCCGCAGGTCGACGCCGTCGAGCGTGACCCGACCGCTGCTCGGGTCGTAGAAGCGCGAGACGAGCTTGGCCAGCGTCGACTTGCCCGCGCCGGTGGTGCCCACCAGGGCGACGGTCTGACCCGCGGGCAGGTCGAGCGAGAAGTCGGGCAGGATGACGCGGTCGTCGGCGTACCCGAAGCGCACGTTCTCGAACCGCACGTGACCGCGGGCGGTCCACAGGTCCTCCGGCTCGCGGGGATCGGGTACCGTCGGCACCTCCTCCAGGACCCCCGACACCTTCTCGAGGGCGGCGGTGGCGGACTGGTAGGAGTTGAGGAAGAACGCCACCTCCTGCAGCGGCGAGAAGAAGTTGCGCACATACAGCACCGCCGCGATCAGCACGCCCACCGCGATCCCGCCCTCGGCGACCCGGATGCCGCCCCACGCCACGACGAGCGCGAGGGACACCGATGCGATCGCCATGAGTCCCGGCTCGAACGTGCCGAACAGGCGGATCGAGCGCATGTTCACGTCGCGGTACTGCATCGACAGGTCGCCGAACTGCACATCGCCCGGCTTCTCGCGGCGGAACGCCTTGACGGCGCGGATGCCGGTCATCGTCTCGACGAACGTGACGATGACCCTCGCGCTGACGACGCGCGACTCGCGGTACACCCTCTGCGAGCGCATGTAGAACCAGCGCATGAGCATCAGGAGAGGCAGCCCCATCACGACGAGGATGACGCCCGACTGCCAGTCCAGCAGCAGCAGCGCGACGAGGGTGAATCCGCCGTACAGCACTCCGGAGACGAGCTCGTTGAGGCCGCCGTCGAGCAGCTCGCGGATCGTGTCGAGGTCGCTCGTCTGGCGCGAGATGATGCGGCCCGACGTGTAGGACTCGTGGAATTCGAGACTGAGCCGCTGCGTGTGGAGGAAGATCCGCTTGCGCAGGTCGAGCAGGATCGCCTGCGTCAGCCGCGCGGCGACGACGACGTACCAGGCGATGAGCGCTGCACCCGCGATCGCCGTGATCAGGTACACCCCCACGACACCCGCGGTGGGCAGCCAGTCGGCCCGCTCGATGACCGCCGGCAGCGCCGTGTCGATCCCGTAGGCGATGAGGGCGGGGCCGGCGACCCGGAAGGCCGTGGAGACGACGAGCACGACCGCCGCGAGGATCAGGTGCCCCCGGACGGGCGTGACGAGCGTGCCCAGCAGGCGCAGGGAGCGGCGACGGATCGAACGGCTCTCGGCACGCGTGTAGTCGGAGCGGTCCTCGCCGCTCGTGCCGTTGACGGTGGTGCTCACAGGTTCACCCCGCTCTCCCGCTGCCGGGCCTGCTCGTCCTCCAGGCTCGAGATGACGTGCCGGTAGTGCGCGCTCGTCCGCAGCAGCTCGGAGTG
This sequence comes from Microbacterium sp. NPDC078428, assembly GCF_044542535.1. Lineage (NCBI taxonomy): Bacteria > Bacillati > Actinomycetota > Actinomycetes > Micrococcales > Microbacteriaceae > Microbacterium > Microbacterium sp. NPDC078428. The sequence continues at coordinate 327,848 of NZ_JBITUP010000002.1, forward strand.
CGTGCCGACCGCGGTGATTCGCCCCTGCTCGAGCAGCGCGACGCGATCTGCGAGCGTCACCGTGGAGGGCCGGTGGGCGACGACGAGCGCCGTCGTGGCGTGCAGCACCTCGCGAAGCGCGTCCTCGACGAGCGCCTCGGTGTCGACGTCGAGCGCCGAGAGCGGGTCGTCGAGAACGAGCACGGTGGGCCGCGCCGCGACCGCCCGTGCCAGGGCGAGCCGCTGACGCTGACCGCCGGAGAGGGACAGGCCCTCCTCGCCGATCACGGTGTCGACCCCGTCGGGGAGCGCATCGACGAAGCCCGCCTGCGCGACATCCAGCGCCTCGCGCAGCACGCGCTCGGCCTCCTCGCTGCCGGGCTCGAGGTCCTGGCGCCCGAGCAGCACGTTGCCGCGCACGGTCTGCGAGAAGAGTGTCGCGTCCTCGAAGGCCATGCCCACGTGGGTGCGCAGCTCGTCGAGCGTCAGGTCGCGCACGTCGACGCCGTCGAGGGTCACACGCCCGCCCGTGACGTCGTAGAGCCGGGTGGGAAGCGTCGTCAGCGTCGTCTTGCCAGAGCCCGTGAGGCCCACGAGGGCCATCGTCTCGCCGGGGCGCAGCACGAGGTCGATGCCGTCGAGCAGGTCGCGCTCGCCCTCCGCGGCATCCTGATACCGGAAGTGCACACCCTCGAAGGCGAGCTCGCCGCGGGGCTCGGCGATCGTCCGCGGCCGGGCAGGGTCGGTGATCGTGTTCTCCTCGTCGAAAACCTCGAAGAGCCGGTCGGTCGCCGTGCGGGCGTCGAGGGTGAACGAGAACAGGAACCCGATCGACTCCATCGGCCACCGCAGCACCGTCGCCATTGCGAAGAACGCCACGAGCTCCGCCGACTGCAGCTGCCCGAGCGCGGTGAGCGCGATGCCCGCGCCCAGGCACAGCGCGAAGGCGATGTCGGGCAGCAGCACGAGCCAGAACCAGATCCAGCCGACCGCGCGGGCCTTGCCGAGCTCGGTCTCGCGCAGGGTCTCGGCCTGCCGCGTGAACTTCCTCAGGGCATGCGACCCGCGACCGAAGGCCTTGAGCACCCGGATGCCGTGCACGCTCTCCTCGACCGAGGTGGCGAGGTCGCCGGCCTGATCCTGGCTCTGCCGGGCGAGCGCTCCGTAGGTCTTCTCGAAGCGGTAGCCCGCGTACCAGAGCGGCGCCGAGACGGCGAGGAAGACGGTGCCCAGCAGCCAGTGCCACCGGAACAGCAGCGCCGTGCCGACGACGATCGTGAGCACGTTGACGACGAGCAGCACGATGCCGAACGCCAGCCACCGTCGCAGCATCGAGATGTCCTGCATCATGCGGCTGAGCAGCTGCCCCGACTGCCAGCGGTCGTGGAACGAGACGGGCAGGCGCTGCAGACGCCGAAAGAACGTGTGACGCAGGTCGTACTCGACCATCGTCGCGGGCGCGAGCACGAACCACCGCCGCAGCCACACCATCGCCGCCTCGGCGAGGCCCAGCACGAGGATGATCGCGGCCCCCCACGCGATCTGCGCGGACTCGCCGCTCTGGATCGGGCCGGCGACGACCGGCTCGAGCACCAGTGGGATCGACAGGGCCAGGAGCGCGGCGCCGAGCGCGCTCGCCGCGCCGAGCGCCAGCCGCGGGATGACGGGGCGGGCGAACGGGATGAGCCTCGCGAGGGAGCGGAGCGTGGACAGGTCGGAGCGGGACGTTTCGGCGGTGGAGGTCATGATCCTTGTGGGAAGGCGGAGCGGCGGCGCCGGGATCGGGCGCACGGAGAGAGGCCGCCTCGGAGGATTCGCGAAGACAGCCCTCCAGCTTATTCCTCGCCTTTCGCGGACGGCAAGGGTCAGGCTGCGTGTTCGCGGTCGAGCAGCGCCCGCTTCACCTCGAGTCCCCACGCGAACCCGCCCAGCGATCCGTCCGCGCGGAGCACGCGGTGGCACGGCACGAAGAGCGCGGGGGCGTTGCGGGCGCAGATGGATGCCGCGGCCCGCACGGCCGCGGGCGATCCGAACGCCGCCGCGAAGGCCGTGTACGTCAGCGCCTCCCCCGGCGGGATGCGCCGCAGTGCCGCCCACCCGCGGCGTTGGAGCGGGGTGCCGGTGTGGACGACCTCGACCGCGTCGATCGTCCGCAGATCGCCCGCGTAGTACGCGCGGACGGCGGACGCGGCATCCGTCTGCCCGCGTTCGAGCCGATCGGGGCGCGCGGCGGGGGCGATCCGCGCGAGCACCGCCTCGGGCGCGTCCGTCCAGCCCGAGGCGAGCACGCGCCCCCGCTCGTCGGCCAGCAGAGTGAAGGGCCCGTCAGGAGTGTCGATCGTCTGGATCATCGCCGTGGTCATGCGGGGGTCCTCTCGAGAGGGGCGAGGGAGAACGGGTCGGTTGTGTCGGACGCGCTCGGGGGCTCCGGGGCGGGCGGGCGGGGGGCGGCCTGCGGGAGGGCGGCGGCCTGCGGGAGGGCGGCGCGCCAGAGGTGGCCCATGAGGTATGACCGCCACGGGGCGGCCCTCGTCGCCCACTCGGTGAGGCCCCTCGCATCGGCGGGCACCCCGAGCACCGCCGCGCCCGCTCGCGCCGCGACATCGCCCGGCAGGAGGACGTCGGGATCGCCCGTCACGCGCATGCGCACGTAGTCGGCCGTCCACGACCCGATGCCGGGCAGGGCGATGAGCGCGGCACGCTGCGCCGCGGGATCGTCGCCCGGCGAGAGCTCGAGCGAGCCGCCGGCGAGGGCCTCGGCTGCGGACACGATGGCGCGCACGCGTGCGGCCGGGCCCCGCAGCACCTCGCCGCCCCGCTCGGCGATGGCCGCGGGGGTCGGGAAGAGCAGCGCCGGCCCGGGCACGGCGCGGGCGTCGCCGGGGTCGGCAGGGGCGTCGCCGGGGTCGGCAGGGGGCTGCGGCATCCGCTCGCCCAGCGCGGCGGCGAGCCGCGTGAGCGCCGTGCGCGCCGCCGCGACCGACACCTGCTGGCCGATCATGGCCCGCACGAGCATCTCGGCGGGATCGGCGGCACCGGGCACCCGGAGCCCCGGCACGCCACGGACGGATCCGCGCAGCGCCGGCACGGCGGCGAGGGCGGCGTCGATCGCCACGGGGTCGGCGTCGAGGTCGAACAGTCGCCGCACGCGCGCGACGAGCACCGGCAGATCCCCCAGGCGGGCGAGCGTCGCGTGCAGCCGCAGCCGCGATCCGTCGTCGTGCACGCGGAAGCGCGCGGGCCCGCCCGGGAGCCGCACCGTGCGGGCGAAGGAGTCGGCCGTCGCGACCTCGACGCCCGGGAGGGCCCGCGCCGACATCCACGCGAACAGGCCGGCGGCGTCGAACGGGCCGCGGCGCGGCAGGGCCAGGCTCACCCCGCCCGGCGCACCGAAGGGGTCGCCCGCGGCGCGGGGACGCCGCGCGCGCAGCTGCGACGGCGTGAGCCCGAAGATCTCGCGCACCGTGTCGTTGAACTGCCGCACGCTCGCGAAGCCCGCCGAGAACGCCACGTCCGCCATGGTCAGCTCGGTGCCCACGAGCAGCATGCGCGCGGTCTGCGCGCGGTGCGCCCGCGCGAGGGCGACGGGGCCGGCGCCGAGCTCCTCCGTGAGCATCCGGGTGAGGTGGCGCGTCGAATACCCCAGGCGACGGGCGAGCCCGGGAACACCCTCGCGCTCGATGACGCCGTCGGCGATCAGGCGCATGGCGCGCGATGCGGCATCCCCCCGCAGGTCCCACGCGGGCGAACCCGGCGCGGCCTCGGGCAGGCAGCGCTTGCAGGCACGGTACCCGGCCTCGTGCGCGGCGGCGCTCGTGGCGAAGAAGGACACGTTCCCCGGCTTCGGCGTGCGCGCCGGGCAGCTCGGCCGGCAGTAGATGCCCGTCGTGCGCACGGCCGTGACGAACTGCCCGTCGAAGCGCGTATCGCGCGACGAGATCGCGCGGTAACGCTCGTCGAAAGACATCGCCGGGTGCCTCGGCGTGGCGTTCGCGGACGATGTCATGCCCTCAGCCTGACACGGGAGCGCGGCATCCGCTCGCGGAAATCGGACACGGCTGCGGCGGCCGCCCTCCCCGCGGCGGTCCGCCCGGGAGGGGGGTCCGCTGCGGCTCGGACAACACTCCGGAGGGATTGCCGCCGCCGCGCGGGGAACCGCCCGACAGCCCCCGCAGCGCGCGATCCTTCCGGAGTGCTGTCCGCCGCGGGCGGAAGCCCGGATCAGTGGAAGAAGTGCCGCTCCCCCGTGAAGAACATCGTCACGCCGGCCGCCTGGGCCGCCTTGATGACCTCGTCGTCGCGCACCGATCCGCCGGGCTGCACGATCGCGCGGATCCCGCCCTCGATCAGCACCGCCGGCCCATCCGCGAACGGGAAGAAGGCGTCGGATGCCGCTACGGAGCCGGCCGCGCGGTCGCCCGCCCGCTCGATCGCCAGGCGGCAGGAGTCCACGCGGTTGACCTGCCCCATCCCGATCCCGACGGTCGCGGAGTTCTGCGCCAGCACGATCGCGTTGGACTTCACGGCACGGCAGGCCTTCCACGCGAAGATGAGGTTCGTCATCTCCTCGTCGGCGGGCCGCTCGCCCGAGACCAGCTCCCAGTCCTTCGCGACGGCGTCGATGTCGCTCGGGAAGCGGTCGGCGTCCTGCAGCAGGAGCCCGCCCGACACGAGGCGGACGTCCATCTTCTCCTGCTCCCAGTCGGCGGGGAGCTGGAGCAGGCGCAGGTTCTTCTTCTCGGCGAAGACCTGCAGGGCGGCCGGCTCGAACGCGGGCGCCACGATCACCTCGGTGAAGATGTCGCGCAGGTTCTCGGCCATCTTGAGCGTGACGGGCCGGTTGGCGGCGATGACCCCGCCGAAGGCCGAGACCGGGTCGCACTCGTGCGCGCGCAGGTGGGCGCTCGCGATCGGGTCGAGCGCGTTGGGGGCGGCCACGGCGATGCCGCACGGGTTGGCGTGCTTGATGATCGCGACCGCCGGCTTGACCATGTCGAACGCGGCCCGCAGCGCGGCGTCCGCATCGACGTAGTTGTTGTAGCTCATCTCCTTGCCCTGCAGCTGCGTCGCCTGCGCGATGCCGTGGCCGCCCAGGCGCGTGTAGATCGCGGCACGCTGGTGCGAGTTCTCGCCGTAGCGCAGGTTGGCCAGGCGCTCGGCCTTGATCGTGAGGTGCGCGGGCAGGTCGACGTCGTCGGCCAGCGTGCCCTCCGCGAACCACGCCGCGACGGCCGTGTCGTACGCGGCGGTGTGCGCGAACGCACGGGCCGCGAGCTCGCGGCGCTGGCTGAGGCTCGTGCCGCCCGTGCGCACCGCCTCGATGATCGCCGGGTACGACTCGGGCGAGACGACGATGGCGACGTTCGCGTGGTTCTTCGCCGACGCGCGCACCATCGCCGGGCCGCCGATGTCGATCTGCTCGACGACGTCGTCGCCCTCGGCGCCCGAGGCGACGGTCTCGACGAACGGGTACAGGTTCACCACGACGAGCTCGAACGGCGCGATGCCGAGCTCGCCCAGCTGCCGCTCGTGGTCCTCCAGGCGCAGGTCGGCGAGAAGGCCCGCGTGCACGCTCGGGTGGAGGGTCTTCACGCGGCCGTCGAGCGACTCGGGGAAGCCCGTGACGCTCGAGACGTCGGTGACGGCGTACCCGGCGTCGCGGACGGTCGAGGCGGTGGAGCCCGTCGAGACGATCTCGACGCCCGCCTCGGAGAGCGCCGCCGCGAGTTCGAGCAGGGCGGTCTTGTCGCTCACCGAGACGAGTGCGCGGCGGATCGGGACGATGTCCCGGTCGCGGTAGAGGGTCGGGTCGTGACGGGGGCCTGCCATGGCTGCTCCTTCGCGGGTGGGCGGTACGGGCGGACGATGCCGCCCCGGGGTGTCAGGGTCGGGATGCCGCGGAAATCGCGGTCAGGTCGATCGCGCCGTCGGCGATGTCGCGCACGACGTCGATGAGCAGGCGCCGCTCGACGGGCTTGATCCGCTCGTGCAGCGTGTGCTCGGTGTCGCCGGGCACGACGGCGATGCGCTCCTGGGCCAGCACGGGGCCGGTGTCGACGCCGGCGTCGACGACGATGACGCTCGCACCGGTCTGCGTCGCGCCGGCGGCGAGGGCGTCGCGCACGGCGTGGGCCCCGGGGAACTCGGGCAGAAACGCCGGGTGCGTGTTGATGAGGCGCGGCGCGTGCGCGGCGACGACGCCGCTCGGCAGAAGCCTCATGAGCCCGCTCAGCACGACGAGGTCGGGGGACCACACCGCGAGCTGCCGGGAGAGCTCCTCCCCCCAGGCCGCCCGGCTCTCGAACTGCTCGTAGGGGACGAGGAACGTGGGGATGCCGAAGTGCTGCGCGTGGGCGAAGCCCTCGGCCTCGCGGTCGGCCCCCACCGCCACGATGCGGGCGGGGTAATCGGGGTGGCTCGCGGCCTCGAGGAGAGCACGGAGGTTGGATCCCGTGCCCGAGATGAGAACGGCGACCGTGAGCACCCGGCAAGTCTAGTGGGGCCCCGCGTGCTCCGCCGGGCGCTCGTGCGCCGCCGGGCGCGCGTGCTCCGCCGGGCGCGCGGTCAGCGCGCGCGGGGACAACAGGAGGATCGCGCAGCCGATGAGCACCTCGATCCCCACGGCGAGGGCGACCGCCCCGGGGTGGGGGCCGACCTCCGCCAGCCGCCCGGGACCCATCGCCCCGTGCGCCGCGGCGGCGAGGCCGGCCGCCGCGGCGGCGGTCACGGCGGGGATCGCCAGGGCGGCGGCGATGCGCGGGCCCCACGGATCGCCCGACGTGCCGTGCGTACGGCGGGAGTCGCGGGCCGCGCGCGGGACGACGAGGATCGCGGCGAGATCCGACCGCGCCACCCAGCCCGCGAAGGCCCCCACGCCCACCGGCAGCAGGGCGACGAGGAGCAGCCACGGCGACGACACCTCAGGCAGGGCGCCGAGCACGGGGATGCCGGGGACGAGGCCCGCCTCCGTGCCTGCGGGGCTGACCGGGGCCCCCTCCCCGAGCCAGAAGCCGGCCCCCGTGCCCCAGGCCAGCGCCCATACGACCAGCGTGGGCACGTACGCCAGCTGCGCGAGGGTCAGCACGCCCGCGCCGAGCGCGTCGACGTTGCCCGCCTGGTAGAGCGCGATGATGTCGGCGCCGGAGGCGAAGACGGCCACGGCCAGGCCCACCGCGCCGAGCCCCACCAGGCCGAGCACGGAGACGGAGCCGGCGCGTGCGACGATGCCGGGCAGCTCGGGCCACGGGTCGGCGCGTCGGTCGAGCACTCCGCGCACGCGGTCGACGATGCCGTCGTCGCCGTCGCGCCACGCGATCGTCAGCGCGCCTAGCAGCACGCCGGCGACGTAGACGGCGGCCGGGAAGACGATCGCCTGCCAGAGGACGGGCTGCGCGACGGGGTTGAGAGAGGTGACCGCGACAAGGGCGGATGCCGCGGTCGACACGATCGCCGCGGCTCCCAGTCCGCTCGGCCACGAGCCGGACCGGGCCGCCCGGGCCCCCGAACGCGCCCCGAAGACGGCGGAGGCCAGCGCCACGGCGAGCGGCGCGAGCGAGAGCACGAAGCCCGCGGCATCCGGCGAGATCCCCGCGACGATGAGCTCGTCGGGGAGCGTGATCTGCTGGGGCACGAGGTGGCCGAGCTGCCAGATCGCCGCCGTCGCCGGCCACAGCGCACCCCAGTCGGCCGCCCCGCCCGACCCGAAGACCCAGATCAGCGTGAGGGGTGCCGCGATCGCCGCGAGGCCCACGGCCGCCTGGAGGGCGGCGTCGAGGGCGCACAGGAGAGCAACGAGGACGCGATTCATGCCGCCACGACCCTACCCGCCGGCCGTCGTGGCTCCGCACCGACCCGCGGGCCGCGCGGGTCGTGATCCGCGGCGGGGCCCCCGGGCCCACTCAGGCGAGCGGTTCGAGCACGAACATCTGGATGCGGCGGTCGGTCTTGCGGCGGTACTCGTCGTAGTCGGGCCACACCGCCGCGGCGCGGGCCCACCACTCGTCGTACTCCGCGCCCTCGAGCTCGCGCGCCGTGTAGTCCCGCTTGTCGGCGCCGTCCTGCAGCTCGACATGGGGGTTCTTGCGGATGTTCCAGTACCACTGCGGCGGCTCGGGGGCGCCGCCCTTGGACGCCACGACGGCATAGCGTCCCTCGTGCTCGACGCGCATGAGCGCCGTCTTGCGCAGGCCGCCGCTCTTGGCACCGACGGTCGTGAGGACGATGACGGGCACTCCGCGCAGCAGGTTGCCCTCTGTGCCGCCGCTGGCCTCGTAGGTCTCGGCCTGGGTGCGCGCCCATTCGGCCGTGCTGGGTAGGTATTCTCCGCTCAGGGGCATGGCGCCAGCATACGTGCACACGACGAAGGGGGCGGATGCCGCGGCATCCGCCCCCTTCGTGCGGTACCGGGGCTCAGAGCCCTTCGATGATCTCGCGCATGAGAGCGGCGGTCTCGGAGGGCGTCTTGCCGACCTTGACCCCGGCGGCCTCGAGGGCCTCCTTTTTGGCCTGCGCCGTGCCCGCGGAGCCGGAGACGATCGCGCCGGCGTGGCCCATCGTCTTGCCCTCGGGGGCGGTGAAGCCCGCGACGTATCCGACGACCGGCTTGGTGACGTTCTCCTTGATGAAGTCGGCCGCGCGCTCTTCGGCGTCGCCGCCGATCTCGCCGATCATGACGATCGCCTTCGTCTCGGGGTCGGCCTCGAACGCCGCCAGCGCGTCGATGTGCGTCGTGCCGATGATGGGGTCGCCGCCGATGCCGATCGCGGTCGAGAAACCGAGGTCGCGCAGCTCGAACATCATCTGGTAGGTCAGGGTGCCCGACTTCGACACGAGGCCGATCGGCCCCTTGCCGGTGATGTTGGCGGGCGTGATGCCCACGAGCGACTCGCCGGGGGTGATGATGCCTGGGCAGTTCGGGCCGATGATGCGCGTAGCGTTGCCCTTGCTCTGGGCGTAGGCCCAGGCCTCGGCACTGTCGCCGACCGGCACGCCCTCGGTGATGACGACGAGCAGCGGGATCTCGGCGTCGATGGCCTCGATCATGGCGTCCTTAGTGAACGCGGCGGGGACGAACGCGATCGACACGTCGGCGCCCGTCGCGGCCATGGCCTCGCCGACCGAGGCGAAGACGGGCAGCTCGACGGCGTTGCCCTCGGCATCCGTGTGCGACACCGTCGTGCCGGCCTTGCGGGCGTTGACGCCGCCGACGACCTGCGTGCCGGCCTTGAGCATGAGCGCCGTGTGCTTGGTGCCCTCGCCGCCGGTGATGCCCTGGACGATGACCTTGGAGTCCTTGTTGAGGAAGATCGACATTTCTCTGCGTTTCTTTTCGGGATGTCTCTGGTCAGGCGTTGGCGAGCTCGGCGGCCTTGTCGGCGCCCTCGTCCATGGTCGAGGCGAGGGTCACCAGCGGGTGGGCGTAGTCGCGGAGGATTGCGCGGCCCTCCTCCACCCGGTTGCCGTCGAGACGCACGACGAGGGGCTTGGACGCCGTGTCGCCGAGCGTGTCGAGCGCGCCGACGATGCCGTTCGCGACGGCGTCGCACGCCGTGATTCCGCCGAAGACGTTGACGAAGACGCTCTTGACCTGCGGGTCGCCGAGGATGACGTCCAGACCCGCCGCCATGATGGCCGCGGAGGCGCCGCCGCCGATGTCGAGGAAGTTGGCGGGGGTCACGCCGCCGTGCGCCTCGCCGGCGTACGCGACGACGTCGAGCGTCGACATGACCAGGCCCGCACCGTTGCCGATGATGCCGACCTGACCGTCGAGCTTGACGTAGTTGAGGTCGTGCTCCTTCGCCTTCGCCTCGAGCGGATCGGCGGCGGCCTTGTCCTCGAGCGCCTCGTGGTCGGGGTGGCGGAAGGCGGCGTTCTCGTCGATCGAGACCTTGCCGTCGAGGGCGATGATCTCGCCCTCCTCCGTCAGCACGAGCGGGTTGACCTCGACGAGCGTGGCGTCCTCGCCGGTGTAGACGGCGTAGAGCTTGATGAAGACGTCGGCCACCTTCGGGGCGAGATCGTCGTCGAAGCCCGCGGCCTTGGCGATCTCGAGCGCCTTCTCGGCGTCGATGCCCGTGAGCGGGTTCACCTCGATGCGCGCGAGCGCCTCGGGCTTCTCGACCGCCAGCTGCTCGATCTCCATGCCGCCCTCGACGCTGGCGAGGCTGAGGTACGAGCGGTTGGCGCGGTCGAGCAGCACCGAGAAGTAGTACTCCGTGGCGATCCTGGCGCCCGCGGCGACCATGACGCGTCCCACGACGTGGCCCTTGATGTCGAGGCCGAGGATCTGCTTCGCGGCCTCGTAGGCCTCATCGGGGGTCTTCGCGACCTTCACACCGCCCGCCTTGCCGCGACCGCCGACCTTCACCTGCGCCTTCACGACGACGACGCCGCCGATCTTCTCCGCTGCCGCCTTCGCCTCCTCGGCGGTGTCGGCGATGATGCCCGGGAGAACCGGCACCTCGTACTTCTCGAATAGATCGCGTGCCTGGTACTCGTAGAGATCCACGTAGCTCGTCCTTCAGTGGGCAACGGGTTCGAGACGCGAGAAAACGTCTCGACGTCGAGATATCGACCGGTGCCCCAGCCTACTACCGGCGGGCGGGCGACCTCGAACCGTCGGCGCCGTCGGTTCGCACCGGGGCGCCGCCCCGGCCGTTCCCCTCGCCCTCGAGCGCGCCGCGTCCCAGCCGACGCAGGTCCTCGACGGCGGGGCCCTCCAGACGGGTGCCGTCGGGTGCGAAGCGCGAGGCGTGCAGAGGGCAGTCCCACGTGCATTCGGCGTCGTTCCACGCGAGCACGCCGCCGAGGTGCGGGCAGACCGCGCTCACGGCGCGGGTGACCCCGCCGACGGTGGACACGCCCACGGGGACACCGGCGCGGTTGCCGACCGCCCCCTCCCCCTCCGCCGGTCGCGGGAGCGGCACGGGCGTCGCCTCGGCGAGGGTCCAGCCGCGCGCCGCCTCCCTCCCCACGAGGGCGTTCTCCCGGAGGCCGCGGCCCAGATCGGCCGGCACGGTGAGTCGGGTCCCGAGCGCGATCATCCACGCGGGCCGCTCCCGGAACGGGACGCCCGCGATCTCGGCGGCGAGGCGCAGCGCCGCCGCCGGCCCGTTCGTGAGGCCCCACTTGTTGAACCCGGTCGCGAAGCGCACACGGCCGAGCGTCCGCGGCATCGCGCCGACGAAGGGCACGAGGTTGTGCGATTCATAGTCCTGCGCCGACCAGCGGTGCGTCTCGCGAGCACCCGGGAAGTGCCGGCTCGTCCAGTCGACGAGCTCGTCGTACAGAGCCGACTCCGAGCGGGCCCGGCCTACGGGGTGCCCACCGCCGCCGACGATCAGCCGCGCCCGCCCGGACGGACCGTCCGCCGGCGAGACGGCGCGGATGGAGTGCGACGGCTCGTCGAGCGAGAGGTACATCCCTTCGGGAACGTCGCCGTCGACGTCGAACGCGACGCACAGCGAGCGCATGCCCCGCGTCTTGGCGAAGTACAGGCCACGGTCGATGATCGGGGTGCCCGTCGCGAGCACGATGCGATCCGCGCGCAGCGCCCCGGCATCCGTCTGAACCATCGCGTGCGGCACGGCGTGCACATCGCACACGCGCGTGGCGGTGTGCAGCGTGCCGCCCGCGGCGACGAAGGCGCGGGCCAGCGCATCGGCGACGGCCACCGGGTCGATGGCGATCTGGTTCTCGAGCACGGCGGCGCCGGCGACGGGGAAGGGCGCATCCTCGATCTCGGACGCGTCCCGCCACTGCACCGGCAGTCCCGCCTCGACGCCGGCGCGGATCTGCTCCCGCACTCCCGGAAGGGCATCGGCCGACTCGGCGAAGGAGTAGGCGGCACGACGGGTGAAGGGCACCCCCTCCTCCTCCGCGAACGCGGTCAGCCATTCCTGCCCCGCGCGATTGCTGTCGACGTACGCGCGGACGAGCGACGCCGAGTGGTGCCGGCGGAGCTGCCCGAGCACACTCCCCTGCAGCAGGGAGACCTTGCCCGTGTTCGCCCCCGTCGACAGCTCGGCGACGTCGCCGGCCTCGACGACCGCCACGTCACGGCCGGAGCGGGCGAGCATGAGCGCCGTGCTGAGTCCTGTGATGCCGGCGCCGACGACGACGACCTCGTGCCGCCCCGGGGCGAACGGTGTCGGGGGGACGGGAGTGCGGCCTGCGCGCCAGAGCGATGACATGCTGCTCAGTGAACCGGCGTCCCCGCGCCGCCGGCAACGGGCTTGACAGCGCGGCGAGCGGTGGAACCGGGTTCCTCCGGTCGCGTCCTCGATACCGCTGGCGCCCCCGGTGCGGGTCTAGGCTTGCCGATTGAGATGAGCGAGACACCGTCCCCGTCCGCCGCGCGCACCACCGTCGTCGCCGCGGCTCTCGACCTGTTCGCCCAGCACGGGTTCGAGGCGACCTCGGTCGAGCAGATCGCCAGGGCCGCGGGTGTCTCGCGGTCCACCTTCTTCCGCCAGTTCGGCGGCAAGGAGGATGTCGTCTTCGCCGATCACGAGGCGCTGCTCGACGAGCTTCGGGCCTACCTCGGCCGCGGCCACGACAATCCCTGGCTCGCCGTGTGCGAGGCCTCGCTGCGCGCCTATCGGCACTTCGCGCACGACCCGCAGGTCGCGCGGCTGCGATACGAGATCGTCCGGCACGTGCCCGCCCTGCGCGACCGCGAGATCGTCACGGTCTTCCGCTACGAGAGGCTGTTCGACGACTATCTGCGCCAGGCGCTGCCCGACGTCGAGCCGATCGACGCCGTCGGGTTCGCCGCGCTCGTGACGGCCCTCCACAACCACGTCCTGCGCCGCCTGCTGCGCGGCACCAGGCGCGTGCCCGTGTCGGTGCTCAAGGACGCGCTCGACGAGGCCCTGCGCCGCTATGGCGTGCACCCGGAGCCGGCCGCTGCCGCCCCCGACGACGTCGTCGTCGCGGTCTTCCCCCGCGCGATGCCGGCCGCCGAGATCGCCCGCCGCGTGCGCGCGGAACTGGACGCCTGACCCGGCGATTCGAGTACCGGTGAAACCGCGTACCGCGTTTGCCGGTACCGGATGCCGCGGAGTACCCTTCCGGCATGACAACCGCGGTCGGCGCCGACGCCGAGTCCCTGCCCGGTGAGCGCGTGCGCTCCTACGACGTCGACGCACGCCTCGGCACCGACTACTACGCCGTCTTCGCCGATGTCGCGGACGAGGACCGGACGGTCTGGGAACGCGCGCAGGCGTTCGCCGACGAGGTGGCGCCCCGCATGCGCGAGGCGTGGGACCGCGCCGAGTACCCGCTGGACGTCGCACGTCGGATGGGCGAGCTCGACCTGGTCACCGACGGCATCGACCACGCGGGGCTCACGCGCCTGAGCCCGCTCGGGGCGGGGCTGGTCAACATGGAGTTCTCCCGCGGGGACGGATCCCTCGGGACGATGCTCGCGGTGCAGGGCGGGCTCGCCCTGCGCACCCTCGCGCTGTTCGGAAGCGACGCGCAGAAGGCCGCGTGGCTGCAGCCGCTCGCGCGCGCCGAGGTGCTGGGCGCGTTCGCGCTGACGGAGCCCGACCACGGCTCCGACTCCGTCTCGCTCGAGACGACCGCCCGCCGCGTGAGGACCGACGACGGCGGCGAGTGGGTCATCCGGGGCGCGAAGAAGTGGATCGGCAACGGAGCGTCGGGCGGCGTGACCTTCGTCTGGGCACGCGTGGACGACCCCGGCGCCGACGACCACGGAGCCGTGCGCTGCTTCCTCGTCGAGCAGGACCGCCCGGGCTACACCGGGACGCCGATCCTCGGCAAGGTGTCGCTGCGCGGCATCCACCAGGCCCGCATCACCCTCGACGACGTGCACGTGCCGCTCGAGGCGATGCTTCCCGGCGCCCGCACCTTCAAGGACGCCTCGACGGTGCTCTACGCCACGCGCTCCGGGGTCGCGTGGTCGGCGCTCGGGCACGCCACCGCCTGCTACGAGGCCGCCCTGTCGTACTCCCGCCAGCGCACGCAGTTCGGCAAGCCGCTCGCGAGGTTCCAGATGGTGCAGGAGAGGCTCGCGCGGATGCTCGAGGAGCTCACGGCGATGCAGCTCTACTGCCGCCGCCTCGCCGACCTCGAGGCATCCGGCATCCTGCGCCCCACCCAGGCGTCGCTCGCGAAGTTCCACAACACCCGCGCGGCGCGGCGCATCGCGGCGAGCGCCCGCGACCTGCTCGGCGGCAACGGCATCCTGATCGAGAACGTCGTGATGCAGCACATGGCCGACATCGAGGCGATCCACACCTACGAGGGGACCGAGTCGGTCCAGGCCCTGCTCATCGGCCGCGACATCACGGGGGTGAGCGCCTTCGCCTGAGGGCGCCCCCACGAGGGGGTCAGGGCGTGTCCTGCGACTCCGCCTGCTGGTCGGCGATCTGCCGGCGCACGTCGTCCATGTCCAGGCCGCGCACGCCGTCGATGACCTGCTGCAGAGCCGCGGCGGGCAGGGCGCCCGGCTGAGCGAAGACGATGATGCCGTCGCGGAAGGCCATCAGCGTGGGGATGGAGGTGATGTTGAAGCCGGCGGCGAGCTGCTGCTGCGCCTCGGTGTCGATCTTGCCGAAGACGATGTCGGGATGCTCCTCGGCGGCCTTCTCGAAGACGGGGGCGAACATGCGGCACGGACCGCACCACGCCGCCCAGAAGTCGAGCAGCACGATGCCCTCGCCGGAGACGGTGTCGGTGATGTTGTCGATCGTGATCTCAGTCGTGGCCATGCCACCATGGTACCCCCAGGGGTACGGGGGCGGCCCGGAGGCGGGCCTCAGAGCGGCACACGGCGCATCGCCGAGCAAGGGCTGGGATGCCGCGACGTCCGCCGCTACGGTCGTCGTATGGCTCTCTTCGGCTCCACGCCCCGCACGGTCAGGCTCGAGGGGTCGCGCGTCGACCTCGAGGCGCGGCGCGCGCCGTGGAGCCTGTGGGCCGACGGATTCGGCCGACTCGCGATCCGCTCCCTGCAGATCATCGTCGTGCTGCTCATCGCCGCGGCGCTCATCGTCGGCACGCAGCAGATCACAGTCGTCACGATCCCCGTCGTCATCGCCCTGATCCTCGCCTCCGCGTTCGCTCCCGTCATGGGGTGGATGCGCCGGCACGGCGTGCCCTCCCTGCTGGCGACGATCGTGACCCTGCTGACCATCGTCGTGCTGCTCGGGCTCGTCGGCTGGCTGCTCGTGTGGGCGGTGCGCAACCAGTGGGACGAGCTGTACGGGCAGGCCGAGGAGGGCGTGCAGCAGGTCATCGCATGGATCGGCACGCTGCCCTTCGAGATCGACCAGGCGCAGATCGACGAGTGGATCGCGAGCGCGACCGACTTCGTCACGAGCGCGCAGTTCGGATCGGGCGCGCTGGCCGGCGTGAGCGCGGTCGCCAACTTCATCACCGGCTTCGTGCTGCTCGTCGTCGTCCTCTTCTTCTTCCTCAAGGACGGCCCCCAGCTGTGGGAGTTCCTGCTTCGCCCCTTCCGCGGCGCCCACTACGCCCGGGCCCGCCGCATCGGCGACAAGACGGTGACGACCCTCGGGTCCTACATCCGCGGCACCGCGGCGGTGGCCTTCGTCGATGCCGTGGGAATCGGCATCGGCCTCGTCATCCTGCAGGTGCCCCTCGCCCTGCCCCTCGCCGTGCTCGTCTTCCTCCTGGCGTTCATCCCGATCGTCGGCGCGACCCTCGCCGGCATCCTCGCCGCCCTCGTCGCCCTCGTCTCGAACGGCCTCGTCAACGCTCTCTTCGTCGTCGGGATCGTCGTTCTCGTCAACCAGCTGGAGGGCAACTTCCTGCAGCCCGTGCTCATGGGCCGCACGCTCAAGCTCCACGCGTTCGTCGTCCTGATCGCCCTGACGATCGGCACCGTGCTCGGCGGCGTCCTCGGCGCGGTGCTCGCCGTGCCCATCACGGCGGTCGCCTGGGGCATCGCGCAGGTGTGGGACGGCGAGGACACCCCCGCCCGCTGGGCGCGCCAGAAGCGGGCCGAAGAGGTCGCGTAGCCCGGGACTGGAGCAGGAGCCGGACATGTCGCACGAGATCCCCGCACCGATGCTGGCCAAGGCGGTGGCCGACGTGCCCGAGCGGCCGGGGCTGAGCTTCGAGCCCAAGTGGGACGGGTTCCGCGTGCTCGTGTCATGGGACGGCGAGAGCGTCGAGCTGGGCTCCCGAGGCGCCAAGCCCCTGACCCGCTACTTCCCCGAACTCGTCGAGGCGATCCCGCGGCTGCTGCCCCGCCCCGCCCTCATCGACGGCGAGATCGTCGTCGCGCGCGGCGAGCCCGGCTCGCAGCGCCTGGACTGGGAGGCGCTGTCCCAGCGCATCCACCCCGCGCAGTCGCGCGTGCGCACGCTCGCCGCCGAGACCCCCGCCATGATCGTGGGGTTCGACCTCCTCGTCGACGGATCGGAGGACATCGCGGAGCGCCCCTTCGCCGAGCGACGTGAGCGGCTCGAGGCGCTCATGGCGGACGTGCCGCACCCCCTGCACCTGACCCGGACGACGACGGACGCCGCGCTCGCCCGGCACTGGCTCGCACGGTTCGAGGGCGCGGGTCTGGACGGCGTCGTCGCGAAGCCGCTCGATCAGCCGTACGCGCCGGGCAAGCGGGCGATGCTGAAGATCAAGCACGTGCGCACCGCCGACGTCATCGCCATCGGATACCGCGTGCACAAGAGCGGGCGCGGCGTGGGGTCACTGCTGGTGGGGCTCTACGACGCCGACGGCACCCTGCGCAGCGTCGGCGGGGTCGCCGCGTGGAGCGACCGGCGCCGGCTCGAGCTCGTGGACGAGCTGGCACCGCTGGTGGAGCGGGATGCCGACGGGGTCGCCGTCACGGGCGAGTCCGATCGCTCGCGTTTCTCCGGTGGCAAGGACGTCTCGTTCGTCAAGCTGCGACCGGAGCGGGTGCTCGAGGTGCGCTACGACCAGCTCGAGGGCATGCGCTTCCGGCACACCGTGCAGTTCGAGCGCTGGCGGCCCGACCGCGACGCGGCATCCTGTCGCTTCGACCAGCTCGAACAGGTCGCCGCCTACGACCTCGGGCGCGTGCTGGTCTGAGGATCGTCAGGCGTCGGGAGTGCGCGCGCGGCTCGGCTGCACGCGCGGGGGCTCCCCCGGCATCTTCGGGAACTCGGGCGGGAACGGCAGCTCGCCCAGTCCGTTCGCAAGGTCGCGCTCCCACCACTCGAGCAGGGTGTCGATGCTCCCGGGATGCGCGGAGAACTCCGCCCACGGGTCACCGCGCTCGGCGAGTCGCGCCGGGATGGTGCGAACCGTGAACGACGCGGGGTCGCACTCGTCGAGCTCGTCCCACTCGATCGGGGTCGACACGGTCGCCGTCGGCAGCGCGCGCGGCGAGTAGGCGCCCGCCATCGTGCGATCGCGGTTGGCCTGGTTGAAGTCGACGAAGATGCGCTCGCCGCGCTCCTCCTTCCACCAGTTCGTCGTCACCCGGTCGGGCATCCGCCGCTCGAGCTCGCGCCCCGCGGCGATCACGGCGTGGCGCACGTCGAGGAACTCGTGAGCCGGCTCGATGGGGCAGAACAGGTGGATGCCGCGGTTGCCGCTCGTCTTGATCCAGGACTCCAGGCCCGCCTCGCGCAGCACCTCGCGCAGCGCCCGCGCGGCGGGCACGGCCTGCGCGAAGCCGGTGCCGGGCTGGGGGTCGAGGTCGATGCGCATCTCGACGGGATTGTCGGTGTCGTCGGCGCGCGACGCCCACGGGTGGAACACGACCGTGTTCATCTGCACGGCCCACACCGCCGCCGCGGGCTCGGAGAGCACCACCTGCGGGTGGCGTCGGCCGCTGTTGTAGGTGACCGTGACGGCGCCGACGTAGTCGGGAGCGCCCTTCGGGGGGTTCTTGGAAAAGAAGCTCTCGCCGCCCACGGCGTCGGGGAAGCGCTCGAGCGACACGGGGCGGTCGCCGTTGGCGGCGAGGAAGGGCCCGGACACGCTCGTGATGTACTCGGCGAGCTCGCGCTTGGTGATGCCGACCTCGGGCCAGATCACGCGATCGGGGCTCGACAGCCCCACCTCGCGGTCGCCATTGGGACCCGGGACGGTGAGGGTGATGCGCTCGGACGCCATGGTCCCGACCCTAGGCCCCGCGCGCGGATCCGTCACCCTCGCGGAGGGGCCCGCGCCGGCTCACTCCGCCTTGGCGCCGCCCGGTTCGGGGCGGCCCGGTCCCGTGGTGCCGGATGCCGCAGCGGCAGCAGCGGGCTCGGGCAGCGCGAGGACGGGCGCGAGCACATCCCGGTCGAGCGCGAGCCACGGCCCCGCGGGGTCGACGATCACGCCGGCCATCTCGGGGTGGTCGCGCAGCGCCTTGCCCAGCTGAGCCGGAGGGAAGGGCAGCGGCCGATCGCCGCGCCCCATCGCGACGATCTCGAGCGGGTGCGAGTACACCTCGAGCAGGCGGCGGCCGTCGGCCGTGCGCGCCTCGGCGATGCCCATGCGGGGTGTCTCGCCCTCGGGGGCGGTGTTTCGCACCGCGACCCACACGGGTGTCTCGGCGAGCGCCTCGGCGAGCGAGGCCGCCACCTCGGGCGTGCGCGGCGCGGCCAGCAGCGTCTTCACGCGCATGGCCTCGTCGGCCTGCGTGAGCGCGGGCTCGAGCACGGTGCGCGGCAGGATCGCACGTGCCGGCGCGGAGGCGCCGTCGATCAGCAGACCGGCGTACGGGCCCGCGACGACGTGCTTGACGACGGCGAGCGCCGGCTGCGGGACGGCGGAGGTGTCGGTCTGGCCGTCGGCCCGCACGGCATCCTGCAGGGCGGAGCCGGAGCTGTAGGCGAGCACGAACTGGTCGTCGCCCCGCTTGGCCACGGCGAGGGGCAGCTCCTTGCCCTCCGCGAGCAGGGCACGGGCGTCGCCCCTGATGCGCAGGAAGACGTGGCCCTGCAGGAGCTGCCGCGCGACCTCGAGCAGCTGCGGCGCCGTCACCGGCTCGTCCAGCTCCGACAGCGCCTGCACGAGCAGCACGTTGTCCTTCATGCCCGGCACGCTCTCGCGCGCCGGCGGCGCCTCGGCCGGCGCGGAGCGGCGGGGCGGGGCGGCGGGCGCGATCGGGTCGGCGCCGGAGGCCTGCTGCGTCAGGCGAGCCTCGGACGCCTCGGGCGGGCGCACCGCCCCCACCCCCCGGAAGGTGGAGACCGAGATGTTCACCTGCGGCGCCGGCTCGGCGGCCGTGTCCTGCGCGCCGCCCTGCGGACCGCCCTCGACGGCGGAACCGCCCGGGGCGGGGGATTCGTCGGGCTGGGCGGGGATGGCCCCGTCGGCGGATGCCGCGGCATCCGTCGCCTTGGGGCGCCTCGAGAAGAGAGCCATCGCTCCAGACTAACCGCGCCGGGTGGCGCCGCCGCCCTCAGAGCTTGACGATCGGGGCGACCTTGATCAGCAGCTTCTTCTGCCCGGCGGCGTCGAAGCGCACGTGGGCGATGCGCTTGGCCCCCTCGCCCGTGACGGCGTCGACCCGCCCCTCGCCGAAGTCGTCGTGGCGGATGCGGTCGCCCGGGGCGAGTTCGAGGTCGCCGTTGTCGCGCACCTTCGCGGGAATGCGGTTGGGGAAGCGGTCGATCGAACTCGACTTCGGCACGAGGTCGTCGCCGAAGCGGCGCGACGCCGATCCCCCCTCGGGCAGGGAACGAGCACCCCAGTTCGACGACCCGCCACGGGCGCCGGGACGCCGCGCGTTGAGGGCGCGGGAGCCTCCCCCGCGCGAGTTCACGTCTCCCGGCGACTGGCGCCAGTCGATGAGCTCGGCGGGGATCTCCTGCAGGAAGCGGCTGGGCATCGCGACGGTGACCTCGCCGAACTGCGCGCGCGTCATGGCGAGCGAGAGGTGCAGCTTCTTGCGGGCCCGGGTGATGCCGACGTAGAAGAGGCGCCGCTCCTCCGCCGGACCCCCGGGTTCGTTCGCCGAGATCCGGTGCGGGATCAGGTCCTCCTCGACGCCGGTGACGAAGACCGCGTCGTACTCGAGCCCCTTCGCCGTGTGCATCGTCATGAGCGAGACGGAGCCGGAGGCATCCTCGAGGTCGTCTGCGTCGGAGACGAGGGCGACCTCTGTGAGGAAGTCGATGACGGTGCCGTCGGGGTTGTTCCGGGCGAACTCCTTCGTCACCGACACGAGCTCGTCGAGGTTCTCGAGGCGCGCCTCGTCCTGCGGATCGCGGCTCGCCCGCAGCGCGTCCATGTAGCCGCTCTTGTTCAGCAGCAGCGCGAGGCCGTCGGCCACGGAGGTGGAGGGGGCGATCTCGCCCGAGGGCGGCAGCATGAGGGCCGTGGCCTCGGCGAGGACGGCGTCGAGCTGGGTGATCGCCGCCTGGATCTTGGGGCCGACGCCCAGGGCCGAGGCGTTCGCGAGGGCGTCGCGGAAGCTGATGCCCTGCTCCGCGGCGTAGCGGGCGATGGCCGTCTCGGTCACGTCGCCGATGCCGCGACGGGGCTTGTTGAGGATGCGGCGCACCGCCATCTCGTCGGTGGGATTCGCCACGGCGATGAGGTACGCCATCGCATCCTTGATCTCGGCGCGCTCGTAGAACTTCGTGCCGCCCATGATCTTGTAGGGCAGCGCGGAGCGGATGAAGATCTCCTCCAGCGCGCGCGACTGCGAATTGGTGCGGTAGAACACGGCGACGTCGCCGTAGGCGAGCCCGCCGCGGTGCAGCGCCTCGATCTCGTCCGCGACGAACTGGGCTTCATCGTGCTGCGAGTAGCCGGTGAAGCCGACGATCGGGTCGCCCGCCCCCACGTCGGTCCACAGCTTCTTCTCCTTGCGGTCGAAGTTGTTGCTGATGACGGCGTTCGCCGCGCTCAGGATGTTCTGCGTGGAGCGGTAGTTCTGCTCGAGCAGCACGACCTTCGCGCCGGGGAAGTCGCGCTCGAACTCGCTGATGTTGCGGATGTCGGCGCCGCGGAAGGCGTAGATCGACTGGTCGGAGTCGCCCACGACGGTGAGGGATGCACCGGCCTCGGCCGCGCCCGCCGGCTGCGGTGCCGGCTCGAAGATCATCATGCCGCCGCCACCGTCGTAGGGAGCGGGCTCGTCGCCCTCTCCCGGCGGACGGGTGAGCTCGTGGATCAGGGCGTACTGCGCGTGGTTGGTGTCCTGGTACTCGTCGACGAGCACGTGGCGGAAACGACGACGGTAGACGTCGGCCACTTTCGGGAAGGCGCGGAAGAGATAGACCGTCTGCGCGATGAGGTCGTCGAAGTCGAAGGCGTTGGCCCGGGTGAGGGCGCGCTGGTAGTCGGCGAAGACCTCGACGAACACGCGCTCGGCCGGGTCGGACATGTTCGCCGTGCGGGCATACGACTCGGCATCCGCGAGCTCGTTCTTGAGCTTGGAGATCTTGCCCTGCACGGCGGCGGGCGTGAGCCCGTAGCGATCGGCCTCGTGCTCCTTGACGAGGCGCTTGACGAGGGCGCGCGAGTCTCCGGAGTCGTAGATCGTGAAGGAGGTCTTGAAGCCGAAGTTCTCGGCCTCGCGGCGGAGGATGCGCACGCACGCCGAGTGGAAGGTCGAGATCCACATCCCGCGGGCGGTGTCGCCGATGAGCGCGCCGACGCGCTCGCGCATCTCGGCCGCCGCCTTGTTCGTGAAGGTGATCGCGAGGATCTGACTGGGCCACGCCTCGCGCGTGCGCAGCAGCGATGCGATGCGCCGCGTCAACACGCTCGTCTTGCCCGAGCCGGCCCCCGCGACGATCAGCAGCGCCGGCCCACGGTACTCGACCGCCTCGCGCTGCTGCGGGTTCAGGCCCTCGAGGAGGTCGGCGTCGGGACGCGGCGACCCCGCGGCGGAATCGCCGTTCGAGGAGCCGACGATGAGGGGCGTGGAGGCGTCGGTCATGGCGTCTCAAGTGTAGGCGCGGCATCCGACACCGACACCGGCTGCCCGCGCGAGCGACGTTCGGGACGCGGCCGGAACGCGCCGCTAGCCTCGGCGCAACGCCTTCCCCGCGGCACGGATCCGCTCCAGCGCCCCGTCCAGCGCCTCGAGTCGCGCAGCCGCCTCGAGGCGTGCACCGTCCGCTAGGGCGTCGTAGGGCGCGACCGGCTCGACCGCGCGCGCGGCCCGGGCGCGTTCGCGCTCGACGCCGTCGGCGAAGAGCAGCAGATCGCGGTGGTCGCCGAGCAGGTCGTGCACCGACTCGCCCGCGGCCGCCAGCTCGGTCAGACGGTCGTCGGCCGGCTCGGATGCCGAGGCGATCGCCTCCGCGACGTAGCGCAGCCGCCGCGCGGCTTTGCGCACCGCGTGCAGGCGCTCGATCGTTCCGTCGAGGCTCTTCGCCGCGCGGCGCACACGCCGCGCCTGGTCGCGGAGGATCCGGCGCAGCACCGCCGATGCGGGGTCGTCGGCGCCGACGAGTGCCGGGCTCTCCACCACCTCCCGCAAGAGCGCGTCCGCCTCCGCGAGGCGCGACCCGGTCGCGAGCTCGCCCAGCCGGGCATGCAGGCGGCGGTACTCCGAGCGCTCGTCGTCGACGAGCCGGCGGCGGATGCCGGCATCCTCGATGCCTGCATCGTCGAGCGCGGCGGCGGCGGACGACGCGCGCACCTCGGCATCCCTGACCACCCCGAGCCGGCCGCCCCACTCGGCGAACAGCACGCGCAGGCGCGCCGCGGCGGCGGGATCCAGCGGGGGCGCGAAGGCGGCGAGCACGCTGCGCAGCCGTCGCACGGCGGTCCGGTGCCGGTGCACGCCGTCGTCCTCGTCGGCGAGCGCCGCGTCGCGGGTGTCCCGCACCGCGTCGGCGGCGGCGCGGAGGATCACCCGCACGACATCTCCCGTCTCGGGGGCCGCATCGTCGCTCACGGCCCCACCCTACGACCGCGTCGTGCCGCTCTCCCATGGCGGCCCGCGTCATGGCGGGACACGCGGGGAAACTCTGCGTAAACGGGGTCGACGAAGCGCGGGCGCCTGGATAGCGTCGAGACATCGCGGCGATCCGGGTGGTCCCGGGCACCGGTTCATACCCGGGCGCGCTGCGGGTTCGACTCCCGCCGTCGCGTCGACTACCGCTGCGAGGGTTCCCAGAGTCCGCGCGTCACCGCCGGCCGGCCCGGACGAGATGCTCGTACACGAGGCGCACGGCGACCGCGCCCTCGCCCACCGCGGAGGCGACTCGCTTCACCGAGCCGCTGCGCACGTCCCCGATCGCGAAGACGCCCGCGCTCGAGGTCCCGAACATCGAGGCGCCCTCCGGGCCGGCGCCGGTCAGCACGAATCCCCGCTCGTCGAGCGCGATCGCGCCGGTGAGCCATCGGGTGTGCGGCTCGGAGCCGATCAGCACGAAGAGGGCGCTCGCTGCGACCGGCCGGCGCTCGCCGGTCCTGAGGTCTTCGACGACCACCTCTTCGAGGCGCTGCTCGCCGCGCAGCTCGCGCACCTCGCAGTTGTTCCAGACCCGCACACGGGGGTCGGAGGTGATCCGCTCCGCGAGGTAGCGGGACATGTCCCGGGCGAGGTCGTCGTGGCGGATCACGAGGGTCACGTCCGCCGCGGTCCGGGCCAGGAACAGGGCGGCCTGTCCGGCGGAGTTGCCACCGCCGACGATGACGGCCGCGTCGCCGCGACAGAGACGCGCCTCGAACTCGGTGGCCGCGTAGTACACGTGCGCTCCCTCGAAGCGGTCCATGCCGGGCACGCCGAGCCGGCGGAACCGCACGCCCGTCGCGAGAACCACCGTGCTGGCGTCCACTCGGGCCCCGTCGGCCAGTCCCACCTGGAAGTGGCCGTCGATGCGCTGCAGGGACCGCGCCTCGCCGGGGATCATGAACGTGGCGCCGAACTTGCGGGCCTGGACCACCGCCCGGTCTGCGAGCTCTGCCCCGGAGATGCCCGCCGGGAAGCCGAGGTAGTTCTCTATCTGCGACGAGGTCGCCGCTTGACCGCCCGTCGCGATCGCGTCGAGCACGACCGTCGAGAGCCCCTCGGATGCCGCGGCGACCGCCGCGGCGAGACCGGCCGGTCCGGCGCCGACCACCACGATGTCCACCGCATCGCTCGGCGGCGCGGCATCCCGCAGGCCCAGGAGCGCGGCGAGTTCCGTGTTGCGGGGGTTGCGGAGGACCGTGTGTCCCTTCCAGATCACGATGGGGGTCTCGTCGGGTGAGACGCCCAGCGCCTGCAGCGTGCTTTCGGCCTCCGGATCCGTCTCGAGGTCCTCCCAGCGGTACGGGACACGATTGCGGCTGGCGAAGTCGCGCAGCCGGCGCGTGTCGGCCGAGTATCGCGAGCCGATGATCCGCAGGCCGATACCGAGGTCGGCGTGGATGCTGCGCCTCAGGATGAACGCCCGCAGGATCAGATCCCCGAGCGCCTGATCCTGGGCGACGGCCTCCTTGAGCCGGTCGTAGCGGATCTCCACGACGTCGACGTCGGTCTGGGCCACCGCCGTGACGTAGACGGCCTGCCCGGTCAGCATCGACAGATCGCCCACGAAGCGCCCCCGCCCGTGGACGGCGATCACCCGCGAGCCCCCGCTCGGCGGGTGATCCTGGGTCACCCGCACCAGCCCGTCGAGCACGACGAACAGGCCGCAGTCGCGGTCGCCCTCGCAGAACAGCGTGGCGCCCCTGGTCAGCCGCTTGCGTTCCCCGTAGCGGGAGAGCAGCATGATCTGCTCGTCGGCGAGCCGCGGATAGGCGCCGTGGACGTCGGGGGTCTCCGCGGGGTCGGAGGAGTCCGCATCAGACGAACTGCTCGTCGGCATAGCACCACCTCCAGCTCTCCCCCGGCTCGATCGAGCGCACGATGACGTGGCCCATCGTCGCGGCGTGCGCGCGCGCGTGGCGCATCGGCGAGGAGTCGCAGCAGACGATCTGACCGCAGGTGAGGCACTGCCGGAGGTGCACCCACGGCGTTCCCAGCCGCAGGCATTCCTCGCAGCCCGTGGCCCGCGGCGGTCCCACCGGCCGCACCAGCACGAGGTGCGCGTCCCGGACGAGCCGGCCGAAGTCCGCGTTCACTGCCGGCCCTCCCCCGTGGACGAGTCGTCCGAACGGTCGTGCTCCTTCTGTTCCTCGGGAAGGTGCTCGGTCAGCCACGCCCGCAGGGCACGGGCGGGCGCCGCGCCGATCTGCGTGTCGATCACGTTCCCGCGGTGCATCAGGATCAGCGTCGGGATCGCCTGCACGCCGAACCGGCGGCTCACCCCGGGCGCCTCGTCCGCGTTGACCTTCACGAGCTTCAGCTTCCCCGCGAGCTCCGTCGCCAGCTGCTCCAGGGCCGGGCTGACCATGCGGCACGGACCGCACCACGGCGCCCATACGTCCACGAGCACCGGGACGGTCGATGCATCCACGACCGCGCCGAAGTCCGCGTCGGACGTCTCGACCGTCCAGGGAAGCGGGTTCTTGCAGTTTCCGCAGCGGGGAGCCCCCTGGGCGACCGTCGGCACCCGGTTCTTCGTGCCGCAGTGCGGACATGCTACGACCGTCGTCGGGCCATTCGTCGTCGTGCTCATGCCGCCACCTCGTGCTCGTCGGGTCGCCTCATCGCGACGGTCAGCTCACCTTCGGCGAGGCCGACCACGATCGTGGCGTCCTCGGACACGTCGCCGCGAAGGAGCGCGCGCGCCACGCGTGTCTCCACCTCGCGGGAGATGAAGCGGCGCAGCGGGCGAGCACCGTACGCCGGGTCGAACCCCTCCTCCGCCATGAACCGCTGGGCCTGCGGCGTGACCTCGAGCGTGATCCGGTGCTCCGCGAGGCGCTCCCGCAGCTCGTCGAGCTGGAGGTCGACGATGCGCTCGATCTCCTCGAACGTCAACGGCTTGAACAGCACGATCTCGTCGATCCGATTGAGGAACTCGGGTCGGAAGTGGGATCGCAGCGAGCCCATCACCATCCCGCGGGCCTCCGGTTCCACCTCGCCGTCGGGCGTGACCCCGTCGAGCAGGTACTCCGACCCGAGGTTGGAGGTCATGATGATGACGCTGTTGCGGAAGTCGACCGTGCGGCCGTGCGAATCGGTGAGGCGCCCGTCGTCGAGCACCTGGAGCAGGATGTTGAAGACGTCGACGTGGGCCTTCTCGATCTCGTCGAGCAGGATCACCGAGTAGTGCTTGCGCCGGACGGCCTCGGTCAGCTGGCCGCCTTCCTCGAATCCCACGTATCCGGGCGGGGCCCCCACGAGACGGCTCACGGTGTGCCGCTCCTGATACTCGCTCATATCGATGCGGATGATGTTCTCCTCGCTGTCGAAGAGGGCTTCCGCGAGCGCCTTCGCCAGTTCCGTCTTCCCGACGCCCGTCGGGCCGAGGAAGATGAACGAGCCGATCGGGCGGCTCGGGTTCTTGATGCCGGAGCGCGCCCGCACGACGGCGTCGGCGACCAGCTGCACGGCCTCGTCCTGGCCGATCACCCGCTCGTGGAGCACCTCGTCGAGCCGGAGGATCTTCGCCCGCTCGCCCTCCTGAAGGCGACTCACCGGGATGCCGGTCCACCGAGCCACGACCGAGGCGATCTCGTCGGCCGTGACGACCTCTCGCAGCAGACGCCTCTCGCCCTGCTTGACCTCGAGACGTTCCTCGCTCGCCCGGAGCCGGCGTTCCAGATCCGGCAGCTTGCCGTGGCGCAGGCTCGCCGCCCTGTTCAGGTCGTACTCCCGCTCGGCCCGTTCGCTCTCGATGCGCACCTGCTCGATCTCCCGCCGCAGCGCCTGCACCTCGCGAAGCGCCTGGCGCTCCGCCTCCCACTGGGCGCGCATGGCATCCGCCTCCGCCCGGAGGTCGGCCAGTTCCCTGCGCAGCTCCTCGAGCCGCCGCTGGCTGGCCGGGTCGGTCTCCTGCGCCACCGCCGCCTCCTCGATCTCCAAGCGGGTCACCCGGCGGGTGAGCTCGTCCAGCTCGGCCGGCATCGAGTCGATCTCGGTGCGCAGCATCGCGCAGGCCTCGTCGACCAGGTCGATGGCCTTGTCGGGGAGGAATCGCTCGGAGATGTAACGGTGGCTCAGGCTGACCGCGGCCACCAGCGCGCCGTCCTGGATCTTGACGCCGTGGAAGACCTCGAACCGTTCGCGCAGACCTCGGAGGATCGACAGGGCGTCCTCGATGCTCGGTTCGTCGACGACGACGGGCTGGAACCGGCGCTCGAGGGCGGCATCCTTCTCGATGTGGGTGCGGTACTCGTCGAGCGTCGTGGCCCCGATCATGTGCAGCTCGCCCCGCGCCAGCATGGGCTTGAGCATCTGGCCCGCATCCATCGCCCCTTCGGTCGCGCCGGCACCGACGACGGTGTGCAGCTCGTCGACGAACAGCAGGATGCTCCCCTGGGCGGCCAGCACCTCGTTGAGCACCGCCTTCAACCGCTCCTCGAACTCGCCCCGGTATTTCGCGCCGGCCACGAGGGCGGCCATGTCCAGCGCGAACACCGTCTTCCCGCGCAGCCCCTCGGGCACGTCGCCGTGGTGGATCCGCTGAGCCAGCCCCTCGACGATCGCCGTCTTCCCGACACCGGGCTCGCCGATCAGCACGGGGTTGTTCTTGCTCTTGCGGGACAGGATCTGGATCGTCCGACGGATCTCCGCGTCGCGGCCGATCACCGGCTCCAGCCGCCCCGCGGCCGCATCGGCGACGAGGTCGCGACCGTACTTGGCGAGGGCTTCGTAGGTCCCCTCCGGGGTCGCGGACGTCACCCGCTGGGATCCCCTCACCGCGGTCAGCGCCTTCAGGAACGAGTCCCGTGTCACGCCGTGCTGCGCCAGTATCCGACCGGCTGCCGAGCCGGATCCCTCGTCGATGAGCGCGACGACCAGGTGCTCCACGGAGACGTAGTCGTCCTTGAGCCTCCGGGCCTCCTGATCGGCGGCGTCGAGGAGACGGTTGAACCTCTGGGTGACGTACACCTTCCCCGGCTCGACACCGGACCCCGTGACGCGCGGGCGCTTCTCGAGCTCGGCCGCCAGGTCCTCCCTCAGCCGCTCCGCATCGGCGCCCGACCGCGTCAGCAGCGGCAGCACCAGCCCCTCGCTCTGCTCGAGCAGCGCCAGCAGCAGGTGCTCGCCGTCGACCTCCTGATGCCCGAAGCGCAGCGCCTTGGTCTGCGCGTCGTGCAATGCCTCCTGCGATTTCTGGGTGAGTCTGTTCAGGTCCATCGAAGTCCCCTCTCTGCGCGCGAACGCCGTTGCGATCTCTCGAGCTCGGAGATCCGATCGAGCAGGTCCATCACGAGTCCGATCGATGCGTACGTGAGGTTCAGCCGCATGTGCAGCCGCTGGATCGTCGCCATCTCGCGAACCTGCGAGGGGTCGAACCACAGGTCGCCCTCGGCGTCCCGGGTGATCTCGAGGAGTCCGAGCGCGACCAGTCGGCGGACCAGGTCCGGAT
Organism: Microbacterium sp. NPDC078428; assembly: GCF_044542535.1. Classification (NCBI taxonomy): domain Bacteria; kingdom Bacillati; phylum Actinomycetota; class Actinomycetes; order Micrococcales; family Microbacteriaceae; genus Microbacterium; species Microbacterium sp. NPDC078428. The sequence continues at coordinate 356,173 of NZ_JBITUP010000002.1, forward strand.
GCACGCCGGTGATCCGGGCGTAGCTGTCCAGGCTCAGGCGGTAGGGGCGGGCCAGGGGCCACCGTGTTCCCGTGGTCGTGTCGATCATGACGCCCTCCTCGGGTCGAAGGTCGATGCCTTGGCGAGCTGCTCGAACAGCTCCCGTTCCCGCGCTGTCGGCGACGTGGGCGTCTTGATCTGGACTTCGGCGTACAGGTCGCCCGGCCTGCCCCGCTGATTGGGCAGCCCGCGGGCCTTCAGCCGCAGCCGCCGGTGACTGGCGGTGCCCGCCGGGACCTTGAGGGTGGCGGGGCCGCCGGGAGTCTCGATGGGCACCGACGAACCGAGCGCCGCCTCCCACGGCGCGACGGGCAGCAGCACGTGCAGGTCCCGACCGTCCGGCCGGTAACGGGGATGCGGTGCGATGCGGACGATGAGATAGAGATCTCCCGGCGCGCCGCCGCCGGAGCCCTGACCTCCCTGGGCGCGCAACCGGATCCGCTGCCCGTCCACGACTCCGGGGGGAATGGTGACGTCGATGGTGCGCGCGCCGCCGGCGTCGCTGATCGACAGGGTGCGCTGGGTCCCGCTGTACGCCTCCTCGACGGTCACCTCCACCTCCGTCTCCTGGTCGGCGCCGGAGACCGGCCCCCATCCGCCCCGCCCGCGCCCGCGTGCACCGAATATCCCGCCGAGCAGGTTCTCCAGGTCCACCTCGCCGCCGAAGCCGGAGTACTGGAAATCCCCCGACGGCCCGGCGCCGCCCCAGCCGCCGAACCCCCCGCCACCCGCCCCGGCGTGCGCATGGGCGCGCGCCCGGCGGTAGGCGTCGGGATCCACGTCGGCACCGACGCGTCGGAAGTCCGGGCCGAACGCGTCGTACCGCTTGCGCTGGTCGGGGTCGGAGAGCACGTCGTAGGCCTCGGAGAGCTCCTTGAACTCGTCCTCCGCGCCGGGGTCCTTGTTGATGTCGGGGTGGAGCTTGCGGGCGAGCCTGCGGTAGGCCCGCTGTATCTCCGACTGGTCGGCATCGCGGGAGACGCCGAGGACCTCGTAGGCGTCTCGGGCCATCACTCGCTCCTGGTCGCGACGATCACGGTCGCCGGCCGGAGGACCTCGCTGTCGGGCCCGTAGCCGGGCCGCACCACGTGCGCGATCGTCCCGGGAACGAGGTCCGCATCGGCGATCGTGCCGACGGCTTCGTGGTGGGCGGGGTTGAAGGGCTTGCCGGTCTCGTCGTCGCGCCGGGGATAGCCCAAGTCGGTGAGGACGGCGACTGCCTGCTGATGCACGGCACGCACCCCCTCGACGATCTGATCGGAGTCGGACACCGCATGCTCGAGGGCGCGCTCGAGGTTGTCGAGGACGGGCAGCCAGCGGGACGCCACCGACGCCCGCTCCTGCTCGCGGGCACGGACGATATCCCTCGCGCACCGCTTCCGGAAGTTGTCCAGCTCTGCGGCGGTACGGCGCCACAGGTCCTCGAGTTCCGCGACCTGCTTCGCGGTGTCGGTCTCGCCCTCCGCCGCGCCCTCACCGTCGAGCTCGCGCTCGGGCATCTCCTGTCCGGACATGATGACGCTCAGTGTGCGGTGAACTCGGCGTCGATCACATCGTCCGCGTCGTCGCCGGATCCCGCCTGGCCGGATCCGGCCGATGCGTCGGCCCCGGGACGAGCCTGGCTCCGGACGGACGCGCTCAGGGCCTGAGCCATCTGGTGCAGCTCGCCCGTGAGCGAGCGCAGGCGGTCGATCGGCGTCTGCTCGTCGAGCGCGGCACGAGCCTCACCGATCAGCATCTCCGCCCGGGCGCGGTCGTGAGGGGGAACCTCGTCGCCGGCCTCCGTGAGCTCCCGCTGCACCCGGTAGGCGACCGAGTCGAGCTCGTTGCGGGCGTCGACGAACTCACGGAGCTGGGCGTCCTCGCTGCGGTGCGCCTCGGCGTCCGAGAGCATCCGGTCGATGTCCTCGGGTGTCAGGGTGGAGGTCTCGCTGATGGTGACCTGTTGCTCGGCACCGGTGTCCTTGTCCTTCGCAGACACGTGCAGGATGCCGTTGGCGTCGATGTCGAAGGTGACCTCGATCTGGGGCTCGCCCCGAGGCGCCGGCCGGATGTCCTCGAGCCGGAAGCGTGCGAGAGCCCGGTTGTCGCTCGCGCGCTCCCTCTCCCCCTGGAGGACCACGACGTCGACGGCCTGCTGATTGTCCTCGGCGGTACTGAAGACCTCGGTGCGTCGCGCCGGGATCGTGGTGTTGCGCTCGATCACCTTGGTCATCACCCCACCCTGCGTCTCCAGCCCCAGCGAGAGCGGCGTGACGTCGAGGAGCAGGACGTCCTTCACCTCGCCCTTGATGATGGCCGCCTGGACGGCCGCGCCGAGCGCGACCACCTCGTCCGGGTTGACGGTCATGTTGGGGTCCTTGCCGCCGGTCATCCGGCGAACCAGCGCCTGCACCGCCGGGATGCGCGTGGAGCCGCCGACGAGGATGACCTCATCGATGTCATCCGCGGTGAGCTTCGCGTCCGCCAGCGCCTGCTTCACGGGATCCATGCAGCGTTCGACGAGATCCGCCGTGAGCTGCTCGAACGTCGAGCGCATGAGGTTGACGTTGAGATGCTTCGGACCCGACGCGTCCGCCGTCACGAACGGGAGGTTCACCGCGGTCTGGGTGACGGCCGACAGGTCGACCTTCGCCTTCTCCGCCGCCTCGAACAGGCGCTGCAGGGCTTGCGGGTCCTGGCGCAGGTCGATGCCGACCTCCTTCTTGAACTCGTCCGCGAGGTAGTCCACGATGCGCCGGTCGAAGTCGTCGCCTCCCAGGTGCGTGTCTCCCGCGGTCGACCGGACCTCGACGACGCCCTCACCGACCGTGAGGAGGCTGACGTCGAAGGTCCCGCCCCCGAGATCGAAGACGAGGATGGTCTCGTTCTCGAGCTTCTCCATCCCGTAGGCGAGGGCTGCAGCGGTGGGCTCGTTGATGATGCGGAGCACCTCGATGCCGGCGATCTTCCCCGCATCCTTCGTGGCCTGCCGCTGGGCGTCGTTGAAGTGGGCGGGAACCGTGATCACCGCTTCGGTGACCCGCTCGCCCAGCGCCTTGCCCGCATCGTCCACCAGCTTGCGCAGCACCTGCGCCGAGATCTCCTCCGGCGCGTAGAGCTTGCCGTGGACCGAGAACCTGACTGCGCCGTCGGGTCCGGCCACGACGTCGTACGAGACGGTGTGGATCTCGCTCTGGACCTCGTCGAACTTGCGTCCGATGAAGCGTTTGGCCGAGTAGATCGTGCCCGTGGGGTTCATGATCGCCTGGCGCCGCGCCATCTGCCCCACGAGTCGTTCACCGCTTTCGAGGAATGCGACCACCGAGGGGGTGGTCCTGCTTCCCTCGGCATTGGGGATGACCTGTGGCGCTCCGCCCTCCATCGCCCCGATCACCGAATTCGTCGTTCCCAGGTCGATACCCACACTCCGGCCCATGACACGCTCCTCTCGCTCGATACCCCTCCCATGCTTTCGCCGGGCGCCTTTCGCGGCATCCCGTAAACGCGTTATCGCGGGCACCGGTACGCCGGCGACCGGACGCCGGCGTCAGTCGGCCGGCGAGCCGTGGCGGAATGAGAGGACGGCGAGTTCGGTCCGCGAGTGGATGCCGAGCTTCTGGTAGATGTGCTTGAGATGCGCGTCCACGGTGTGGGGCGAGACGATCAGCTCCTCGGCCGTCGCGCGGTTCGTCATCCCCGCGCCGACGAGCCCGGCGATCCGAACCTCGGCGCCGGTGAGCGACCGCCACGGGTCGGCTCCGTGCGCCTGACCGATCAGGGTCCCACGACCACCGGCGCCCGACGTGGATTCCGGGTGGTCGGGTGGGGTCACCCCGTGGGGGTTGTAGAGCACGGTGCCATCGAGCAGGACCCTCGAGTGGGCCTTCAGTACCTCCGCGAGCACGTGCACCCCGATGCGCCGCATGTCGTACAGACAGAGGAAGACGGCGGGCAGCTCGGCGAGGATGCGGACGACCGCGGCCTCATAGCGGGCGAACTCCGTCGTCCCGGGGTCGTGGGAGGCGCAGGCGGACATCTGGCCGGCCGCGCGCAGCAGGGGCAGGGCGCCGTCCGCGGATGACCCGGGGTCGGAGGCGAGGCGCGAGATCCTCTGCCGGGGGGCGGGTTCCCCGGCCCGGAGGTAGGCGTCGGGCGCCGAGTACACCGCGAGGCTGCCGGGGCGGCGCGTGTCGCCGACGCCGTCCGGCCCGAAGGCTCCCCGCCGTAGGCGCGCCGGCTCGAGTTCATCGATGAAGCAGACGCACTGGTCGCCGTGCCGGAGCCCCTCCTGCACGAACTGCGCCAGGAGGCGGTCCCTCTCGACCGGCCCCGAGAACAGGGCGCAGACGTGCATTCCCGGATAGATCTCGCCCACCCCGGGGATACCCATGAGCAGGTCGGTCATGAGGAGCACCTCGAGTGCGGCTCCATGACACCGACCCTATGCGCGGCACGGGTCCCGGTCTAGGCCCGCTCCTCCGCGAGCCGCGTGCGGCGCTCCTCTTCGCGCTTCGAATACGCCGCTGCACGGATCGCCTCGTCTGACGCCAGACCCGTGCCGAGTGCACCGCCGAGCGTCGCCGCCGACGCGACGAACCAGGTGAGCACGAACAGATCGCCGTACTCGGCCGAGGTGCCGAGCGAATCGCCCATCACGGCCGGATCGAGGACGAAGAGGGCCCAGGCGAGGTTCACGGTGTACAGGGCCGCGTAGCAGATGACGACGCCGATCGTCAGCGTCAGCAGCGTCGAGGTGTTGTACAGGCGGGACCTCTCCCGCGCCTCGGGCGAATCATCGTCCGGGTGGTCCCACAGCTCGCCGTCGATCACGATCCAGCCGATGACGATCGCGATGGAGGCGATGGTCGCCGCCCCGAGTCGCCATCCCGACAGGGATGCCGCGAGCAGCCAGACCGTGGGCTCGATCGTCGCCACCGCGCCGGTGGCCAGGGCCGCGACGAGCGCCGACTTGAGCCCCGTCGCAAGCAGCCATGGACGATTGGCGATGACCATTCCCAGGAGCACCCGCCCGCGGGCACTGAGCCCGGGCAGGGGCAGCCGCTGCTCTTCGGGCGAGGTCGGCTCGGACATGCCGCTGACCAGTCCTCGCACCGCGTTTCGCGCGCGAGCTCGTACCCGGAACCCGCCGAGGGCAGGGAGGGAGAGCACGGCCGCGTGATGCTGGGTGTCGATCGCGGCCAGCAGGTAGCGGCCGCCGACGTCGCGCAGCGGAAGCTCAGTGACACCGATGACGAGGTCCCATCCGTTGCGATCGGCATGCGCGCGCAGCCGCGCCAACGCGACGTCGACGTCCTCGGACCCCAGGGTGAACGGCTCGCTCACCACCTCGATGTCCCAGCCGGCCGCATCGGCTCCGTCGGGCGGGACGAGATCGGTCATACGGCGCGCGAGGGCGGTGGGCGAGGCCGGGTCGGCGACGAGCCCGACGCGGATCGGCTCCATCCCCGAAACGTACACCCGGCGTCGACGCCGGTGGGGTGCGCGGCCGAGCGAGCCGCCGAGAGCCCTCGGCCGTCAGGGCAGGAACTGCGCCATCCACGCGAAGGAGGGCTCCGCGACCACGGGCGCGCGGACGGGGGCGGGGGCGGAGAGGACCCCCACCCCGCTCGGCAGCGTCGCGGGGGCGAGCGGTTCGATCCGGCCGCGCGGGGTGTGGCGCGGACCCGCGAGCACCCACCGACCGTCCACCCGGGCGAGCGCGAGCGGAAGCCCTTCCGACGTCGCGACGCCTCCGCCCATCCCCCGCGACGACAGCAGCGCGGCGAGGGTGAGCTGCAGCTCCGCCTCCGACGCCTCGCGCGAGCGCAGCACCGCGCGCGGCGCCCTCAGGTCACGGCGGCTCGCGTCGCGCAGCAGCGCCCTCACGTTCGCCGTCATCGCCCGCACCGCGGCGGCCGGATCGACGTGGCGCTCCGACAGCGCCGTCGCGACGGGCGTGAGGGACGGGTCCGGTTCGATCAGCGGCAGGATGCGCTCGCGCACCGCCGCGCGCTCCCCCTCGAACAGCCGGCGCACGCCGCGGGGGTGGGAGAGCACCGAGCGGCGGTCGGGAAGACCCGCGAGCAGCGTCGTCGCCTCCTCGAGCGGGCTCGGCGCGGCGGAGACCTCGGGGAGCTCGGCCGTCACGCTCCCATAGGCGACGTCGCCGTCTCGCGTGTACAGGAAGACGTCTGCCGCGACCCGCCCCTCCGACCTCGGCACCACGGCGACATCGATCGGTCCCCGCGCCGGACGCGCGGTCGACAGGGCGTGACCCGCGCTCGTCGCGCTCCACGCCGTCACCCGGGCGTGCGGCGCGGCCGTCCGGTACGCCAGCTGCAGGTCGACGAGCGACTCGATCCGGATCTCCGCGCGGGAGGAGACGATCTCGGCGAACCCTTCGGCGCTCACGTCGACGCCGCGGGGCCGGGCGCCGATCCCGTCCGGCGAGGCGAACCCCGCCGCGCGGGCGCGACGCCAGAGCTCGGGCATGCGCTCGCGGTGATGCTGGGGCTCCAGCATCCGCTCCAGTATCCAGAGCAGCCGGCCCGACCCGCGCTCGGGATGCGGCGAGAGCTGCCACCACGTCAGTCGGCGCGCGAGATCGCCGGCCACCGCCGGGGCCCATGTCGCGGCGTCCGCGTAGCCGAGGGCGGCGACCCAGGCGAGGTACCGGGGCATGTCCTCGGCCGCCCGCCGGAACTCGGCGAGCGACACCCCCGGCGGCGGGCTCTCCCGCGCCCGGGCGGGATCGCGCAGCGCGATCTGCGCGGCGGCCATGCAGAGGCGGGCGCCGAACCAGCCCTCGGCCCGGGCGAGGACGGCGGGCGGCCACCCCGCCAGCAGCCTGCCGACGTGCTCGGCGTACACGCGCTCGGCGACGGGGCGCTCGCGAAGCGCCCGCGCCGTCGTCGCGACGGTCTGCACGATCAACTCCTCGGCCTCGCCGGCGGTAGCCGGAAGGGGAAGCTCGGCGAGCGCGCGCCGCAGATCGCCCGCGGACGCGACATCGATCATCAGGCGGGAGGTGAGCACGCCGATCTCCGTCGGCGCGAGCCGCCCGTCCACCTCCGACGCGAAGCCGCGCGCGATCAGCGCATCGACGACGGCGTCGAGGTCGACGCCCGAGCGGTTCTGGGCGAACGCGAGCGTCTGCTCGAACCACGCGCGGACGCTCGCGCGGTCCATGACCGAGCCGATCAGCATCTCCGCGAGGACAGCGTCCCCGACGCCCGTCGCGAGGCGGCTGCGCGCCGTGTACCCGTCCGAGAGCTTCGCCGCCCACGCGGCTTCGTCGCCGCGCGGCACGAGCAGGAACCCGAACCCCTCGTCTTCGTAGCCCGCGCGCCCCGCGCGTCCGAACATCTGCTGGGCCTGGCTCACCTCCAGCGGCGTCATGCCGAGCTCGAGATCACGGATGACGACGAACTTGGCCGGCGTGTTCACGCCCGTCGACAGTCCCGACGTGGCCACCAGCACGCGAAGCCGGCGCGAGCGGAAGGCGTCGAGGGCGCGACGCGCGCCCGGCGCATCGCGGAAGTGGACGCCGACGCCCCGGCGGAAGCACGCCTCGACGACCACCGAGGGGTCGATACCGCGGAAGGGCACCCCCGCCACCAGGGCGGCCGTGCGCAGCACGGCGGCCCTGCTGCCGCAGAACACGACGGCGCTGGATGCCGACGGTTCGTCCCCCGCGGCCGGTGACGCCGCACCGGGGCCGCCCACGATCCTGCGCAGGAGCGGCACGACGACATCGTCCTTCGCGACCTCGTGGTCCTCCCGCCGGCCTTTCGCGGGAGGGTCGAACGGCACGAGCCGAGTCGTGAGCGCGGTCGGCCGCCACGCCGATGACACGAGGTCCGCTCCGAGCCACTCCGCGAGCTCGCCCGCATTCGTCACGGTCGCGGACAGGGCGACGATCCGGGCCCCTCCCTCGGCGGCGCGCAGGCGCGCGATGAGCGATTCCAGCGTCGCGCCGCGGCCGGGGTCGCCCACGAGGTGCACCTCGTCGACGACGAGGCATCCGATCCGCCCGATGGCCTCCCGCAGGGACGCCCGCCGGTAGAGCGCCTCGAACTTCTCGGTGGTGGCGACCCACAGCTGCGCCCGCGAGACCGCCTCGCTCGACATGTTCGTCTCGCCGGTGAGCTCGATCGTCGTGATGCCGAGCGCGCTCCACCGCCGGGCGATCTCCGCGACCTCCGCGGCGAGCGCGCGGGCCGGCAGCAGCCACACCGCGGGCCTGCCCTCGTCCACGATCGATCGCAGCGCGGCGATCTCGCCGATGAGCGACTTGCCCGAGCTGGTCGGCGAGACGATCATGACGTGCCCGTCCGTCGACAGCACCAGGGGAACCGCGCGGGACTGCAGAGGATTCAGCCGGTCGAAGCCTTCGAGGTATTGCCGCAACGGGCCGGGGATGAGCGAGGATGCCGGTGTCCACTCTCCCTGCCCCGGCACGACGTCGACCGCATCGTGCGAACTCACGCGCGCTCGCCCATCTCGGGAAAGCGTACCCGCGACCGCCGACACGGCTTCCGCGCGGACAGGGCCCGCTCAGCGTCCGCGCGGCGTCCAACCGGGAGGGAGCGGCGCGTCGACGGCGGCGCGCTCGGCGTCGACGGCGGCCGACCACCCCTGCGCGGCGTCCGGGCCGTCGAACCCGCCCCGCGCCACACGCAGGCCGACGTCGTCGTGGTGCATCCGCGGGTGGCCGCCCCGGCGCACACCCGCGCGCACGCTGTGCGCGTCGTCCGCGAACCCGCCGCCCCGGAACACCCGGTACTCGTCGTAGCGGGCCGGGTCGAGCAGGTCCCAGCACCACTCCCACACGTTGCCGAGGGTGTCGAACAGGCCGAAGAGGTTGGGATGCTTGCCGCCGACGTCCGCGGGTGCGCTGAGCCCGTCCGCCGCGGTCCAGGCCACCTCGGCGAGGGGACCGTACTGCGCCGCCGCCGAGCCCGCCCGGCACGCGAACTCCCACTCCGCCTCCGTCGGCAGGCGGAAGCCGTCGGCATCCACGTGCCAGGTGACCTGCTCGCCGTCGAACGAGTACGCGGGGTCGAGGCCCTCCCACTCGGACGCCGCGTTGCAGAAGCGGATCGCCCGCAGCCAGCTCATCTCGACCGCTGGTCGGCGCGGGTGGGATGCCTCCACGCCGACGATCTCGGCGAGCTGCTCCTGCGTCACGGGGTAGACCGCGATCTCGAACGGCTCGAGCGCGGCGGATCGCCGCGTCTTCGTGCGGGCATCGTGCAGCACGATCGTGCCGGCGGGGATACGCGCCATCTCGATCTCGACCATCGCGCCAGTGTCGCACGCACCGACCCCGCCGCCGAGCCGCGACCGTTCACGCGTCCGCTCCACCGCCGGCCACCTGCGCTCGCTAGGGTGACCCCGTGACAGACGCGACCGCCCCCGCGACGCCGCGCCCGCCGGGGACTCCCGGCGAGGTCTTCCGCGTGTTCCTGAGGCTCGGGGTCACCTCCTTCGGCGGGCCGATCGCGCACCTCGGCTACTTCCGCGATGAGCTGGTCACCCGGCGACGCTGGGTGGACGACACCGGCTACGCCGACCTCGTCGCGCTGTGCCAGTTCCTTCCGGGCCCCGCCTCGAGCCAGGTGGGCTTCGCCCTCGGTCTCCTGCGAGCCGGCCCGCGCGGCGCCCTTGCCGCCTGGCTCGCGTTCACCCTGCCCTCGGCGCTCCTGATGGTCGCGTTCGCCTTCTCGGCGTCGCTCTTCGAGGGCGCTGTCGGCGCCGGCATCCTCGCGGGCCTCAAGGTCGTCGCGGTCGCGATCGTCGCGCAGGCGGTGTGGGGCATGGCGCGCAGCCTCACGCCCGACGCACGGCGTGCGAGCATCGCCGTCGTCGCGGCGGCGATCGTGCTGTTCGCGGCCGGTTCGCTCGGCCAGGTGGCCGCGATCGTCGTCGGCGCCCTCGCGGGGGCGTGGCTGTGCCGGTCCGCGATCGACACGGATGCCGCGCCCCTCCCCCTGCGCGTCTCCCGGCGCGCCGGAGCCATCGCGCTCGGTGTGCTCGCCGTCGTCCTGATCGGCCTGCCGGTCGCCGCCGCGAGCCTCTCGTCGCCGGCCCTCGACGTCGCCGACGCCTTCGCACGCGCGGGCGCCCTCGTGTTCGGCGGCGGACACGTCGTGCTGCCCCTGCTCGAGGCGGAGGTCGTCACGGGCGGCTGGGTGAGCGCCGACGAGTTCCTCGCGGGCTACGGCGCGGCGCAGGCGATGCCGGGTCCGCTCTTCACCTTCGCGGCCTACCTCGGCGCCCTGGCTGCGCCCGGTGCCGCGGGCCTCGGGCTCGCCGCGGTCGCGCTCGTCGCGATCTTCCTCCCCGGCCTGCTCCTTCTCGTCGGAGTGATCCCGTTCTGGAACGGCCTGCGCGCCCGGCCCGCGGCGCAGGCGCTCCAGCGCGGGGCCAACGCCGCGGTCGTCGGGATCCTCGCGGCCGCCCTGTACGACCCCGTGTTCACGACCGCGGTCACCGGCGCCGGCACGGTCGCGCTCGCTCTGGTGTGCTTCGTGCTGCTCGTGTCGTGGCGCGCCCCGGCGTGGGTCGTCGTGCTGGTGGGCGGCGCCGGCGGCATCCTCCTCGCGGTGATCTGACGGCGCTCCGGGGCGCGGCTACGCGACGCGTCTGCCGCGGGGAGGATAACGAAGGGATTCGCCGCCAGGATCCCCCACACGCGGTCGAAGCGCGGCACCTCGCGCGTGTAGTCCTCCCACTCGCCGCAGACCGGCGGGTCGGTGGAGGGCATCCCCTGCGCGTCGTATACGAAGGTGCGCGTGCGATCGGTCACCTCGGTGCGCACCGCGGCGCCCGCGAGGCCGAACGCGATGACGGTGCCGATCGTGAGGGCGACGACGACGAGGTAGGTCGTCGCCACGGAGAAGAGCGGACGGTTCAAGATGCCGGAGAGGCCGACCCCGAGCGCGGCGATGACGCCGAGCTCGACCGCGAGCACCCCGCGCCCGGGCCGAAGTCACCCCCGGAAGAACGCGACTCCGAGATCGGGATGATCGACGAAGACGCCGTCGACCCCGGCATCCCGGATCACGCCCCACTCCGCCTCGTAGTCTCCGAAGGCGCTCGGTCCGCCCGAGCCGCGGAACTCGCCGACGAGGAACGCATTCTCCGGGCGGCATGTCCACGTGTAGACCCGGAGGCCGCGCCGATGCGCGTCGGCCACGACGCGGGTGGGGCCGGTTGCGCGCCCGAGCTTGTTCGGCGCGAGGATGACGCGCCTGTCGACGCTGATGCCGTCCACGCGGCCGACGAGCCCGTCGAGGCCCTGCGGGGTCACGGTGTCTCGATACGTCGGAGCGTCGGCACCCCTCGTCGCCACGAGGTCGGCGGGTCGACCGCCCGCCTCGATCAGGTAGATGAAGGTCGCGGGGACGCCGCGCTGCCTCAGCCGCTCGAGCACCGTCGACTCGAAGGCCTCGATCACGAGCGGGATGCCCGCGGCCGAGCGGGCGACCTCCGCCTCGACGAGCGGGACCAGATCGAGGCCGATCCCCTCGAAGTACGTCGCGTGCTTGATCTCCAGCACGATCCCGATCCCACGCCCGTGCTCGATCGACGCCGCCCGCACGAGGTCGAACAGGTCCGACAGGCGCAGGATCGGCTGCCGGTCGTCGAAGCTCGCGCTCGCGGGCCTGATCCGGGGAAGACGCTCGCGGCAGCGCAGAGTCGCCAGCTCCTCCCACGTGAAGTCCTCCGTGAACCACCCGGTCAGGCTTGCGCCGTCGATCGTCTTCGTCGTCCGGCGCCCGGCGAACTCGGGCCGATCGGCGACGTCCGTCGTGCCCGAGATCTCGTTCTCGTGGCGGACGACGAGCACCCCGTCCCGGCTGGCCACGACGTCGGGCTCCACGGCATCCGCCCCCATCGCGAACGCGAGATCGTAGGAGGAGCGCGAGTGCTCGGGCCGATATCCGGGCGCGCCGCGGTGTCCGATGACGAGCGGGGGGCGAGGCATGCCGTTCAGGCTATCCGCGCCGGATGAACGGGTTGCCGCGGCACCGGGCCCTCATGGTCACCTCACAGCCGCATGCCGTGACGGCGGGGCGCCCGTCGGATATCGTTGATGCACAGCGCAACTTAGCTGTGACCCCGACAACTTGGAGTGTGACGAGGCCATGGCCCTCAACAACCCCGCGTTCAACAGCCCGGCGTTCCAGGACCCGCGCGCCGTGAAGAGCTACCCCGGTGGCCCGCAGGCCGCCGGTCTCGGCGCGCAGACGCAGTTCGCCACCGGCTCACGCGCGGCAACGGATGCCGCGACCAACGCCCAGCTCGAAGGCATGTACGCCGCCCCCGCGGCCGGCGCGCACCAGACCGACCGCATGACGGTGGAGGACACCGTCGTCAAGACCCTCGGCCTCTTCGCCATCCTCGTCGTGACGGCCGTCGTCGGCTGGGTCTGGACGCTCGGCGCCCTCTCGCCCGCTCAGGCGACCGGGCTCAGCGTCCTTCCGATGATCCTCGGCGGACTCGGCGGCTTCGTCCTCGCGATGGTCATCATCTTCACGTCGCGCAAGAAGGTGCGTCCCGCCCTGATCTTCGCCTACGCGGCCCTCGAAGGGCTTTTCGTCGGCGGCATCTCGGCGTTCTTCGAGTTCCAGTTCCCGGGCATCGTCGTGCAGGCGACGCTCGCGACGCTCGCCGTCGTGGGCGTGACCCTCGCCCTCTTCGCCAGCGGCAAGATCCGCGCGTCGAAGAAGGCCACGAAGATCTTCATGATCGCGATGTTCGGCTACCTCGCCTTCTCGCTCCTGAACCTCGTCCTCATGTGGACGGGCGTCTCCGACAGCGCGTTCGGCCTGCGCAGCGAGCCGAGCCCGCTCTTCGGCATCCCGTGGGGCGTCCTCATCGGCGTGTTCGTCGTCATCATGGCGGCATACTCGCTCGTGCTCGACTTCGACTCGATCCAGCAGGGCGTGCGCAACGGGGCCCCCCGCCAGCTCGCCTGGATGGGCGCCTTCGGCATCATGGTGACGGTCGTCTGGCTCTACATCGAGATCCTGCGCATCATCGCGATCCTGCGCGGCAGCGACTGACCCGCGGCACGCGCGGAACCTCGAGAGGGGGTCGTCCTTCGGGACGGCCCCCTCTTCGCGTGGGTCGGGGGAACCCGGACCCCTCGCGCGACAACATTCCGGCGCAACGCGCCCGGGCGCGCACGCCCGCCGCGGAACGTCGGCGTTCCCGCACCGCGGACGGGCCAGTCTTCCGGAATGTTGTCGACCGGCGAGCCCGCGAAGGGCGGGCAGCGGCCTACCGCCGGGTCACTCCCACTCGATGGTGCCCGGCGGCTTCGACGTGACGTCGAGCACGACGCGGTTGACCTCACGCACCTCGTTGGTGATGCGGTTCGAGATCTTCGAGAGCACGTCGTAGGGCAGGCGCGTCCAGTCCGCGGTCATCGCGTCCTCGGACGAGACCGGCCGGAGCACGATCGGGTGTCCGTAGGTGCGACCATCGCCCTGCACGCCGACCGAGCGGACATCCGCCAGCAGCAGGACGGGGCACTGCCAGATCTCCGCATCGAGGCCGGCGCGGGTCAGCTCCTCGCGGGCGATGGCGTCGGCGTCACGCAGGATCTCGAGGCGGTCGGCGGTAACCTCACCCACGATCCGGATGCCGAGGCCCGGCCCCGGAAAGGGCTGTCGTCCGACGATCACCTCGGGCAGCCCCAGCTCGCGACCGATCGCACGCACTTCGTCCTTGAACAGGGTGCGCAGCGGCTCGACGAGCTCGAACTGCAGGTCTTCGGGGAGGCCCCCGACGTTGTGGTGCGACTTGATGTTCGCGGCGCCCGCCCCGCCGCCCGACTCCACGACGTCGGGGTAGAGCGTGCCCTGCACGAGGAAGCGGATGGGCTCGCCGTCGGCGGCGGCCTCGCGCACGAGGTCCTTCTCGGCCGCCTCGAACGCGCGGATGAACTCGCGCCCGATGATCTTGCGCTTCTGCTCCGGGTCGGAGACGCCCGCGAGGGCCGAGAGGAACTTCTCCCGCGCGTCGACGGTGACCAGGCGCACGCCGGTCGAGGCGACGTAGTCTGTCTCGACCTGCTCACGCTCGCCCTTACGCAGCAGCCCGTGGTCGACGAAGATGCAGACGAGCTGGTCGCCGACCGCCTCGTGGACGAGCGCGGCGGCGACGGCGGAGTCGACACCGCCGGAGAGGCCGCAGATCACCCGCGCGGAACCGACCTGCTCGCGGATGCGCGCCACCTGCTCGGCGATCACGTTGCCGCTGTTCCAATCGGCGGGAAGGCCCGCCGCGCTGTGCAGGAAGTTCTCGATCACGCGCTGGCCGTGGTCGGTGTGCTTGACCTCCGGATGCCACTGCACGCCGTACATGCGCCGGGCATCGCTGCCGAAGGCCGCAACCGGCGTCGCCGCCGTCGAGGCGAGCACGTCGAAGCCCTCGGGCGCCCGCGAGACCTGGTCGCCGTGGCTCATCCACACGTTCTGCGACACCGGCTGCCCCTGCAGCAGCACGCCGCCGGAGCCGGTCACCTCGGCATCCGTCGCGCCGTATTCGCGCAGCCCGGTGTTGGCGACCTCGCCGCCGAGGGCCTGCGCCATCACCTGGAAGCCGTAGCAGATGCCGAGCGTCGGCACGTCGAGGTCGAAGACGCCCGGGTCGAGCGCGGGGGCGCCGGGCTCGTAGACCGACGAGGGCCCACCCGAGAGGATGAGGCCCACCGGGTTGCGCGCCGCGATGTCCTCGGCAGATGCGGTGTGGGGGACGATCTCGCTGTAGACGCCGGCCTCGCGGACGCGGCGGGCGATCAGCTGCGCGTACTGCGCGCCGAAGTCGACGACGAGGACGGGCCGCTGGGATGTCTCTGTGGCTTCGGTCACCGGGTGCTTTCGGGGGAAGGGGCGGGGGTGGATGCCGCGGGCGTCGCCGCCGGGGCGGCCTCGCGCTCGGCGAGGTAGGAGCGCACCTGACGGGCGACCCGCACCTCGAGGAAGAAGGACAGCAGCGGCACGACACCGCCGAGCGCCAGGAGGAGGAAGCGCGGGAAGGCCCAGCGCATGAGGCTCCACACGCGGAAGCACGCGAAGAGGTATACGACGTAGAACCAGCCGTGCGCGACCAGGATGAACAGCGAGAGGTTGAACCCGTCGCCGGTGGAGATCATCTCGCAGTCGCTGCCGGGGAAGAAGAGCGAGAACCATTGGCACTCGGGCCCCGCGATCGCCGGCGCGAACCACAGGAACCCTCCGCTGCCGCCGAGGAAGAGCTCCACGTGCAGCGGCGTGTACTTCAGCACCATCTCGGCGACGAGCAGCAGCAGACCGACACCCGTGATGATCGACGCCACCTGGTAGAACTTCAGCGCCCCGCGGATCTTCGGGAACGACGCGAGGCGGGGTTCGGGCATGCCGTCCAGTCTACCCGCGGCATCCGGCGCGCCTCGCGGCGTCGCGGGCTTCGAGGGACCTGTGGCGTTCAGGATGCCGCGGCATCCTCCAGCGCCTCGACCTCCTTCTCCCACGCGTCGCGCGCGAGGCGGTACCAGAGGTAGAAGGCGAAGCCCGCGAAGACGGCCCACTCGATGGCGTAGAAGACGTTGAGCCAGTTGACCGGCGCCAGTTCCGCGGGCGCGGGCGAGGAGATGGCGACGAGGTGGGTCTCCCCGGCGGCCGACGGATCCACCGCGGCGAGGTACGGCCGGTAGACGTCGAGCCCCTCGGTGTCGTGCCACACGCTCAGCAGGGCGGCCGGCGACATGCGCGGCATCTCGGTGGCCGCGGCACCCCGCGGGGGCAGCCCCGGGCCCTCGTCGGAGATGAGGCGCCCGGTGAGCGTCACGGGATCGGAGGCTCCCGTCTCGGCCGCGCGCTGCAGCTCGGCCGCCGCGGCATCCGCGTCGTCACGGCTGGCGGCCCACCCGATCGCGACGGCGAGCGAGGTGGGCTGCGCGGCGTCCGCGATGCGGAGCTGGCCGGTCACCCAGTACCCCTCCTCGCCGTCGTTGAAGCGCGACGACACGACGACGAAGTCGCCCGGGATCCATGCGCCGACGGTCTCGACGCGCTGCCCCACGAGCGGCTCGGCAAGATACTGCCCCGGTTCGACGACGTCGGCCAGCGGACGGACCTGCTCGGTCTGGCCGGGCGGGGGCGGGTCGCTGTCGATCGCCCGGTCGAGCTGCCACTGGCCGAGCCACGCGAAGACGCCCGCGACGACCAGACACAGTCCCAGCATGAGCAGCCACTGCGGCCGCAACATGACCTCCCGGAGCGTGGGCGGGAAGACCTGCGCGTCGCCCGGCGGGGTCGGCGGGGTGTCGGACACGGCGGGCGGGGAGCTCATCCCTGCCCGTAGGGGGCGACGACGACGTCGACGCGCTGGAACTCCTTGAGGTCGGAGTACCCCGTCGTCGCCATCGACTTGCGCAGCGCCCCGATGAGGTTCGCCGTGCCGTCGGCGACCGGCGCCGGGCCGTAGAGGATCTCCTCGAGCGGGCCGACCTGGTCGACCTTCACACGGCGCCCGCGGGGAAGCTTGGAGTGGTGCGCCTCGGGGCCCCAGTGGTACCCGAGGCCGGGGGCGTCGGTCGCGCGCGCGAGCGCGACACCGAGCATGACGGCGTCGGCGCCCATCGCGAGCGCCTTGACGATGTCGCCCGAGGTGCCCACGCCGCCGTCGGCGATGACGTGCACGTAGCGCCCGCCCGACTCGTCGAGGTAGTCGCGGCGAGCGCCGGCGACGTCGGCGACGGCCGTGGCCATGGGGGCGTGGATGCCGAGGGTGACGCGGGTCGTCGACGCCGCTCCCCCGCCGAACCCGACGAGCACGCCGGCCGCTCCCGTGCGCATGAGGTGCAGGGCCGCCGTGTACGTGCCCGCGCCGCCCACGATGACCGGCACATCGAGGTCGTAGATGAACTTCTTGAGGTTGAGCGGCTCGTCGACGCTCGAGACGTGCTCGGCCGAGACGGTCGTGCCGCGGATGACGAAGAGGTCGACGCCCGCGGCGACGACGGTCTCGTAGAGCTCCTGCGTACGCTGGGGCGTGAGCGAGCCGGCGACCGTGACGCCGGCGGCGCGGATCTCGGCAAGGCGGTCGCGCACGAGCTCGGGCTTGATCGGCTCCGAGTACAGCTCCTGCATGCGGCGCGTGGCGTCGACCGAGTCGAGCCCCGCGATCTCGGCGAGCAGCGGCTCCGGGTCGTCGTAGCGGGTCCACAGCCCCTCGAGGTCGAGCACCCCGAGGCCGCCGAGCTGACCGAGCATGATGGCGGTGCGCGGGCTCACGACCGAATCCATCGGAGCCCCGAGCACCGGGATGCCGAACTGGTACGCGTCGATCGACCACGCGGTGGAGACGTCTTCGGGATTGCGGGTGCGGCGCGAGGGCACGACGGCGATGTCGTCGAACGTGTACGCGCGGCGGGCGCGCTTGGCGCGGCCGATCTCGATCTCCATGCTCACGGCCCCAGCCTACCGGCTACCCCCGACGGGTCCCCGGGCCGGGGCGCGGCCCACGGCATCCGCCCCTCCCGCGCGACCCGCGAACGGTCGCGACACGCCGCGGCCCCGGCCCGGCGCGCGGCATGTCGCGACCGTTCGCGCGGGCGAGCCGGGCGGACGACGAGGGGAGGGATGCCGCTCAGTCGCCCTTTCCGCGGAAGAGCGTCGTCCCTACGGGGTCGAGCAGGAAGAGCGCGAACGCGAGGGAGCCGATGAACGGGGCGAGGAGCACGACGCCCGCCGAGATCACCAGAGCGCTGAGCGCCCCGCGGCCGTAGGCGCTCGCATCCCGGTCCGTCAGATCGGGGAGCATCGTCTCGCGATGGCGCACCGCCCACATCCACTGCAGGTAGCTGCAGAGGATCGCGAGGAAGAACGCGACGGGCATGAGGAGCCTGCCCGCCAGCCACTCGGAGTACTCCGTCGTGAGGCTCGTCGCGAACGGCACGAGCACGATGAAGAGAAGGCGGCCGTTGTTCAGCCAGACGACCGTCGCGTCGATGCGCGCGACGTGCTCGAACTGCTGCACGTGCGTCATCCACAGCAGGCACAGCAGGAGGAAGCTCAACACGAAGTTCAGGAACAACTCGCCCATTCCGGCGAGCGCGGCCCACATGTCGGCATCCGACGAGATCGGGCCGAGGCCGTACGTCGTCAAGTCGAGGACGAGGAGGGTCGCCGCGATGGCGAACACCCCGTCGGTGAACGCCTCGAGACGCGTCGTGCTCTGCGTCGCCGCCGCATGCCGTCGCCGCCGGATCATGCGCCCAGCGTAGCGACGGCCTACTTCTTGTAGTTGGGCGCCTCGACAACGATCTGCACGTCGTGCGGGTGCGACTCCTTCAGCCCCGCCGACGTGATGCGCACGAACTTGCCCTTCTCCTTGAGCTCCTCGATCGTGCGCGCGCCGACGTAGAACATCGACTGCCGCAGGCCGCCCACGAGCTGGTACGCGACGGCGCCGACCGGTCCGCGGTACGCGACCTGGCCCTCGATGCCCTCGGGGATGAGCTTGTCGTCGGTGGGGACGTCGGCCTGGAAGTACCGGTCCTTCGAGTACGAGGTCTTCTTGCCGCGGGTCTGCAGCGCACCGAGCGAACCCATGCCCCGGTACTGCTTGAACTGCTTGCCGCCCTGGAAGACGATCTCGCCCGGCGACTCGTCGGTGCCCGCCAGCAGCGAGCCGAGCATGACGGTGTCGGCGCCCGCGACGAGGGCCTTGGCGATGTCGCCGGAGTACTGCAGGCCGCCGTCGGCGATCACCGGGACGCCGGCGGGACGGGCCGCGAGGGATGCCTCGTAGACCGCCGTCACCTGCGGCACCCCCACGCCCGCGACGACGCGGGTGGTGCAGATCGATCCCGGCCCGACGCCGACCTTCACGGCATCCACCCCGGCGTCGATGAGCGCCTGCGCGCCCGCTCGCGTCGCGACGTTGCCGCCGATGACGTCGATGTGCGCGAACGTGGGGTCGGCCTTGATGCGACGGACGATGTCGATGACGCCCGCGGACTGGCCGTTGGCGGTGTCGACGACCAGCACGTCGACGCCCGCGTCGCGCAGGGCCTCGGCCCGCTGCCACGCGTCGCCGAAGAAGCCGATCGCGGCGCCCACGCGCAGGCGTCCGTGCTCGTCCTTCGTCGCGAGGGGATACTTCTCGCTCTTGTCGAAGTCCTTGATCGTGATGAGCCCGGCGAGCTTGCCCTCGTCGTCGATGAGGGGCAGCTTCTCGACGCGGTGCTTGGCGAACGTCGCGATGACGTCGTTCGCACTGATCCCCACGGGCCCCGTGATGAGGCCCTCGCTCGTCATCACGTCGCGCACGAGCGTGGACTGCCGCTCGAATCCCGAGACGAACCGCATGTCGCGGTTCGTGACGATGCCGAGCAGGCGCCCGTCGTCATCGACGACCGGCAGACCGGAGATGCGGTACTGCGCGCACAGCGCGTCGACCTCCTCGATCGTCGCCGTCGGATGCGTCGTTATGGGGTCGGAGATCATGCCCGACTCGCTGCGCTTGACCCGATCGACCTGGGCCGCCTGCTCTTCGATCGAGAGATTGCGGTGCAGGATGCCGAGGCCGCCCTCGCGCGCGATGGCGATCGCCATGCGCGCCTCCGTCACGGTGTCCATCGCGCTCGAGACCAGCGGTGTCGCCACCGTGATGCGGCGGGTGACCCGCGAGGACGTGTCGGCCTCGCTCGGGATGACGTCCGTGTGGCCCGGCAGCAGCAGGACATCGTCGTAGGTCAGTCCGACGAAGCCGAACGGGTCGTTTTGGTCCATGCGCGGTCCTCCTGCGGCGGGGTGGGGCTCACAGAATTCTACGTCCGGCGGGCCTGCAGAATTCCCGTGCGCGCACGCCGCGGAATCCCGTCCCGCGTCGATTGCGATTCGGTCTCGCCGGGAGGAATGTTTCGCCCGATCTGCCGCCGAAACACCCTCGACACATTACGCTCATACGGTGTTCGTCACAGCCGACGAACATCGTCGTCGCATGGTGGCGAGACCCCTTCTTTGGAGGTTCAGTGAGGCCCATGACAGACGCGCACGCCGCAGGGCGCGCTCCGCGGATCCTCGTGCTTCTCGGGGTGCTCGCCGCCGCACTCATCGCGCTTCTGCTCGTCCCCATCGGACCGGTGGCCGCGGCGGAAGACGACCCGTACCGCATCAGCGGCAACGTCCAGCTGGACGGGGAGCCGCTGGAAGGGGTGCGGCTGATCGTCGACGGGCCCGGCGGCGAGCAGGAGGTCGAGACCGACGAGAACGGTCAGTGGCGGGTCGGCGTCCCCGAACGCGGCGAGACCTACACCGTCACCCTCGACGAGGACACGCTGCCCGAGGGCATCGCCGTCGTCGACGAGGCCGACGACTCGCCCAACGAGAAGGAGGTCGAGATGGGCGCGGGCGGCCGCGTCACCGTCAACTTCTTCATCGGCGAGGGCGAGCGCAACGTCACGAGCTTCTTCGACCAGCTCGTCCAGCGCGTCGTGCAGGGCCTGAGCTTCGGCCTCATGCTCGGGCTCGCGGCGGTCGGTCTGTCCCTCGTGTTCGGCACGACGGGGATCTCCAACTTCGCGCACGGCGAGATGGTCACCTTCGGCGCCATCGCCGCCCTCCTGCTCGTCGGGCCCGCGAGTCTCGCGCTGCCGCTCTGGCTCGGCTTCCCGCTCGCGATCGTCCTGAGCGCGGGTCTCGGGCTCGTGCTCGACATGATCCTGTGGCGACCGTTGCGAAGGCGAAGAGTCGGCGTCGTGCAGCTCATGATCGTCTCGATCGGCCTGTCGCTGACCCTCCGCTACATCTTCCAGTTCTTCATCGGCGGTGGAACCCTCCAGCTGCCGTACTCCGCGCCACCGCGGATCAATCTCTTCGGTTCGGTCCAGCTCAGCGTGATCGACATGATCTCGATCGCGATCTGCATCGTCGTCATCGTCGCGTTCGCCCTCTGGCTCACGCGGTCCCGACTGGGCAAGGCCACGCGCGCCATCTCCGACAACCCCTCGCTCGCCGCGGCATCCGGCATCGACGTCGACTTCGTCGTGCGGGTGGTCTGGGTCGTCGCGGGGGGCCTCGCGGGGCTCTCCGGCATCCTGTACGCCTACTTCCGCCCCGGCATCCGGTGGGACATGGGCGCACAGGTGCTGCTGCTGATGTTCGCCGCCGTCATCCTCGGCGGCCTCGGAACCGCGTACGGCGCGCTCGTGGGCGCGCTGATCGTGGGACTCCTGGTCGAGGTGTCGAGCCTGTGGATCCCGGCCGACCTCAAGTACGCCAGTGCGCTGTTCATCCTCATCGTCATCCTGCTGTTCCGACCGCAGGGCATCCTCGGTCGCCGGGAAAGGATCGGTTAAGCACCATGGACTGGCTACAGATCCTCTCCAACTCGGCCTCGTCGATCCTCAGCCCCGCCACGATCGGCTACGCGCTCGCCGCCCTCGGCCTGGCGGTGCACTTCGGCTACACGGGCCTGATCAACATGGGCATCGCCGGGTTCATGGCCATCGGGGCCTACGGCTATGCGATCGGCGTGCTCACGTTCGGGCTCGAGTGGTGGGTCGCGGCGCTCGCGGGCCTCGTCGCGTCGGCGGTCTTCGCCGTGATCCTCGGCATCCCCACGCTGCGCCTGCGCGGCGACTACCTGGCGATCGTCACGATCGCCGCGGCGGAAGTGGTGCGGCTGCTGTTCCTCACGACCGCGTTCGACGACGTCACCGGATCCGCCGACGGGCTGAGCGGGTACCACTCGAGCTTCCGGGCCGCCAACCCGCTGCCGCAGGGCACCTACGGGTTCGGTCCGTGGACGTACAACGAGACTCAGTGGTGGGTGCGCATCATGGGCCTCTTGACCCTCCTGATCGCCGCGCTCGCCGTCTGGATGCTCATGCGCAGCCCGTGGGGGCGCGTACTCAAGGGCGTCCGCGAGGACGAGGATGCCGTGCGATCGCTCGGGAAGAACGTCTACGCCTACAAGATGCAGTCGCTCGTCCTGGGCGGGGTCATCGCCGCCGCGGGCGGCATCGTCTACGCCCTGCCCTCGGCCGTGAGCCCGGGCGTGTACGTCACGTCGCTGACATTCTTCGTGTGGACGGCCCTCCTGCTGGGCGGTGCGGCCACGGTGTTCGGCCCGCTCCTCGGATCTCTCATCTTCTGGGTCCTGCAGACGTTCCTGGCGAACGTCCTGCCCGCCATGGCATCGGCCGGCCTGCTGTTCGGGATGTCGGCGATCCAGGCGGCAACCCTCCGCTACATCCTCGTGGGCGTCGCGCTCATGCTGCTCGTGATCTTCATGCCGCAGGGCATCCTGGGCAACAAGAAGGAGCTGACCTTTGTCAAGTGACGCACAGGGGGCCGGGGCCCCCACCGCACCCACCGCCCGCGCGAAGACGACGGGCCTGCACGTCGGCGAGGCCGCCCCCGGCGTGGCCAAGGTCGACCCGATCATCATCGCCGACGGGGTGCGCCGCACCTTCGGCGGCGTGACGGCGGTCGACGTCGAGCACCTCGAGATCCCCCGAGGTGCCATCACGGCGCTCATCGGGCCGAACGGGGCGGGCAAGACGACGCTCTTCAACCTCCTGACGGGGTTCGACAGGCCCGACGCCGGGTCGTGGTCGTTCGACGGCCGCTCCCTCTCGGGCGTGCCCGCGTACAAGGTGGCCCGCCTGGGGCTCGTACGGACGTTCCAGCTGACCAAGGCGCTCGGCCTTCTGACGGTTCTCGAGAACATGAAGCTCGGCGCCACCGGCCAGCGCGGCGAGAGGTTCTGGCAGAGCATGATCCCCGCCGTCTGGCGCAAACAGGACACGGGGATC
Organism: Microbacterium sp. NPDC078428; assembly: GCF_044542535.1. Taxonomy (NCBI): domain Bacteria; kingdom Bacillati; phylum Actinomycetota; class Actinomycetes; order Micrococcales; family Microbacteriaceae; genus Microbacterium; species Microbacterium sp. NPDC078428. The sequence goes on from NZ_JBITUP010000002.1 coordinate 379,016, forward strand.
GAGGAGCGCGCGATGCGCCTGCTCGCGAAGTTCAAGCTCGACACGAAGGCCTCCGATTTCGCCGCGAGCCTCTCGGGCGGCCAGCGGAAGCTGCTGGAGATGGCCCGCTCGCTCATGACCCAGCCGACGCTCGTCATGCTCGACGAGCCCATGGCCGGGGTCAACCCCGCCCTGACGGAGTCGCTGCTCGACCACATCCTCGATCTGAAGGACGAGGGGATGACGGTGCTCTTCGTCGAGCACGACATGCACATGGTGCGGCACATCGCCGACTGGGTGGTCGTCATGGCGGAGGGTCGCGTGGTCGCCGAGGGCGATCCGCACACCGTCATGCGCAACCCCGCCGTGATCGATGCCTACCTGGGCGCGCATCAGGAGCTCGACCTGGGCGTCGTCACCGGCAGGATCCAGACGGCGGACGCCGACCCCACGACGGATGCCGCGGCATCCCAGGCCGCGAGCGCCGACGCGCTCGTCGCCGACGGCGTCACCGAGGACGAGAAGGAGCAGAACCCGTGAGCACCCCCGTCGCCACCCGCACCGTCGTCCACGCCGCGGACGTCCACGCCGGCTACCTGCCGGGGGTGAACATCCTCAACGGCTGCTCGCTGACCGCCGAGCAGGGTGAGCTGATCGGCATCATCGGCCCCAACGGGGCGGGCAAGTCCACCCTCCTGAAGGCGATCTTCGGCCAGGTCACCGTGCGCAGCGGCTCGATCACGCTCGAGGGCGACGACATCACGGGGCTCAAGGCCAACAAGCTCGTGCAGCGGGGGGTCGGCTTCATCCCGCAGACGAACAACGTCTTCCCGACCCTCACGATCGAGGAGAACCTGCAGATGGGCCTGTACCAGCGCCCGTCCGCCTACAAGGAGCGCCTCGAGTTCGTCACCGGGATCTTCGCCGAGCTCGGCCCCCGTCTGAAGCAGAGGGCGGGCTCGCTCTCGGGCGGTGAACGCCAGATGGTGGCGATGAGCCGTGCGCTCATGATGGACCCCAAGGTCCTGCTCCTCGACGAGCCGTCTGCGGGTCTGTCCCCCGTTCGCCAGGACGAGGCGTTCATCCGCGTCTCGGAGATCAACAGGGCCGGCGTGACCTGCATCATGGTCGAGCAGAACGCGCGACGCTGCCTGCAGATCTGCGATCGGGGCTATGTGCTCGACCAGGGCCGCGACGCCTACACCGGCACGGGCCGCGAACTGCTGGCCGACCCGAAGGTCACCGAGCTGTACCTGGGCACCCTCGGCGCCTGACGCCGCGTCAGGAGGCCGACGACCCGAATCTCGCGGCATCCCGTCGTCAGCCCGGACAACATTCCGGAAGGACGCCGCGGATCAGCCCCTCATCCGAGGTGATCGGGCCCGACGCGCCGGTGCTGCCGGAGTGTTGTCCGTCCGGGGGCCGATCTTCTGGAGCATGGCGACGATGACCCGGCCGAGCGCGGGGCCATCGGCGAAGATGTCCGCCGCCACCGGGCGGATGCTGGCGTAGCCGCGCGCGGCCAGAGCGAGGTCCCGCCGCCGATCCGCGACCTGCGCTTGCCATCCTCCATGGTGTGCGCGGCTGTCGCATTCGATGACGAGCCACCCCTCGACGACGAAGTCGACGCGGCCGACGCCGTCGATCCAGACCTGGCACTCGAAGCTCAGCCCCAGAGCGCGGAGGAGGAGGCGGACGAACGTCTCCGGCCCCGACTCGCACCGGCCGTCCACGAGTGCGCGCAGACCGCGACGCCGCCGGGGTACGAGCCGGAACAACTCGTCCAGGCCCTCCTCGTCGATGAGTCCGAGGTTCACGGCGCTGTCGAGAGTGGCGATCGCCGCCCGAGGCGTCTGGCAGATCGTGGCTTGGAGCAGCGCATCGAACACCTCCACGCGGAGCGATCGCGGGGGCGGAGTTCGGCGCAGCGGGGCCCAGTGGAGGCGCACACCGGGTGTCGGTCGCAGGCGGGTCGTGTGCGGGGGCACCTGAACGTGCACGTCGCCGCGGTCGAGGACGAAGACGCCGCGCTCCGCGAGCAGGCTCGTGCACGCGAGACGTCCCCCGGCCGCGGCTGCGGTCGTGGCCGGGGCCGAGGACGCGGGGCTCAGATAGAGGCCCTGCCGCGGCCGCAGCAGCCGCTCACCCCGCACCATCGCGGCGATGCGGGCCTGCGAGAGACCCTGCGCCTTCAGGTCGGCATGGCGGTAGACGTGATCGGGATGCAGCGCGAGCATCGCCCCAGCCTCCGCGGCAACCGCGGGCCCGGACGCTGCGGTGACGTCATCCGGGGACGGCGGCCCGGATCACGGCAGCGGGGAGGAGGGCCGGTTCGGGACAATACTCCGGAGGTCTCGCGCCGCACGGGCTCTCCCAGCCCTGCAGCGCCGCCGACGCGGCGAAGCGTCCGGAGTGTTGTCACGCTGCGCCGCCCCTGAGCCGCCGCCACCGACAAACAGCGGCCCCGTTTCCGAAGAACCGGGGCCGCTGCCGTTGCGGGTGGAGAGGGATCAGCCCTCGTAGGCCGCGTAGGTGTTGTCGTCGCCGAACTCGTAGATGCCGATCGACGCCTCGGTCGGGTCGCCGACCTCGTCGAAGGTGATCGGACCGGAGACGCCGTCGTAGTCGGCGACACCGCCGCCGAGGATGATCTCGGCGCACTCCGCGTAGCTGGAGCAGGACTCTCCGTCGCCGGAGCCGCCGGAGACCTCGACGAGCTTCTCCGCGATCGCGGCGCTGTCGGTCGAGCCGGCCGCGAGCGAGGCGAGCGCCAGCAGGATCGTGGCGTCGTAGGACTCGGCCGCGTAGCTGTACTCCTCGAGCGCGGCGATGCCCTCGGCCTCCAGGAACGCGTCCAGCTCATCCGTGAAGGCGGCGATGGAGTCGATCGTCAGACCCGGCAGCGTGCCCTTCGCGCCCGTGAGCGAGCCCGCGGGGAACTGATCGCCGAAGTTCGACAGGTTGCCGTCGACGAAGTAGAGCTTGTCGCTGGGGATCTGACCGAACAGGCTCGGCAGGATCGTCGTGACCTCCTCGAACGTGATCAGGGCGATCGCGTCGGGGTCGGCCGCGACGACCTCGCTGATCTGAGCGTCGAACGACGTGTCACCCGTGTTGTAGGTGGGCGCCGCAACGACCTCGCCGCCCGCGGCCTCGAAGGCCTCGGTGACGTAGCCGGCGAGACCGGTGCCGTACGAGTCGTTCAGCACGATCATGCCGAGCGTCTGGTTGCCGTCCTCGGCGATGAGGTTTCCGAGCACCTCGCCCTGCAGGACGTCCGAGGGCGCCGTGCGGAAGTACAGCCCGTTGTCGTCGTAGGTCGTGAACGCGTCCGAGGTGTTGGCGGGCGAGAACTGGATGACGCCGGCACCCACGACCTGGTCGATGAACTGCAGCGAGGTGCCCGACGATGCGGCGCCGATGATGGCGGACACGCCCTCACCGAGCAGACGCGGGATCTCGGTCTCGTAGGCCTTGTTGTCGGTGTCGCCCGAGTCGCCGTAGATGACGTCGAGGGTCAGGCCCGTCTCGGCCGCGGCCTCGTTGATCTGTGCCGTCGCGTAGGCCACACCGGCCTCCTCCGGCGGGCCGAGGAAGGCGAGGTTGCCCGTCTGGGGCAGTGCCGTTCCGATCGTGAGGGTCATCTCCTCTCCGGCTTCGGCTGCCGGGGCGGACGATTCGGTGTCGCCGCCGCTGCCGGCACAACCCGCGAGGAAGAGCGCGCCGACGCCGACGACGGCGATGCCACCGACGACCTTTCCGCGCGAACGGGAGAAGACGCTCATAGTGCTCCTTGCTGTAAACGAACGCTGGGCCGGCCCGGGCGCCGACCTCGTGGATCTCACCCTAAGCGCGGGACCCGCGTTCCAACGTTGCGGTGCGTTAACGATGTGTCACGAGATGGTCACGGCACGATAACGGCCGTCTCATCAGCCCGAAATCACCCCGGCGAGACGACGGCGTCGGACCCGGTGCCGCGGATGCCGGTACCTGGTACGCAGAACCGCATCCGCCCGCGTGGGCCCCGCCCGCTTCGCCGGTCAGGTGATCGGGGCGACGTCCGAGACGCCCCTGTGGCGGCGCGAGTACAGCAGCTGATCGATCGTCAGGACCGACAGGGCGACCCACACCAGGCCGAAGCCGATCCACCGCTCGAGCGGCATCGGCTCTCCGAGGATCCACGCGCCGGTGACGAACTGCATGATCGGGGCGATGAACTGGAGCAGCCCGATGACGGTCAGTGGCACCCGCCGCGCACCGGCAGCGAAGAACAGCAGCGGTGTCGCCGTCGCAACCCCTGCCAGCGAGAGCAGCACCGCGTGCCACACACCGGCCGTGCCGAAGGTGAGGCCGGATGCGAACGAGACCGCGACCAGCTGCCCGATCGCGACGGGCGCGAGCCAGAACGACTCCAGGGTGAGTCCGCTGACCGCGTCCACGCGAGGGCCGATCTGCTTCTTGACGAGACCGTAGACGCCGAAGGATGCCGCGAGGGTCAGGGCTATCCACGGGAAGGTGCCGTACCCGACGACGATGACGCCGACGGCGAGGGCGCTGATGCCGATCGCGATCCACTGCGTCATCCGGAGGCTCTCGCGCAGGACGAGAACGCCCAGGATGACGGTGAAGATGGGGTTGATGAAGTAACCCAGGCTCGTCTCGATCACGTGCCCGGACAGGGTCGCGATGAGGAACACCTGCCAGTTGACGTAGATGACGGCTCCCGCGAGCGCCGTCCACAGCAGCAGGCGGGGCTGGCGGATGATGCGCCCGAACGCTCCCCAGGAGCGGGTCACACTCAGGAGCACGGCGCAGAAGACCAGCGAGAGCAGGATGCGCCACGCGACGATCTCCCACGGGCCCGTCGGGGCCAGGGTGAGGAAGTACAGCGGCAGGAATCCCCAGAGCAGGTACGCCGTGAAGGCGTACACCCCGCCGAGAGCACGCTCCCGGGCGGGATCGGGCGCGTGGTTCACCGGCTCAGCCTACCGCCGGAGCGACGTCCGGCTCGGGACGCCGCGTGCCCCCGCTCACTCAGCGGGAGGACCCGGTCGCGACACCTCGGCGCACCCGCAAACGACGAAGGACCCGGATGCCGCGGCATCCGGGTCCTTCGGTGGTGTGCGTCGCTCAGCGAACGACGACCGCGAGCACGTCGCGGGCCGAGAGCACGAGGAACTCGTCGGCGCCGAACTTGACCTCGGTTCCGCCGTACTTGCTGTAGATCACGCGGTCGCCGACGGCGACATCGAGCGGAACGCGGTTGCCGTTGTCATCGATGCGGCCGGGGCCCACCGCGACGACCTCGCCCTCCTGGGGCTTCTCCTTCGCGGTGTCGGGGATGACCAGGCCGGAGGCCGTCGTCTGCTCCGCCTCGACCTGGCGGATGACGATGCGGTCCTCGAGCGGCTTGATGGAAACCTGAGTGGAAACCGTCACGGTCTACCTCTTTCTTGATCCAAGACTCATTAGCAACCTCGCTGCGAGAGTGCTAATGACAGTGTAGGCATCCGCTGGCACTCCCGCAACGCGAGTGCCAGCGGATGACGGCGTCGCCCGCCGTAGGGTGGTGCGGGTGGAGATGACCGAGCTCACGGCCCTGCTGACCCCCGAGGGCCTGCGGCTGCTCGACGCGACGCCGCCGGTGGAATCGGCCGCCGACGTGGCGCGCGAGGTCACCCGGCTGCGCGCCGCGGGCTACTCCCCCGACCTCGTCTCGGCCGTCGTCGGCCAGTCGCGCCTGCGGCGGCGTGCCCGCGCGAAGTTCGGCGACCTCGCGGCGCGGATGCTGTTCACCCGCGCCGGCCTCGAGCAGTCCACGCGCCTGTCGGTCTCCACCCTGCACGCCCGGCGCTTCCGCGACGCCGGGATCGCCTCCGTCGCCGACCTCGGATGCGGGATCGGGGGCGACGCCATGGGCGCCGCCGGGCTCGGGCTGGACGTCCACGCCGTCGAGGCGGACGAGGTCACGGCCGCCCTCGCGGCCTTCAACCTCGCGCCGTTCGGGGAAACCGCCCGGGTCTCGAACGCCCTCGCCGAGTCGATCGACCTCGGGCCGCAGGTGGGCGTGTGGCTGGACCCCGCCCGCCGCACGGCGGGCCGTACCGAGACGACCCGCCTGAGCGACCCCGACGAGTACTCGCCCACGCTGTCGTGGGCGTTCGAGGTGGCGGAGCGCCGGGCGACCGGCATCAAGCTCGGTCCGGGTCTGGATCGGAACCTCATCCCGGTGGGCGCCGAGGCGCAGTGGATCACCGTCGACGGCTCCACGATCGAGCTCGTGCTGTGGTCGAGGGAGCTCGCCCGGCCAGGTATCGGTCGCGCCGCCGTGGTGCTGACCGACGGCGGCGCGCACGAACTGACCGCCGAGCACGATGCCCCCGACGAAGACGTCAGCGCGCTCGGGGCGTTCGTGCACGAACCGGCGGGCTCCGTCATCCGCGCCCGCCTCATCGGCGACGTCGCGCGATCGCTGCAGGCCGGGCCGATCGCACCCGGGATCGCCTACCTCACCGGCGACGCTGCCCTCACGAGCCCGTTCGTGTCGACCTTCCGCGTGCGGGAGGTGCTCCCGACCGACACGAAGAAGCTCGCCCGCGCCCTCCGCGAGCGAGGCATCGGCACGCTCGAGATCAAGAAGCGCGGCGTCGACGTGGATCCCGCGGTGCTGCGCACGAGGCTGCGCCTGCAGGGGCCGGAGTCGGCGACCCTTCTGCTCACGCGTGCGGGCGGCGGTCGCCTGGCGATCCTCGCCGATCGCGTCTGACGCACGGCCCCCGCCCGCGTCAGGCGAAGAGATCGGCCTGCATCGCCGCCCAGACGATCCAGATCGCGCTGTAGATGATCGAGAGGATGCCGAGCGCGAGCGCCCACGCCGCGGCCTGGCGTCCCTCCTCGGGGCGGCGCAGGGCCATCGCCGCCACGACGACCGCGACGACGCCGATCGGAAAACCCCAGCCGACGAACAACGAGGCCGCGAGGCCGACCACGGCGATGACGAGCGCCCACCCCGCGAGGCGCCGCCGGTCCTTCGCGGGGGCGGGCGGGTCCCAGGGTCCGAAGGGGATGCGGCGGTCGAGGAAGGGCACGGGACCGGTCTCCCCCGCCTCGTCATCCTCGCCCCGGGGGGACGGCCCGGGCGGGACGACCGGCGGCGCGAAGGGGATGGCCGGCTCGGTGAAGCGCGCGGGCGGCGGAGGGGCCCCCTCCGCGGGGACCGGGCTCGCGTTCGCGAGGCCGGGTTCTGCGGCCGCCGCGCGGTCCTTCTCCTCCGCGCTCACGCCGGCTCGCTCCCCGCAGCGACCTGGATCTCGGTGACGGGAAGCGTGGAGTCCGCGCCGAACGCGAGCGTGGACGGCTGCCCCCCCGCTCGGATCAGTTCCGCGGCGAGCGCGGCGATCATCGCCCCGTTGTCGGTGCACAGCGACAGCGGCGGGATCCGCACCGCGACGCCCGCGGCATCCGCGCGCTCGAGCGCGACCTCGCGCAGGCGCCGGTTCGCGATGACCCCGCCCCCCAGCAGCAGCCGGGGCACGCCGTGGCGCACGCACGCGTCGAGCGCCTTCGTCACGAGCACGTCGACGACCGCCTCGCGGAAGGATGCCGCGACATCCGCCACGGGCACGGGCTCGCCGGCCGCCTCCTGATGTTCGATCCAGCGGGCGACGGCGGTCTTGAGCCCGGAGAAGGAGAAGTCGTAGCGGTGCCGGTCCATGTCGCTGGCGCGGGAGAGACCCCGCGGGAAGCGGATGGCCCGGGGGTCGCCGGACGCCGCGGCGCGATCGATCTCCGGACCGCCGGGATAGGGCAGCCCCAGGATGCGGGCGACCTTGTCGAACGCCTCGCCGGCCGCGTCGTCGACCGTCTCGCCCAGCAGCTCGACGTCGCTCGTGAGATCACGCACGAGCAGGAGCGAGGTGTGGCCGCCGGAGACCAGGAGCGCGACGGTCGGATACTCGAGCGGCTCGGCATCGGCGTCGAGGAGGTCGGCGGCGATATGACCGACGAGGTGGTTGACGGCGTAGAGCGGCGTTCCGAGGGCCACGGCGAGCGCCTTCGCCGCGCCGACGCCCACCATCAGGGCTCCCGCGAGGCCCGGCCCGGAGGTGACGGCGACGGCGTCCAGATCGGCGAGCGCGACACCCGATTCGGCGAGCGCGGCCTCGATGGCGGGCTGCAGGGCCTCGAGGTGGGCACGCGCCGCGACCTCCGGCACCACCCCGCCGAAGCGCGCGTGCTCGTCCATGCTGCTGGCGATCGTGTTCGAGAGCAGCGTGCGACCCCGGACGATGCCGATGCCGGTCTCGTCGCAGCTGGTCTCGATGCCGAGCACGAGCGGTTCCTCGCGGTTCATCCGCTCGCCCCCTCCCGCGGACCCCGGCCACCCTCGGCGGGGGTCGGCTCGGCCTCGCCCTGCGGCGCCCACGTGCGCAGGTCGAGTTCCATCACGATCGCGTCGACCCCGTCGGGCTGGTAGTACCGGGGCCTGCGGCCGAGCTCGCCGAACCCCTCCGAGACGTAGAGGGAGTGCGCGACGGAATTGTCGGCACGCACCTCCAGGAACACCTTCTTCGCTCCGCTGTCGCGGGCATGGCCCACCAGCGCCCGCAGCAGCGCCCGCCCCTGACCCCGGCCTCGCACCTGCGGATCCAGGGCGAGGGTCTGGATGTCGGCGTCGGGCAGGCCGCGGGCGGCCCTCACTCCCCCGTATCCGACGACGCGGCCCGCCTCCTCCAGCACGACGTAGTGCGCGTGGGTCGAGACGAGCTCCTCCCGCATCATGGTCTCGGACCAGGCATCGGTGGGAAACGACGCCCGTTCGAGCGCCATGATCGCGCCGAGGTCCGACGGGGCCGCGGGCCGCATCATGTCCCCACCCGCTTGGGTACGGCGCCGAGGGTCACGTCGGGGGCGCGAAGGTACAGGGGTTCCGTCATGCCGTCCTCCGCGCCGGCGTCGCCCGTGGCGATCCGGTGCGCAGCCACCCGGCCGAGCGCCGCCGCGGAGATGCGGGAGGCGTCGATGCGGCGGGCGCCCGCTTCGCGCAGGCGATCGTCGAGCTCGTGGCGGGGGGCGAGGGCCGGCTCGGTGGCACGCACGGGGACGCCCCGGGGATCGAGACCGGCGTAGACCGTGTACGCGAACTCCCGGCGGCGCGCATCGGTGACGATCGCGACGGGGGCGTCGGCATCCGCGGCGTCGAAGTGCGTGCGGGCGGCCGCGTCGTGGCTGACGACGGGGACCAGCCGCGCCGACCGCGCCAGCGCGAATGCCCGCGCGGCGGCGACGCCGATGCGCAGGCCCGTGAAGGGGCCCGGCCCCATGCCCGCCGCGACGTGGGTGATCTGGTCGGGGCGCACGGACGCCTCGGCGAGCGACCGCCTGATAAGGTCCCCGATCACCTCGGCATGGCCGAGCGGGTTGTCGCTGGCCGCCTCGGCGAGCTCGACGCCGTCGAGGTCGACCACGGCGACGCCGGAGCCGAGCGAGGTGTCGAGCGCGAGGATCACGCCCTCCAGGGTAGTCGCGCCGAGGAGGAGCCTGGCGACGCGGGCGCCGCCCCTCTGCGCGCGGACAACACTCCGGAAGGATCGCCTGTCAGCACCCCCGTATCCGCAGGACGACGTCCCCGCCCGGAAGCCGTCCGGAGTGTCGTCCGCGCCGCGGCTACGGCCGGCGCGAGACCGTGACGACCCGCGGGGCGTCCGCGTCGAGCTCGAGCGTCGTGCGCGAGAGGTCGCCGCACATCGTGTCGGCCCCGCGTCCGCCGACCGGGCGCTCGATCTCGACCTCCCACCAGTGCTCGCGCAGGCCCTCGGCCATGCCCCGGCCCCACTCCACGACGACGACGGAGCCGTCCGCGTCGATGTCGAGGTCGTCGAGCTCGAGGGCGGAGCCCAGCCGGTAGGCGTCGGCGTGGACGAGCGGCGCGCCGCCGGCGAGGGAGGGGTGGGTGCGGGCGATGACGAACGTGGGGCTCTGGATCGGGCCCCGCACCCCGAGTCCCTCCGCGATGCCCCGCGTGAGCGTGGTCTTGCCGGCGCCGAGGGGGCCGGTGAGCACGAGCAGGTCGCCCGCTTCGAGGCCTGCGCCGAGCCGCCGGCCGAGCTCCTCCATCGCCGGGGCGTCGGTGATGTCGTGGCGCCCGAGCAGGGCGTCCGATACGGTCATGACGACGCCTGCCGACGGGGAACCCGGGCGCCGATGCGCGTGACGATCTCGTAGTTGATGGTGCCCGCGGCATCCGCCCAGTCCGTCGCCGCGGGAACGCCCAGCGTGGGGTCGCCGAACAGGACGACCTCGTCGCCGACCGCGACGGGCGTGTCGCCGACGTCCACGACGAACTGGTCCATCGCGATGCGCCCCGCGACCCTCAGGCTGCGGCCGCCGATGGTCACGGGCCCCGCACCGGAGGCCTGCCGCGGGACGCCGTCGGCGTATCCGAGCGGCACGAGCGCGAGCGTCGTCGGACCGGGCGCGCGGTAGTCGTAGCCGTAGGAGACGCCTTGACCCGCGGGGACCCGGCGCACGGCGGCGACGGCGGCACGCAGCGTCATCGCGGGGCGCAGCCCGAGCGCGGCGGACGAGCGATCCGCGAACGGCGAGAGGCCGTAGATGCCGATCCCCAGGCGCACGCAGTTCAGCCGCGCCTCGGGCAGGTCGATCGCGGCGTGGGTGGCGGCGATGTGGCGCAGGGGCGGGGTGAGTCCGGCGGATGCCGCCTCGAGGAGGCCCTCCTGGAAGCGGCGCAGCGCCTCGCGGTCGTCGTCGGCCGAGGCGTTGGAGAGGTGGCTGAAGATGCCGATCACGCGCACCTTGCCTATCCGCTCCAGCCGGGCCGCCTCGGCGAAGACGACGCGCTGCTCGGCGGGCGCGACGCCGTTGCGCCCGAGCCCCGTCTCGATCTTCAGGTGCACGCCGACCGCGCGCTCGCCGGAAGCCGCAGCGGCCGCCTGCAGGAGCTGGTCGATGCTCGAGATGCCGAGCTCGACGTCGGCGGCCGCGGCTTCCGCGAACGACGCGCCGGGGGCGTGCAGCCACGCGAGGATGGGGGCGCGCACGCCCGCGCGGCGCAGCGCGAGGGCCTCGCCGATGTCGGCGACCCCGAGCCGCGTCGCCCCACCCTCGAGCGCGGCGAACGCCGATCGCACCGCGCCGTGGCCGTACCCGTCGGCCTTGACGACGGCGATCACCTCGTCGACGCCGGCGACCCGGCGCAGGTGCCGGGTATTGGCGGCGATCGCGGCGACGTCGACCGTCGCCTCGCGCATGACGCCATCGGGCAGGCGGGTCACGAGCGCTCCTCCCACTCCGCCCCCGAGAACGTGGGCTGGAAGCGCAGGTCGCACGGCGCGGCGCCCGCCGGTGCCGCCGCCTCGGCGACGACGTACGCGGTCGCGAGGCCCGCGTCGTGGCTCATCGAGAGGTGGATGCCCGTGATCCCGCGCGCGGTGACGACATCGGCCGTCGAGCCGGTCAGCGTGAACCACGGGCGACCGGATGCCTCGGGGGTGACCTCGATCTCTGTCCAGTGCACGCCGTCCGAGCCGCCCAGCGCCTTGATGAGCGCCTCCTTCGCCGCGTAGCGGGCGGCGAGCGAGCGGGGCCTGAGCGCCCGCTCCGCCGGCGAGAAGAGCCGCTCGAGGAGGCGCGGGGTGCGCTCGAGGGTCCGCTCGAACCGCGCGATGTCGACGAGGTCGACGCCGATCCCGACGATCATGCGCGCACCCCGATCTCCACGACCTAAACCCTATCCCGGGGCGCCGGGCGGTCACCGCGCGGACGGTCACCGCGCACCGGGCGACGGCGCCTTACTCGACAGTGACCGACTTCGCGAGATTGCGCGGCTGGTCGACATCCAGGCCCTTCGCGGTCGCGAGGGCCATCGCGAAGATGTGCAGCGGCACGACGGCCAGGAGCGGCTCGAAGAGGGGCTCCGCGAGCGGGATGCGCAGCACCTCGTCGGCGAAGGGAAGCACCGCAACGTCCCCCTCCTCGGCGATCGCGATCACGCGGGCACCGCGCGCGCGGATCTCCTGGATGCTCGAGACGACCTTCTTGTGCATGTCGGCCGACGCCCGCGGCGAGGGCACGATGACGAAGACGGGCTGCCCGGGCTCGATGAGGGCGATGGGGCCGTGCTTGAGCTCGCCGGCGGCGAAGCCCTCGGCGTGGATGTACGCGAGCTCCTTCAGCTTGAGCGCGCCCTCGAGGGCGATCGGGTAGCCCACGTGGCGACCGAGGAACAGCACCGATCGGGTGTCGGCCATCCAGTGGGCGAGCTGCTCGATCCGCTCCTGCTCGCCCTCGAGGATGCGGGCGATCTTTCCGGGGATCGCCTCGAGCTCGAGCACCTGCATCGACTCCTCGGTGCCGCTGCGGGCCCATCCGCGCACCCGCGCGATGTGCAGGCCCAGCAGATACAGCGCCGTGATCTGCGCGACGAAGGCCTTGGTGGAGGCGACGGCGACCTCGGGGCCGGCGTGCGTGTAGACGATGGCGTCGGACTCGCGCGGGATCGTCGCGCCCTGCGTGTTGCAGATCGACAGCGTCTTCGCGCCGCGCTCGCGCGCGTACTTGACGGCCATGAGCGTGTCCATCGTCTCGCCGGACTGGCTGATGGAGACGACGAGCGTGCCGGGGTCGAGCACGGGATCGCGGTAGCGGAACTCGTGCGCCAGCTCGACGTCGACGGGGATGCGCGTCCACTGCTCCAGCGCGTACTTGCCCACGAGCCCCGCGTAGGCGGCCGTGCCGCAGGCGATCACGACGATGCGGGAGACGTTCGTGAAGAGCTCGTCCATCCCGTCCAGCTCGGGGATGGCCACGTGGCCGTCGCGCACGCGCCCCCGCAGGGTGTTCGCCACGGCGTCGGGCTCCTCCGAGACCTCCTTGGCCATGAACGACGACCAGCCGCCCTTGTCGGCCGCCGAGGCATCCCACGTCACCTCGAAGGGCTCGACGTCGACGGCCTCGCCGAAGAAGTCGGTGACGGTCACGCCGTCGGGCGTGATCGCGACGATCTGGTCCTGCCCGATCGCGAGGGCCCGGCGCGTGTGCTCCACGAAGGCGGCGACGTCCGAGCCGAGGAAGTTCTCCCCCTCCCCCAGGCCGATCACGAGCGGGGAGTTGCGGCGTGCGCCGACGACCAGCCCGGGGTGATCGCGGTGCATGGCGAGCAGCGTGAAGGCGCCCTCGAGCCGGCCGGCGACGGTGCGGAAGGCCGCCACGAGGTCGCCGCCGTTCGCGCGGTACTCGTGCCCGAGCAGCACCGCCGCCACCTCGGTGTCGGTCTCGCTGCGGAACGTGTACCCCACCGCGACGAGCTCGGCCTTCAGCTCTCCGAAGTTCTCGATGATGCCGTTGTGGATGACGGCGAGCCTGTCGTCGTCGGCCAGGTGCGGGTGCGCGTTGCCGTCGGTGGGCCCGCCGTGCGTCGCCCAGCGCGTGTGCCCGATGCCGGTCGTACCGTCGGCGAGCGGGGCGTTCTCGAGGTCGTCGCGCAGCACGCTGAGCTTGCCGGCCCGCTTGCGCATCCCCAGGTCGCCGTTGTCGTCGATGACGGCGATGCCGGCGGAGTCGTAGCCGCGGTACTCCAGGCGCGCGAGGCCCGAGAGAAGGATGCCCTGGCTCTGCCTGGGGCCGACATATCCGACGATTCCGCACATGCGATCGAGTCTAGGCGGCGGATGCTGGGCGTCTCGTCCGCGCCGCCGGGAGGGCTCGCCGACGGCGCGTCAGAGCTTGCGCAGCAGCACGCGCTCGACGCCGTGCCGCTCGCCCTTCTGCAGGACGAGCGTCGCACGGTGGCGCGTCGGGAGCACGTTCTCGATGAGGTTCGGCATGTTCGTCTCGGTCCAGTAGCCCATCGCCGTGCGCACGGCGGCCTCGTCGTCGAGATGGGCGAACCTGTTGAAGAACGACGACGGGTTGGCGAACGCCCCCGCCTTCAGCGCGAGGAACCGCTCGACGAACCACTGCGCGATGTGCTCGGCGTCGGCATCCACGTAGATCGAGAAGTCGAACAGGTCGGACACGGCCACCTCGTGGGGCGACGGCGGCGGCTGCAGCACGTTGAGCCCCTCCACGATCACGACATCGGGTCGGCGGACGACGACACTGGCATCGGGGACGATGTCGTAGCGCATGTGCGAGTAGAAGGGGGCCCGCACCTCGGGCGCGCCCGCCTTGACCTCCGACAGGAACCTCACCAGGGCCCGTCGGTCGTACGACTCCGGGAAGCCCTTGCGATCCATCAGGCCGCGCCGCTCGAGCTCCGCGTTGGGGAAGAGGAACCCGTCGGTCGTGACGAGCTCGACCCGCGGCGTTCCCGGCCACCGGCTCATGAGCTCGCGCAGGAGGCGCGCGATCGTGGACTTGCCGACCGCCACCGATCCCGCCACGCCCACCACGAAAGGGGTCGTCGTGTCGGGCTCGCGCAGGAAGCGCGCGGTATCGGCGCCCAGTCGCTTCGTCGCGGTGGCGTAGAGGCTCAGCAGCCGCGACAGGGGCAGATAAACCTCGCCCACCTCGGTCAGGTCGAGGCGGTCGCCGAGTCCTCGCAGCTGCACGACCTCCGCCTCGCTGAGGGGCTGGTCGAGCCCCGAGGCCAGGCGCGCCCACTCCGACCGGTCGATCTGACGGTACGGGCTCGTCGCGTCGTCGCGAGGGGCGGATGCCGCGGCGAGCGCCCGCGCGCCTGCCGCGCCCGGGCGATCCGGCTCCGCGAACGCGGTCACGGCGGTCTCGTCGGTGGGCACGGGGCCATGCTAGTGGCGGCACGCGCACGGCCCGGCTCATCGGCCGGTCGACACGACCGAGCCGGATACCCTTGCGGAGTGCGCTTGGGAGTCCTCGACATCGGCTCGAACACCGTCCACCTGCTCGTCGCCGATGCGAGGCCCGGGGGGCGGCCGCTGGCGACCACGAGCCAGCGCACCGTGCTGCGCCTCATGCGATACCTCACGCCGGAGGGCGCCATCAGCGCGGAGGGCGTCTCGGCGCTCGTGAGCGCCGTCATCGAGAGCAGACGCGTCGCGGCAGAAGAAGGCGTCGACGAGCTGCTCGCGACGGCGACGTCGGCCGTTCGCGAGGCTGCCAACGGCGCCGACGTCATCGCCCGCATCGAGGACGCCCTCGGGCAGCCCCTGCAGGTGCTCGGGGGCGAGACGGAGGCCCGGTTCACGTTCCTCGCGGTGCGTCGCTGGTTCGGCTGGTCGGCGGGGCAGATCCTGCTGTTCGACATCGGCGGCGGCTCGCTCGAGATCGCCTCGGGCGCCGACGAGCTCCCGGATGCCGCGGCATCCGTGCCCCTCGGTGCGGGCCGCATGACGATCGAGTACCTGCCGCAGGACCCGCCCTCGGCGGATCAGATCGACACCCTGCGGCGGCACGCCGCCCGCACGCTCGCGCCGGTGGCGGAGCGCTTCTCGTCCGAGCCCCGGCCCGACCACGTCGTCGGCTCGTCGAAGGCGATCCGCTCGCTCGCGAAGCTGGCGGGGTACCCGGTTCCGGGGTGGTCGGGCATCGAGCGGATGGTGCTGCCCCGCCGCGAGCTGAAGGCCTGGATCCCGCGCCTGGCCCGCATCCCCGCCGAGGCGCGCCAGGAGCTGCCGGGCATCACCCCCGACCGCACCTTCCAGATCGTGGCCGGCGCGGTGGTGCTGCACCAGGCCATGAAGGCGATGGACGTCGAAGAGCTCGAGGTGAGCCCGTGGGCGCTTCGCGAGGGAGTGCTGCTGCGCTACATCGAGTCCCTCACGTGGGGGTAGGACGCCCCCCTGCCCGTCGTCGCTACAGGGCGAGGCGCTCCCGCACGACGGCGGCCAGCGCGTGCGCGTGACGGCGGGCGTCATCCTCGGATGCCGCCTCGACCATGACCCGCACGAGGGGCTCCGTGCCGGAGGGGCGCAGCAGCACCCGACCGGTGTCGCCGAGCTCGGCGGTCGCGGCGGCCACGGCACCCGCGACGCCCTCGTCGGCGCTCGCGCGGGAGCGGTCGACGTCCTTCACGTTCACGAGCACCTGCGGGTACACCGTCATGATCTGCGCGAGCTCGGCGAGAGACCGCTGCTGCCGCGCCATCTCCGCGACCAGGTGGAGCCCCGTCAAAAGCCCGTCGCCCGTCGTGGCGTGGTCGCTCATGATGACGTGACCCGACTGCTCGCCGCCGAGCGAGAACCGGCCGGCGTTCATGCGCTCGAGCACATAGCGGTCCCCGACCGCGGTCTGCTCGACGCGGATGCCGCGCTCGGCCATCGCCCGGTGCAGGCCGAGGTTGCTCATGACCGTCGCCACGAGGGTGTCGCCCGCCAGCAGCCCGCGGCCGTGCATCGACGCGGCGAGGATCGCCATGATCTGGTCGCCGTCGACGACCTTGCCCGCGGCATCCACCGCGAGGCAGCGGTCCGCGTCGCCGTCGTGCGCGATGCCCACGTCGGCGCCGTGCGCGATGACGGCGCGCGCCAGGGCGTCGAGATGCGTGGAGCCCACGCCGTCGTTGATGTTCAGCCCGTCGGGGTCGGCGCCGACGACGATGACGTTCGCACCCGCGTCGCGGAAGGTCTCGGGCGAGACGCCGGACGCCGCGCCGTGCGCGCAGTCGAGGACCACCGTGATGCCGTCCAGGCGCACGTCCAGCGACGCGAGCAGATGCACGACGTAGCGGTCCTCTGCATCGGAGAACCGGGTGATGCGACCGACGTCGGCGCCCGTGGGCTGGAGCTTGGGGCCCGTCATCGCCGCCTCGATGCGCTGCTCTACCTCGTCGGGGAGCTTGACACCGCCCCGGGCGAAGATCTTGATGCCGTTGTCGGGGGCGGGGTTGTGGGATGCCGACACCATGACGCCGAAGTCGGCGTCGCGATCGGCGATGAGGAAGGCGAGCGCGGGGGTGGGGAGCACGCCCGCCTCGAGCACGTCCACCCCGGAGGAGGCCAGGCCCGCCGCGACGGCGGCCGTGAGGAACTCCCCGGAGATGCGCGGGTCGCGCGCGACGACCGCCGTGGGGCGCTTGCCCGAGGCGCGACGCGCCTCGGCGGTACGGCCCTGGCCCAGGACGACGGCGGTCGCCTGGGCCAGGGTGAGTGCGAGATCGGCGGTGAGGGGGCCGTTGGCCAGCCCCCGCACGCCGTCCGTGCCGAAGAGCGGCATGGGGACGGGCCGCCCGATCAGCGCTTGGAGTACTGCGGGGCCTTGCGGGCCTTCTTGAGACCGGCCTTCTTGCGCTCCTTCACGCGCGCGTCGCGCGAGAGGAAGCCGGCCTTCTTGAGCGTCGGTCGGTTGTGCTCCGCGTCGATCTCGTTGAGGGCGCGGGCGATGCCCAGGCGCAGCGCGCCGGCCTGACCCGAGGGGCCACCGCCCGAGATGCGCGCGATGACGTCGTACGCACCGGCGAGGCTCAGGACCGTGAAGGGGTCGTTGATCAGCTGCTGGTGCAGCTTGTTCGGGAAGTAGTCCTCGAGCGTGCGCCCGTTGACCGTGATGGTGCCCGAACCGGGAACGAGGCGCACGCGGGCGATGGCCTGCTTGCGGCGGCCCACGGCGGCGCCGGGCACCGAGAGCACGGGGCGCTCGGAGACGGCGGCGGCGGCCTCGGCCGGCGTTTCGGTCGAGTAGTTCTGGGGGAGGTCGGTGTTTTCGGAGATCTTCGCCACGAGTGTGTCCTTAGTCTGGGCGGCGCTTACTGGGCGACCTGGTCGAAGGTGTAGGTCTGGGGCTGCTGCGCGGCGTGCGGGTGCTCGGCACCGGCGTACACCTTCAGCTTCGACAGCTGCTGGCGGCCCAGGCTGTTCTTCGGGAGCATGCCGCGCACCGCCTTCTCGACGGCGCGGACCGGGTTCTTCTCGAGGAGCTCGGCGTAGGAGACCGCCTTGAGACCGCCCGGGTAGCCCGAGTGGCGGTAGGCCATCTTCTGCTGGAGCTTCTGGCCCGTCAGTGCGACCTTGCCGGCGTTGACGATGACGACGAAGTCGCCCGAGTCGATGTGGTTGGCGAAGGTCGCCTTGTGCTTGCCGCGAAGAAGGGCGGCGGCGTGGCTGGCGAGGCGACCGAGCACGACATCGGTCGCGTCGATGACGATCCAGTCACGCTGGACCTGCCCGGCCTTGGGGGTGAAAGTGCGCGTCACAGTAGTGCTGCTTTCTTGATTCGAACGGAGGAGTTCGTGAATCCCGCTCCGGGGTGCTTCTCGGACGACTGCCCGCGAAGACGCCAGTGGAGGGCTCACGTTCGCGGTGCCGGCCAGCAGGGGCCCGGGCACCAAAGACCCAGACTAGTCGTTGAGGCCGGGATTCGCCAACCGGCCGCCTCGCCGCCGCACGCGGGCGGCCGCCGACCCGCATAACATCTATGCGTGAGACCGCGACGCTTCGTGCGCCCTTCCCGCCGTGCCCGCTCCCGGCGTCGGCTGTGGTGGGTGATCGGCGGTGTCGCGGCGTTCGCCGTCGTGATCGTCGGTATCGTCGCGACCGTCAAGGTTTCGCACGAGCTCGCCGCATCGCCACCCGCGGTGGGGACGCGCATCGCCGTTCCCGCCGATTCGAAGGCGGCCCGGGCCGCGGCATCCACGTCCGACCCGGAGGAGAAGGCCGCCGCGCAATTCCTCGCCGCCCAGCCCACCGCATACTGGCTCACGCCGGAGGAGACGCCGCCCGGCTCCGCGGGGCAGCACGTGCAGGACCTGATCGAGTCCAGCCGCGAGCAGGACGCCGCGCTCGTCCTCGTCGTCTACGGACTCCCGGAGCGCGACTGCGGCAACTTCTCCGCGGGTGGGCTCTCGCCCGAGGCGTACACGGAATGGATCGAGGAGATCGCGGGGCCGCTGCACGCGGCAGGCGATGTGCGCAAGATCGTCATCGTCGAGCCGGACTCGCTCGCCCTGGCGCCCGAGTGCGGCAATCTCGATCAGCGGCTTCCGGAACTGCGGATGGTCGTCGACCGCCTGGCGTCGACCAACACCTGGCTGTATCTCGACGGCGGACACTCCAACTGGCTTCCCGCGTCCGAGATGGCGGAGCTGATCTCCGCGGTGGGCGTGCAGGACGCGGTGCGCGGGTTCGCCACCAACGTCTCGAACTTCCAGGCGGATGCCGACGAGTTCGCGTATGCGCGCGAGCTCTCGTCGCTGCTGGGCGGCGCTCACGCCGTCATCGACAGTTCGCGCAACGGGGCGGGGTCCACCGGCGAGTGGTGCAACCCGGCGGGCCGCCTCATCGGCGAGGCTCCGGGGACCTTCGGGGACGACGTGGTCGACACCAATCTGTGGATCAAGCCGCCCGGCGAGAGCGACGGCGAGTGCAACGGCGGGCCGGGCGCGGGGCAGTGGTGGCCGGATGCCGCGAAGGAGCTGACCCGCGAGGCACGCTGAGAGATCGACGGTCACCTTTGGACGAGCAGCCGGCACCGCACGCTGCCGCTGTGACGGATGTGGCAGAATGACGCTCGACCCAGACCGGGCCGGCTTCCCCAGGGCCGCGCTCGTCCATTTCCCGGGGCCGCGGGGGGCTGCCATGCCGGAGACTTCACAGCGCGAGACCGCCGTCATCGTCGAGGACGATCCGGATGTCCGCCACCTGCTCGTCGAGGTTCTCGAGGCTGCGGGGTTCTCGACGGTATCCGTCGGCAACGGCATCGACGGCATCCGGGCGGTGCAGTCCTACCAGCCCCTGATCACGACGCTCGACGTGCACATGCCCGGCATCGACGGGATCGAGGCCGCGCGCCGTATCCGCGCCTGCAGCGACACCTACATCATCATGATCTCGGGACTCGAGGACGAGGCCGACGTGCTGATGGGCCTCGGGGCGGGGGCCGACGACTACATCACGAAGCCGTTCCGTCCGCGGGAGTTCCGTGCGCGCATCGACGCGATGCTGCGCCGGCCGAGGGCGACGATCACCTCCGCGCCCCCTCCCCGGCAGCAGGAGCGGTCGGGTCCGTCCTTCCCCGGTGCGCGCCCCGTCACCCACGGATGGGTGCCCTCGCCCGGCCACGGCGAGCAGCACCCGCCGGCCGCCTACGCGGCCGCCCACCCCGATCCCGCGTACGCACCGTACGGCCCGCCGCCGCAGGGCTACCCCGCCTACGGGGCCGCTCCGGCGACCTTCGCACCCGCCATCGACCCGCCCGCGACGCCCGAATCGTCGCAGGCCGCCGCTCCCGCGCCTTCGACGCCCGGCGCCGAGGTCGGACCCGTCGCCCCGACGGCGACCGAGACGCCGGCGATCTGGATGGCCCACCGCGGTCTCCAGCTCAACCCCGAGTCGCGCATCGTGCTCCTCGACGGGGCCGAGGTGGAGCTGACACGCACGGAGTTCGAGCTTCTTGCGACCCTGCTCGAGTCGCGCCGCCGCGTGCGGAGCAAGGCCGACCTCACCCTCGTCCTGCGCGGCGAGTCCTACGTCACGTCCTACTACGTCGGTGAGGCCGACAAGCGGGCCGTCGAGGCGCACATGACGAACCTGCGCCGCAAGCTCGGAGACAACCCCACGAGCCCCCGCTTCGTCGAGACGGTACGCGGCGTCGGATACCGACTGACGGCCGAGTCCGAGGCGCCCGCCGTCTGAGCGACGCGACCACGCACGCGCACCGACCACGGCGAAGGGCCGGATGCCGTGGCATCCGGCCCTTGATGACGACTTCGGCGGTTCCCCCCAAGCCCCGATCGCGAGGCTTCCCCCTCCGCGCGATCGACGGCCCCGACGAGCGCCGTCATCCCGTGTGGCCGCTGAGCGGCCGGACGATCCCCCTTCGCCCGGCCGCCTTCGACCGCGTGCGCGTCATACGCGGTATCCGTACTGACGTCGCACGAGTTTGAAGAACATGAAGAGCGTCTGCACGACCGTCACGATCGCCAGCACCGGCCAGCCGACCGCGAGGATCGCCGACTGCACACCGGTGCCGAGCAGAGACCAGATCACGCCGATCGCGATGACGACTCCGATGCCGACGAACAGCGGGGCCCAGTGCGCGAAGCCGCCGCCCTTCTCGGCCTTGGCCTGAGCAGCCCAGTTGTCCACCTTCTTGCGGGACAGGAAGCTCGTCCACGCGCGGAGGAAGTGGCTGATGCGCACCCACATGTAGAGCTCCGCAGGGATCCCGGTGGCCGCGAAAAGGATGTCCCGCTTCGTCTTGTCCTGCATCGTCATCGCGACGCGGACGTTCAGCAGGACGGCGATGACGGGCGGGATGAGCCACAGCGGCGAGAAGACGAACGCCCCGATGGAGAGCGACCCGACCAGCAGGAAGATGAAGGCGACGCGCACGACGATGTTCGTGAGCATCGACAAGTTCTCGAACCAGCGCAGACGCAGGTTGGGGTGGAAGGGCTGCCCTTTCGTGTCGCCGCGCTGACCGGGCCACATGAGCTCGACGGCGCCGTAGGTCCACTTGACCTGCTGCGCATCGAGCGCCCGGAGAGTCGTCATGCCGCCCACGTCGGCGTGCGCGAACGGGCTGATCTTCGTGAGGTACCCGGCGCTCTTGATCTGCAGCGACAGCAGCGAGTCCTCCACCTCGGAGTCGCGCACCCAGGGCGTGTTCTGGTGGTTCTCGCGCATCACATCGCGCAGGGCCTTCGTCGCGAAGATCGAGAACTGGCCACCCAGCACGGCCATGTTCCGCCCGCGCAGGAGGTTCTGCATGTTGAACGCCGCGAACTGCGTGCGCTGGCCGGCGATGAGGAACTGCGCGACCAGGCCCTTGATGGGGGCGTCGTCGATCGAGTAGATCGCGGAGATGCCGCCGATGCGGGAGTCCGCGAGGATCTCGCTCTCGAGGTATTCCACCGCCCTGTTGTCGGCGGTGGTGTCGCCGTCCACGCCGAGCAGGTAGTCGTAGCCCTCGACGAGCGAATAGCCGTAGTTGAGCGCACCGACCTTCTTGTCGGGGTTCTTGCCGATGTCGTGGATGAAGACCTCGGTGAACTGGTCGCCGAGCTCCGTCGTGATCTCGTGCGGCCCGGCGAATCTCGACGCCTCGCGCACAGTGCCGTCGGAGGTGTTGTTGACGACGACGTGGATGACGTCCGGCACCCGCGTCTGACGGAGCAGCGACTCGAGGACGGCCGCGATGGACTCCTCCTCGTTGTAGGCGGGGATCACGCAGCCGATGGTGGAACGCGAGGTGGAGGTCGCCTCGAGCACCTCGGCGAAGTCGTCGGGGAAGTGCTGCGCCGGAACGGGCGCGGGCTCGGGTTCGATGGGAGCCACGACGCGGCGGCCGGCCCGCCCCATGGTGCCGGTGCCGGAGCCGGGGCGTGCGGGTGCGGCGCCGGGGCGGCTGACCCCCGGATACTGACCCTGTGCGGTGTGTGCGGCGTGCACGGTTCCCCCTTGCTGAGCGGGCCGAGCGGCCCGGAGTGGTGGACGGACGACCCGGTTCGGGCTCCGGATCGTCCGCCTCGGGAAGAGTGTGGCGAACGCACCGCAAGTTCGCGTCTTGCGCCCCGCATGGTTGGCGCAAGATTTGCGCAAGAAATGCTGAAGTCAGCTCCGACCAGGGAAAAAAGAGAGGGACGGATGCCTCGGCATCCGTCCCTCTCGGCGTCGGTCACTCCTCGGCGAAGATCGCCACCGGCACCGACTGGTACACGGTCTGCTGCGAGAAGCTCGCATCGTCGTTCGCCGCGCCCTCCACCCATACCGTCAGGGCGAAGTTGAGCGTGATGCCGATGGTGTCGGCGGGCAGCTGCTGAATGGGCGTCTCGGGGACGAGCAGGCCGCCCTGGAAGGTGTTCAGGAGAAGACCTCGATCAGAGCGCAGCGTGTCGGAGGGCACGAGGGTGCGGGGGTCGGCCATGAACTGGAACGGGGACGTCGACGAACCCGATTCCTGCGCCGTGGCCGACGTGATCGAGATCTGCGAGAGATACACGCGACGCTTGTCGGTGAGCACGGCTCGTTCGCTCACGCGGTTGTCGACGGCGTTGACCGCGAAGCCGAACACCTTCTCGCCGGTGGGGGACCATTCCATCGTGCGCCGGGGATCGACGGCCCAGACATCCAGATCGATCTCCAGTTCGTCGCCGACGGAGCTGGAGAGGCTCACGGAGCCCTCGTAGCTGAACTCGGAGTCGAACGGGATCTCGGGCGTGGGCGACGAGGTCGGAGTCGCGACGGTCGCGGGCTCGTCGCCCGCGATCATCTCCCGCACCTGCGCACACCCCGAGGCGGCGAGGGTGGCGGCGAGGATCGCGGCGATCAGGGCGGCGCGGCGTGCGGGGCGCGGGAAGACGGACGAGACCATGGGGACGAGGTCCTCTCGGGGTGCCGTGGGAGGCGAATGGGGAAGGCTGCGCGTGACGCGGTGTCGAGAACCGTTATCACATCTCGCGCCGGTGAGCGCGATCGTACCTCATCCTCCCATAGGCTTTGCTCGTGACCGTCGCGCCCGCAGACGCCCGCGACGATCCCCCTCCCGCCGGAGGTCCGGCCCCCGCATCCCGCCCCGAGGACCGAACGAGGACGATCATCAGCCCTTCCGCCGCGCAGCCGCCGACAGGAGAGATCGGCGTCCCCTCCTCCCGCACGCGCTCCGCGTGGCAGCTGCAGCTCATCCTCGGCCTCGGGATGCTGATCGTCGTCTTCGCCGTCCTGACGCTGCAACCGGAGATCCTCGCCACATGGACCTTCACCCTCGGGCTGGCGATCCTCATCCTCACGACCGCGGCGACGCTCACGATCCCCTGGCAGCGCCTGCCGCCGGCGGCGCTCCTCTCCGTCCCGCTGATCGACATCGTCGCCATCGCCCTCCTCTCAGAGGGCAACGACAGCGCCATCCGGACGCTGTGGCTCATCCCGATCATGTGGATCGCGTCGTTCTTCCGAGCCTCGGCGACCGTCGCCGCGCTCGCACTCGTGGGCATCGCCATGATCGCCACGGCCCCCGGCGGGAACCCGTTCGAGGTCGGACTCCTGCGGTTCCTGACGATCATGGTGGGCTTCACCCTCGTCGCCATCGTCGCCGCGAACGCCGGGCAGCAGACGCGCGCCTTCAAGCGCCTCCTGCGCCGTCAGGCGTCGCGGCTGACGGACACCCTCGCGCGCGTGCTGGCCCACGAGCAGCAGCTCTCGCTCGTCCTCAACTCGGTCGACGTCGGAATCGCCCGGCTCTCCGCGGCCGGCGACGTCACCTTCGCAAACGACACCTATCGCGCGCTGTTCGAGCTTGACAAGACGGCCCCCGGAGCCCCCCACCCCGCAGTCCAGTATTCGGAGTTCCGTGGCTCCAGCATCCCCGCCGGCGCAGCCCCCCTTGCGAGGGCGGCCGCGGGCGAGGAGTTCCACGACCTTCGCACGTGGCTGTTCGACTCGCGAGGGCAGTGGCATGCACTGTCCACGGATGCGAGGCGCCTGCGGGGCGCACCCGACGAAGGGGACGGCGCGATCGTGATCGTGAAGGACATCACGACGATGCTGCAGGCCGAGCGCGCCCGCGACACGATCGCCAGCACCGTCTCGCACGAGCTCCGCAATCCCCTCACCGCCGTTCTCGGCTACGCCGACATGGCGCTCGACGACACCGACCTCCGCCCCGCCCCCCGCCGGCAGTTCGAGATGATCCAGGGCGCCGCCGAGCGCATGCAGCACCTGATCAACGACCTGCTGCGCGGCGCATCGGATGCCGCGGCGCTGCAGCCGGGACCGGCCGGGCACGAGACGTGCGACTTCGCGCGCATCTGCCGCGAGTCGGTCACGTCCTTCGCGCCGTGGGCGGCCGAACGCGGCGTGAGCGTGAACGTGACGGGTCCGCACCCCCTCCCGGTGATCGGCGACGAGTTCCAGCTCCGGCAGGTCGTCGACAACCTCGTCAGCAACGCCATCAAGTACAGCCACCGCAACGGTCGCGTGACGCTCTCCCTGCGGGTCGTCGAATCCGCCGCCCAGCACAGGATCGTGCTCGTGATCGCCGACGACGGGATCGGCATCGCGCCGGCCGACGTCGAGCGCATCTTCGATCCGTACTTCCGGGCGCAGGAGGCGAGCGACGGCGACGAGACGGGCACGGGCCTCGGCCTCTCGATCGTGCGCGACATCGTGCGCGAGCACGGCGGCGACATCACCGTGCGATCGGAACCGGGCATCGGCACAGAGATGACGGTGCGCCTGCTGCCCGGCGACGACGCCGGAGGAGGAGCCCCGGGGGGCGCCGACGCCGCGGAGCACCGCTCATGATCCCGCACGACGGGATCACCTTCGGCACCGCTCAGATGAGCGTCGTCACCGTGTGCGCGATCCTCGTGATCGGGCTCGGCTTCACCACGCGACCCTCCCGCGCCTACCTGCTCTGGGCCTTCGCGTTCCTCCTGGCCCTGCTGTCCTCGTACGCGAGCATCGCCGCGGAGCTGGACGAGCACAACGAGCCTCTCCGGGTCTTCGCGCTCGGCCTGCTGCTGGGAGTCCCCCCTCTCCTGTGGTCGGGACTGCGCGCCCAGCGGGATGTACGCGCCTACGGCTGGGTGGGGCCGCTCGCCGCCGTGGTCTTCGGCACGCTGCTCGCCGCCGCGTCCTCGGGAGAGCTCTACCCGATCGCCTTCCGCAGCGCGTTCCTGTGCTCCGGGGTCTTCGCGGCGCTCTGCGCGTGGGAGCTGCGGCTCGGGCGGCGGCGACGCTCCCGGTTCGCACTGCCGATGCTCATCGCCTCCGTCGCCTACGCCGGGGTCGCGCTGATCGGGTTCTCGGCCGGCATCGTGGTGATCGTGTCCGGCATTACCGACGATCTGACGGCCACCCGCGCGCTGAACAACCTCGGCGTGATGGTCTACTCCATCTGCGTCACCGTGACGATCCTCACCCTTAGCAACGATCGGCGCGGGGCGGGGTCGATCTCGAGCGACCCGCGATCCGTGCCGACCTTCTCCGCCGTGGCGTCAGACCGGCTCGAGCGCGCGCGTGCTCGGCGGGAGAGGTCCTGGAGCGTCGTGAGCCTGCGATTCGACGATGTCGACGACATCCGAGACGCCGCCGGCGAAGCGGGGTTCCGCAGCATCCAGGCGCGTCTGTCGAATGGATTCCTCGACCGTATCGGCGCCGACGCCGACCTCGCGCGAGGCGGCGACGGGGTGCTGGTCGCCCTCATCCCGGCCGCTCCCGCTTCCGTGCGCCGCACCCTGCACGCGCTCCTCGACGACATCGCGGACACGCGAGAGGATCTCCCCCTCAGCGTCCGCCTCACCGCGAGCGCCGGGCTCGTGGGTGTGGAGAGCGCGGGCTACGACCTGGAGGACCTCGAGCACGCCGCGCACGAGGCCCGGCGCAGCGCCTTCCAGGCCGGCGGCAACCGCGTCGCCGTCGCCGAGGCCGCCGTGGATCGCTGACGGGGTCGACCCTGCCCCCCGGCGCGGGTCGACCCCGCCCGACCCCCGTAGACGGTCAGCGCACGACCGCCGTAACCGTCGGGAGCCGGGCCAACACCTCCTCGCTGACGGATCCGAGCAGGAATCGCGCGAAGGCGCCGCGGCCGTGGCTGCCGAGCACGACGAGCTCCGCGGACCTCCCCCGCGCGGCGATCACGCTCGCGGGAAACCCGCTCTCGACCACGCGGCGAACCCGCAGATCGGGATAATCGCTCGCGAGGCCGGCGAGGGCGACCGCCTGCATCTCCTCCGTGGCGGTCTGCATGTTCGCGAGGTAGTCCTCCGGGTACGTCGAGAACCCCAGCGGCACCGCGAGGGGGGACCACACGCTGACCGCGATGAGCTCCGTACCGCGACGGTCCGCCTCCGCGGCCGCGAAGGCCAGGGCGGCCTCGGACACCTCCGACCCGTCGATGCCGACCACGACGCCGATGCGCTCCCCCGGCTCGAGCTCGGGCACGACGACGACGGGGCAGTGGGCAGCAGCGACGATGCGGATGCCGCGGCGACCGCGAAACGGTCCGCCGACGCCGCGGTAGTCGCTGCCGATGACGAGCAGTGCGGCATCCGAGGACGCCGCGATGAGGATCTCGACGGGATTGCCGCGCTCGAGGCGCGTCGTCACGACGACGCCGTGCTCGCGCACGCGCGCCGCTTCGCGCCACAGCAGCTCCTCGGCGTGCTCGAGCGCCGTGTCGACGACGGCCCCCTCGCCGATCACCCCGATCGCCCCGCCGACGACGGCGACCAGTTCGATCGTCGCGCCGCGTTTCCGGGCCCATCCGGAGGCCCATTCCACGGCCCGGTGGGATGCCGCGGCATCCTTGACCCCGACGACGAGCTTCGCGTCCATGGCGACTCCTTTGTTCTCTTGGGACGGTACCCCGCGAGAGCGCGCCCGTGAAGGGGGGAGAGCCGGAGAAAACGCCGCCTACGCGAGCAGCGTCCCCACCGTCGCCAACGCCACCCAGGAGGCGTTGAAGATCGCGTGGGTCAGGACCGCGCCCCAGATGCGCCCCGTGAGGACGACGAGCAGGCCGCACGTGAGGCCGACGAGCGTGTAGGCCGCCGCATCATCCCACGCCAGCGCACCCGAGAGCGTGTGCGCGACGACGAAGAGCCCGGTCGTCGTGATCACGGCGACGAATCCCGCGACCGCCCCGCCGAGGGCCCGGCGCGCGACGGAGTAGATCGCGATCAGAAGCACCGCGCGGAAGAAGAACTCCTCGAGCACGGGCGAGATGACGACGGGGGCGAGGAGATCGCCGAACCACCACGACGCGGGGAGAGCGCCGTCGATCGTCGGGTAGGCGGGGAACGGGGTGACCCCACCCGCCGCCGCCTGATCCAGCCACCCCTGGCACACGCGCAACGACACCCCGAGGACGACGCCGTAGAGGATATCGACCCCGCGCAGCCTCAGCAGGCCGCGCGGACGCGACCGTCGCAGCGCGAGGACGATCGGCGCGAGCATGCCCGCCCAGACGGCGACCGCGGCGAGCGTGCGGCCTGCGGGAGTGGGCGCGGCCGCGAGGATCGCCGCCGAGGCGAGCGTGCCGATCGCGAAGGAGATCATCGCCCAGCCCAGCAGGTCGTAGCCCCACCGCTGCACGCTCGAGCCGCCCTCGAACCAGAGCCGTCGGCGGGTCCGTGCCCGCCCGCGTGACGCGCCCTTCTCGTCCGGTGCGGCGACCTCGCGGGCAGCTGTGTCACTCGAGGTCACAGGTGCATCACTAGACTCGGGTGCCACGAGCCCACGTTACCGGGAGAGGCCCATGATCGAGCTGCTCACGGTGTGCACCGGCAACGTCGCCCGTTCACCCCTCGCCGAGGTGCTGCTGCGCGCCCGCCTCCGGGGCCTCGGCATCCGGGTGACGAGCGCCGGGACCCGTGCGCTCATCGGCCACCCCATGACGCTCGAGGCGCAGGTCCTCGCGGAGGCCGCGGGAGCGCGCGCGGCGGATGCCGAGGCGCATCGCGCGCGGCTGCTCACGGAGCGCGAACTGGCGGCGCCGGCGCTCGTGCTCGCTATGGCCCGCGAGCACCGGCGCGCCGCGGTGGAGCTGGCTCCGCAGAAGCTGCGCTCCACCTTCACGGTGCGAGAATTCGCGCGGCTGGCGGCGACCGTTCCGGACGACGCCCTCGTGGCCGCGCTCGAGGGCCTCCACGACCCCTCGGACCGACTGCGGGCGGCGCTTTCGCTCGTCTCCGCGGCGCGCAGCGCCTCCGCTCCTCCCGACGATCCCGAGGATGACGACGTCGTCGACCCTTATCGCCGCTCCCACCGCACGTACGACCTCGCGGCAGCGCAGCTCACCCCCGCGATCGACGAGGTCGCGCGGGTGCTGCGGATCGTCGCCGGCCGCGCCTGAGCCACGGCATCCCTCGCTCGCCCCGAACGGCCGGTCGACGCGGCCCGCACCCACCCCCTGCGACGACCGAACGCGGCCGGCGTGCGGCGCGTGCGTTGCCGCCGAGGACGGCGCGCCGCTAACGTCGGCACTGGCGCCACCCCACGCCGAACAGGAGGGAACCCGCATGTCCGACTCGACCAACTACCCCCCGCCGCCCGCAGACGGCACTCCGCCCCCGCAGCAGCCGGCCCCCGGCGCCTATCCGCCGCCGCCGGCGTACACCTCGCCGAACCCGGACGCCCCGGTGCCCGGCAGGACCCTCGGCATCGTCGCGTTCATCCTTTCGTTCTTCGTCCAGCTCGTCGCGCTGATCCTCGGGATCGTCGCCCTCGTGCAGAGCCGGAAGGCGGGCGCGAAGAACGGCTGGGCCGTCGCCGCGATCATCGTGAGCGCGATCCTCATGGTCATCGGCATCATCGTCGGGATCGTCCTCATCGGCGTCGCGGTGGGGGCCGCCGAGGAGTTCGCGCGTCTGTGCGCGGATCTCGGCCCCGGCCAGCACACGCTCGACAACGGCGTCACGATCACCTGCGGCTGACCCTGCCGCAGCTGCACCGTCAGGGTGCGAGCCGCTGCACGCCCACACCGATCACATAGGCCGCCGCTCCCGCGCCGATCAGCAGCAGCGTGATCGTCACGAGACCCAGCGCCATGCCGTCGATCGGCAGCTCACCGGTGCCGGTGAGCCCTTCATGGGCTCGCCGGTACCGTGCGGCGGCACGAAGGTATCCCCCGGCCGCGGCGGCGACGCCCAGGATGCCGAGCACGGCCGCCGCGACACCGATCGTCTCCCCGGCGAACCTGACGGCGACGGCGCTGGCCACGGCGAGCGCGAGGCAGGTCCGTCGCCACGCGAGGAGCGTGCGTTCGGGCTGCAGGCCCGGGTCGAACGGCATGTGGGAGGGCGTGGTCACCAGAAGAACCCGAGGGTGAGCAGAACGACGCCGACGATCACTCCGCCGACGATCGCAACGCCCGTGCTCGGCGCGGGCAGGGGGCGGTTCTCCCGGAGCGCCTGCTCCGTGCGCGCCCACCCGATCCACGCCTGGATCGCGGCGAGGACGCCCAGGAGGACGAAGACGATCGCCGACGCGAGGCGGAATCCCGGCGAGATCGGCACCTGCAGCGCCTCGAGGGCGACGCCCGCCGCCAGGAGCGCCAGCGACGTGCGGACCCAGGCAAGGAACGTCCGCTCGTTCGCCAGGCTGAAGCGGGGGTCCGGCTCGGATCCGCGCGCGTAGACCGATCGGGGGAAGCGGTTCGACATCGTTCCGACCCTACCGCGCGCGCATAGGCTGGTCGGGTGTCCGCAGATGTGCCCTCCCCCGCCGGTCTTCCCGCCTCAGCGGGGGGTGCCGGCGACGAGGCCGACCGGAAGGCGCCGGTGAACGAGGTCTCGCTCGAGGCGTCGACGAGCGCCGCCGACTTCCGCACCGTCGGCCGGTGAGCGGGGTCCTATGAGCGCCGGTGAACTCGGCTTCGGCGCGTGGGTGCTGCTGGCGATCGGCGCCGTCACGGTGGGCATCGGCAAGACCGCGATGCCCGGGGCCACGACGGTCGCCGTCGCGATCTTCGCGAGCGTCCTCCCCGCCCGCAACTCCACGGCCGTGCTGCTCGTCCTCCTGCTCGTGGGCGACGTGTTCGCCCTGCTGGCGTACCGGCGCCACGCCGACTGGCCGACCCTGCTGCGGCTCGCTCCCGCGGTGGTCGCGGGCCTCGTCGTCGGCGCCCTCTTCCTCGCCTTCGCGGATGACGGCGGCGTGCGGCGCGTGATCGGGGTCATCCTCCTCGCCCTGATCGCGCTCACCCTCTGGCAGCGACGGCGAGGATCGGCATCCATTCCGAGCGAACGGTCGCGACACGCCGCGGGCACCGATGCGGACACGGCGAGTCGCGACCGTTCGCGGCCCGTGCCTGCGGCGCGTACCGCGGCCACCGTCGGGTACGGTGCCGCGGCGGGCTTCACGACGATGGTCGCGAACGCGGGCGGGCCCGCGATGTCGATGTATTTCCTCGCGGCCCGCTTCCCCGTCAAGGCATTCCTCGGCACCGCCGCGTGGTTCTTCGCGATGGTCAACGTGGCCAAGCTGCCGTTCGCCATCGGGATCGGTCTGCTCACGCCCGCGGGGCTCCTGATCGACCTCCTGCTCGTTCCGGGCGTCCTGGTAGGAGCACTCATCGGCATCCGTGCGGCAGGGCGGATGTCGCAGCAGCTGTTCGAGCGCATCGTGATCGTCCTCACCGTCCTCGGCGCGGTGTATCTGCTCGTCGGCTGAGGCGGAGGCAGCCGACCGCGATCGAGATGAGGGTTCTCTCATCCCCGACCCGAACCCGGCCGAACGCTGACAGAATAGGACCTTCGGGAGGGATCGCTGACGCTCCACCCACCATCCGCTGCTGGGGAGCACACCGTGGGGACACATCGTCGGGCCGTCATGGCCGCAGACCGCACCGAACGAATGACGAGCGCATGAGACGCCACGTCGGGCTCGTCGCCAGCCAGGTCATCGGCCAGCTCGCCCTGGTCGCCGTCATCCCGATCCTCACGCGGGTGTTCTCGCCCGCCGAGCTGGGCGTGTACCAGGTGGCGTTCGCCATCGCGTTCATCCTGCTTCCCCTCGCGACGCTGCGGATGGAATACATCGTCCCCACCACGCTCTCGCACGACCTGGTGCGCCGGCGGCTTTCGCGGGCGACGGCCGTCACGCTCGGGCTGTCGATCACGGTGGCGGCAGCGGGTTTCGTCGCGCTCGAGTCGGGCGCGGGTGAGGCATCCCGAACCCTCCTCATGATGGGGCTGCTGATACCCGCCCTCGGACTTCCCGTCCTCGACGGCGCCCGGCTGATCCGACGCGGCGCCCGCCGCGCCCTGGCCGTGCGCAACCTCGTCGGCGGCGTCGCCGGCGCCGCGCTGCAGGCGACCTTCGCCCTGTCGGGCGCCGACGTGACGACGCTTCCGATCGCCCTGCTGGCCGGTCGGGTGATCGGCATCGCCGCTTCCCGGCTGGTGAAGGATGCCGCGGGAGCCGACGACGGCGCGTCGGGTCGCGATCAGCGGTACGGGCCCGTCCGGGCCGCCACGACGATCGCCGCCGGCACGCTCTCCGGGGTCACGCTGCAGGGGCTGACCGTGATCGCGGGGTTCGGCCTCGGCACGGCGGCCGCGGGACAGGTCGGCGTCGCGCAGCGCGTGGCAGGGACCCCCATCGGTCTGGCCGGGCAGGCGCTCGCCCAGACGACGCAGCTGAGCTTCGGCGGCATCATCCGGGAGCAGCGGCCGGTGCTGAGAGCCTCGCTGTCGGCGCATATCCGGGTGTTCCTGACGCTCGGCATCCTGCTCGGCATCGCTCTCGCCATCGGAGGACCGCTGCTGGCGGCGCCCGTGCTCGGTCCGGAGTGGGCGCCGGCCGGCGTCCTGATCGCGGTGCTCGGGCTGCCCGCCGCGCTTCAGGTGGCCGTCTCGCCGACCGATCCCCTCTTCGTCATGCTCGGACGCGAGCGGCGCCTCCTCGCCCTGCAGGCCACCCGCGCGGTCGTCACCTGGACGGCCGGCCTCGCGGTGGCGGCGCTGACGGGCGATCTGCTGGCGTCGGTCTTCGCCTTCGCACTGGCCTGGACCTTCGCCTACGCGCTGTCGCTGACCTTCGTCCTCCGGGCCGCCCACGACTTCGACCGCGAGCACGCCCACAACGCGGCGCCCGTGCAGCGCGTGGTGTTCGCGGCGATGACCGGCGACTATCCGAACATCGGCGACGCCGTCATCCGGCGCGAGGCGATGGACTGGCTCGATGGGCTGGGCCGGCCCCAGGTCTTCGTAGGCCGCGCACCCCGCATGTGGATCGATCAGATCGGCGCCGCCGACGCCGACCTCTACCGCGGCCGGGACGGGTTCCTGCGGTGGATCGGTCGCATCGCGGCCACCCGGGCTCCGGTCGTGCTGTTCGAGCCGGGCGAGGTGCAGCTGGAGCTGCGGCACACCCTGCGCGAAGCGGTCTTCCTCGCGGTGAGCCTCCTCATCCGCGCACGGGGCGGGACGATCGTCTACGCGCCTCGCGCCATCGCACGACCGAGCGGTCCCGCCCTCGCGGTGTACCGCCTCTCGATGCGACTCGCGACCGTCGTCCCGCTGCGCAACCAGAGATCGCTCGATCTCATCGGCGGTGGAGTCCACAGTCCCGACATCGGATTCGGACGCCGCGGCCGCGCCGAGGCGACCGCACGACGCGACACGCTCGTCGTGAGCCTGCGCGGGGCTCGTGCGTTCCCGACGGATGCCTGGATCGCGGCGGTGCGGTCGGTGGCCGCCCGTCACGACCTACACCTGGTGACACTCGCACAGGTGCGCTCCGACGAGGCTCGCGCCGCCGAGCTCGCGCACGCGCTCGATGCCGAGCACGTGAAGTGGGGCGACGCCGACGACCTCTCGCACGAGCGCCGGCTGCTCGGGCTGTACGGCCACACCCGTCTGGTCCTCTCCGACCGCCTGCACGTGCTCATCCTCGCCGCCGTCGAGGGCGCGATCCCGCTCGAGCTCGTCGCCAATCCCAGCGGGAAGGTCGCGTCCCACTTCGCTCAGGTCGGCGTCACCGGTGTCAGCGTCGACGCGGATGCCGCATCATCCGCTGTTCTCTCTGAAGCGCTCGAGACCGCACTCGCCCGGTCGGCCGCACAGCTGCGACAGCCCCTCCTCGCCGCCGCGGAGCGGGTCGCGGGGGTGCGCGCCGATGCCCGTGCGGCGCTGTCGGCTTCGCCGTCCGAGGAATCGGCGGCCGAGTCCGTCCTCAGCGGGTGAGGGCTTCCCAGTCCACCTCGACGGCGCCGGGCACGGTGCGCGAGATGCGGGCGGGCGCCATGTCGCCCTCTCGCGGCCAGCGGCGTCGGGGGAAGACGACGGCGGTCTCGATGACGGCGGTCTCGAGCCCGTGGGCTTGCGCGAGGAGCGTCAGTCTGCACTCCTGATAGCGGGCCGTCCCCTCGGGCATCGAGGCCCCAAGCACGCGCACGGTACCCCTCGCCGCACCGGCGAAGGGATCGCGCGTGATGCGCTCGAGCTGCTCCACCGCCTCCTCGGCCCACTCCTCCACGCGCCCGAGCCTACCGGGGGCGGAGAAGCGTGGAAGCGGCGGATTCCCGTCCTACGCGCACATCGCTCAGTTCTTCTCCACATCGCGAAGAGCCGATCCGTCCCCGAACGCTGCCTCCGGGATGACGCTCAACGTGCCGTCGGTCTCGAGCACGATCGCGGCGACGCCCTCGAGCGATCCCCCGCCCGAACTGCGCACCGCCTGCGCGAGCTCGTCCTCCGTGAGTCTCGCCCGTCTGAGCGACCGGATGCGGATCTCGCCGTCTCTCAGGAGCAGGATGGGGCGCGATGTGACGACCTTGCGGGCGCCGGGCCACCGCGACGAAGTCCACGCGACGATGAATTGCAGCAGCGCGATGAGTCCGAACGCCGCGGCCCCCTCGCTCCACGAGACGTCGCTACTGAGGAGGATCGTCGCGAGGGTGGAGCCCAGGGCGACGGTGACGACGAAGTCGTAGGCGTTGAGCTGGGCGAGCGTGCGCTTGCCCGACACACGCAGGACGACCACGAGCGTCACGTAGGCGGCGGCGCCCACCAGGACGATGCGTACCAGGTCGGACCAGGAATCGAACCACACGTCGCACTTCTCCTCTCGGCGGTATCGGGCCACGGTACCCTCGCAACGCCCGAGGGCCCGACCCCGTTGCCCGCGAGGGCGCCTGCTGGTAGTCGCAGGCGTTTTCGCACATCGCCGTCTGACGGGGCAGACTCTGTGTGAGCGGCAGCACGCACCACGCCGTTCCTTCCCGGAAGCCCCATGTCCCGTCCAACCGCCCTCCACGTGTCCGCGGACCGACTGCAGGTCTTTGCACGATCGCAGCTCGCACTGTTCGCTGCCGTGGTGGTGCTCGCCCTGGGTGCGGCCTTCGCGGGACCGGCGGTCACGGGCGGCATCCTGCTGGCCGTGGGCGTGCTCCTCGTGACCGCGGCGACGATCGCCGCCCTCCTCCTTCCCGGGCGTGCCGGGGTGCGCGAGCGGCGGTTCGCCCTGCTTGCGCTCGCGGCCCTCGCGACGACCGACACGGTCGGGATCGCGCTCATGCGCACCGCGTTGCTGCCGGAGCTGCCCGTCGTCGACCTCCTCGCCGTCTTCCCCGCGCTCTGGCTCGCCTACGGCGTGCGCCATGAGAAGGCCGCCGTGATCACCGCGACGTTCAGCGCGGTGGTGATGACGCTCACCCCCTTGCTCATCGCCACCGAGTTCCCCGGCGATCCGACCGAGTGGGTGGATGTCTTGGCCCTCCCGGTGCTCGTGCTGCTCATCTCCCTCGTCGTCGGGATCGCCGCCCGACGGATGCGCGCCACGCAGGAGGAACTGGCGACCGCACTGGAGATCCGGGAGGAATTCCTGCGGACGGCGTCGCACGAGTTGCGCACGCCGCTCACCCCGGTCGCCGGCTACCTGAGCCTGCTGCAGGAGGAGCACCCCGAGCACACCCCTACCGGGCGTGTGCTCGCGGTCGTCCAGGGCAGCGTCGACACCCTCGTCGACCGCGTTGCGGCGCTGACGAGCGCCGCGGACCTGTCCCCGAAGAGCAACCCCCGCCCGGTGTCTTTGAGGACTGTCGCCGGCGCGTCGGTGAACGCGGCGCGTCGCGCCGCGACCCAGCGCGGCGTCACGGTGCAGGTGGAGGAGGCAGCGGATGCCATGGCGTTCGCGGATCCCGACGGTGTGCGCACGGCGATCGCAGAGCTCCTCGACAACGCGATCAAGTTCTCCTCCGCGGGCTCGCGGGTGAGCGTGTCCTGGGCGGCGGTCGACGACCTCGTGGTGCGATTGATCGTCGCCGACGACGGACCCGGGATGACAGCAGACGAGCGGTCCCGTGCGTTCGAGCGCTTCTACCGCACCCCCGCGGCGCGAGAGGGCGCGATCGGCGGTTTCGGACTGGGGCTGACGCGGGTGCGCGCGATCGTCGAGGCGCACGGCGGCACCGTGCAACTGAAGCAGCAGCATCCGCGCGGCGTCCGCGCGGTGGTGACCCTGCCCGCGGCGCGCGGCTGAGCTGGTCGCATCCGTCCGGCGAGTACGTCTCCGTCGGGATAGGGAGCGCCCCGCGGCGGGGGTGAGATCCGGGCGACGTTCGGGTGGATCCGAGCCCCGCGCCGCCGGCGCCTCCTACTCTCATATTCACGGGAATACTCCCCGTCGACGTCATCCCCCCAGAGACGAAACGGCCGCGGTCCCCAACGCGCCGTCCACGACGGGATTCCCGCCTCCCGACCCCCTCGAGACGTTCGTCCCCCAAGAGCGCGCCTCGAGGGGGTCTTCTCGTCGGGGTGCACGCGAGACGGGTATCGCCCGACGCCCGAGGCCCTCATGATGGGGTAATGACACCCGCCGCCTCGTCGCTGCGCGACGAGGCACCCCCTTCGCTCGATCTCGATCCCGAAGATCTCCTCCGGGAGATATCCCGACGCGCCCTCGAATACTGGTTCCGCGTACCCCCCGAACGCCTCCATCGCGCGCTTCGGCGAGTGGATCCGGAGCTGATCGCGCAGAACCGGGCAGCACTGGTGCTGTACTTCGCCACGCGGGGCGAGGGAGCGGACGACCTCCCGTGGATCACCCCGCCGGACGCGCCGCCGGTCCCGGAGTCGCTCCGGGACATCGTCGAGGTGTTCCGGCTGCTGGAGTCGGGGCGGCCGGCCGCCGCCGCGCGGCTGATGGATCGCGCGTACTCGCACCTGCTCGCCGGAACCGCGGAGACGCACCGCACTCGCGACGGCGGTTGGACCGCCGCGGTCGCGCTGCACACGGGGACAACCCGCGCCCTCGCGGGCGACTTCGGTGCCGCGGCGGCGGACCTCGCCCGTGCGGGCGTCTGGCATGTCCCCGACACCCTCATGTGCGTGCCCCGCGACGCCCACGCGATGCTCGCCCTCGTGCACGCGCTCGTCGGCGACCACCGAATCGCCGCGTGGGCGCTCCGCTCCCTCGAGCGGATGACGCCGAGCGACTCGTGGCTCGAACCGGAGATCGACGCGACGGCGCGCATCGCCGAGGCGTCGCTCACCGAGCCCTCTGCGCGACCGGCGGCATCCGACGACCGCTCCCTCGCAGCCTTCGTCCTCGACACCCACCCCGCAGGCGTGTACCGAGGGCGATGGCCCTTTCTCGTGTGGCAGCTCACGCGAAGCCTGCTGAGGCAGGAGCGCATCAGCGACGCCGAGACGCAGATCGAGCAGTTCCGTCGCGCGCGCCTGCCGGGCTGCGACGGCGACGGCCTCCCGCGCTCGGTGCTGCCCTGCACGGCCGCGACCGTCGCGTGCCTCCGGGAAGACGATGCCGCCGCATGGCGTCTTCTCGCGGAGGCCGACCCGGACTGCGACCTGACGATCACCACCACCGCGACGACCGCGTTGCAGTTCGGCCGCTACGAACAGGCCCGCGCCGCCGCAGAGCGCCTTCTGGACCGGTGCGGCGAGCTTCGGGGCTCCCGGATCGCCGCGATCGGAGTGCTCACCGCGGCCGCCCTGCGCAACGGCGACCGCGCGGGTGCGGAGGCGCTGCTGCGGCCGCTCGCCTTCGAGTCCCGCCCGCTCGCACGGTCGGAAGAGCCGTGGCTGCCATCCGATGTGCGGGAGCTGCTCGGCGAGATGGAGTCGGAGTCTCGCCGCCCCACCGCGACGCCCTCTCCCCCCGCGGGGCTCACTCGCGGAGACCTCGAGATCCTCGCCCTGCTCGACTCGCCGCTCTCTCGCCAGGAGATCGCCGATCGCCTGTTCGTCTCGCTCAACACGGTGAAGTCCCGCATCGCCGGCGTCTATCGCAAGCTCGGTGTCGCCTCCAGAGGGGATGCCGTCGCCGCCGCCCGGGTCCGGGGAGTCCTGGGGTAGGGAGGCATCGGCGCGACCGGCCCTCGATGCTGCCACCGTCCCGAAACACCCGTGTGGCAGGATAGGCGCGGGGGGTCAGGGGGAGTCCCGTCTCCCCGACGCCAGGCGGCCGCACAGCACAGTCCCCATCCCGCGCGCCGTACGACGCCGAGAGGACCCCAGCCCCGTGGAGCTCAGCGACTACATCCGTATCCTGCGAAAGAACTGGCTCGTGATCGTCGCGCTGACGCTCGTGGGCATCGGCTCCGCAGCGGCATACAGCCTCACGCGCGAACCGCAGTACGAGGCCACCAGCCAGGTCTTCGTCTCGAGCCAGGCGGGCTCCACCGTCGCCGAGCTGCAGCAGGGGAACACGTTCACACAGGCGCGCGTGACGACCTACGTCAACCTCGTGACGACGCCCATCATCCTGAACCCGGTCATCTCGGACCTCGGCCTGGAGAACATCAGCGCCAACGGCCTCGCCGAGAAGGTGAGCGCATCGAGCCCCCTGAACACGACGATCATCTCGATCACGGTCACCGACCCGAGCGCCGCGGAGGCGGCCCGCCTGGCGAACGCCGTCGCGGCGAGCCTCACCGAACAGGTCGAAGACCTCGAGACCCTGCCCGACTCGGACGCGAGCCCCATCAAGCTCACCCTCGTGAAGGATGCCGACGCGCCCTTCGTGCCCGTCAGCCCCAACGTGCCGCTCAACCTCGCCCTCGGCGCCCTCGTCGGCCTCGCCCTCGGCGTCGGATTCGCCGTCCTCCGCACCGTGCTCGACACCCGCATCCGCTCCACCCGCGATGTGGAGGCGATCACCGAACGCCCGATCATCGGCGCGATCCCCTTCGACCCGCGTGCGAAGGAACGGCCGATCATCCTCAAGGAAGACCCGACCAACCCCCGCAGCGAGGCGTTCCGGGCGCTGCGTACGAACCTCCAGTTCCTCGACATGGACGGCGGTCACAGCTTCGTCGTCACCTCGAGCATGCCGAGCGAGGGCAAGTCGACGACCTCCGTCAACCTCGCGATCGCGCTCGCGGACGCGGGCAAGCGCGTCGTGCTCGTCGACGCCGACCTGCGCAAGCCGAAGGTGCACGAGTACCTGGGTGTCGAGGGCGGCGTGGGGCTCACCGACGTGCTCATCGGCCGCGTGCACCTCACCGACGTCCTCCAGCAGTGGGGCTCGCGCAGCCTCTACGTCCTGCCCGCGGGCAAGATCCCCCCGAACCCGAGCGAGCTGCTGGGGTCGGCGCAGATGCACGCACTGCTCGAAGCCTTCTCGCGAGACGTCGACGTCGTCATCCTCGACGCTCCCCCGCTGCTGCCCGTGACGGATGCCGCGGTGCTCGCCAAGCGCACCAGTGGCGCCATCGTCGTCGTCGCGGCCGGCGACACCAGTCGTCACCAGCTCGAGGGCGCCATCGACGCGCTCGAGACGGTGGACGCGAAGGTGGCCGGCATCGTGCTCACCATGGTTCCCACACGTGGACCGGATGCCTACGGCTACGGCTACGGCTACGGCTACGGCTACGGCGGTTACGGCTACGGCCACGCCCCCGAGTCCCCGAAGCCGAAGCCGGCGAAGGCATCGACGCGCAGGGCGCGCCGCTCGGCGGAGACGGCGCCGGAACAGGTCCGCACGGGCGCGCCGAAGGGCAGCGCCTCGATCGACGATCTGCTCTAGCCACGATGACCCGCTACCGCTCCCGCCGCAGGGCGCGCACCGGCGCGGCCCAGTGGATCGGTGTCGCGATCGTCGCGGCGCTGGCCGTCGTCGTGCTGGTGCTCGCGCTCGTCGCGCTCGATCGGGGAACGGGCGACGAGCACCCCGAGGGAACGGCCTCGACGCCCATCGAGGCAGAGCCGTCGCCGAGCGGCGAGCCTTCGGCGGAGCCCACCCCGACCGCGACGCCGCTCGAGCCCGTCGAGCGCGCGCAGGAGCGGTTCCTCGCCGAGGGGAGCGAGGGCGTCCTCTGGCGCGCCGTCGCGGGTTCCTGCGCCGAGGGCATCGCCCCCGTGATCGAACGCTCGACCGACGGCGGACTGACCTGGAACGACGTCACCCCGCTCTACCGCGACATCCGGCAGGTGGCGGCGCTCTCTCCGCTCGCCGGTACGCAGGCCGAGGTCGTCGCCTCGCTCGGCGACGACTGCGAGACCCAGCTGATGCGCACGTTCACCCAGGGACGGTTCTGGGAGCCGTACCCCGACGAGCTGGCCGCCGCGAGCTACATCGAGCCCGCGGATGCCGCGACGGTCGTGCTCGGGGGCGAGCCCGTCGCCGCCCCGTGCGCGCAGGCTCGCAGCCTCGCCGCGCAGGAGGGCACCGCCGCCCTCGTGTGCGACGCCGAGGTGTTCACGTGGGACGGCGCCGATTGGGCGGCGGCGGGGATCGCGGATGCCGTGGCCGTCACCCTCGCCGACTCCGTACCGGTGGCCGTCACGCGCGCCCCGGGCTGCGGGGGCCTGCAGGTGGGCTCGACGTGCACACCGGCCGACCCCGCCGCCCCCACCGCGGCATCCGCCTCGCTGCTGTGGAACGCCGACGCGCTCATCCCGCTCGGCTAGGACGCCGAGAGACCCCGAAACACGCGTGTAGCAGCGCTCCGGACCGTCACCCGCGCTCCGCGCGCCGCTGCTCCGACAGGAGGGCCTCGCCGACCTCGTCACGCCGACGCGCGACCCGGTCGGGAACGAGCATCATGGCGAGCGAGGCGCAGCCGAGCACGATCCATGAGACCAGGTCGAACACCGTCAGGCGTGACGGCGCCATGCCGTACACCTCACGGTCCATGAACCACGTCAACGCCGAGAGCAGGTAGGTCGTAGCGACGATCCCCAGGATCAGGTTGCGCACCATTCGGCTCACACCGGCGAAACCGGCGATGCACAGCAGTACGCCGTGCACCAGTCGGCTGATGTCGAGGGCCAGGTCGACGGTGACGACGCCGAAGAGATGTCCGTCGACGAAGAAGCCGACGATGCTCAGCGCCAGCAGCACGAGCCCGAGGATGCGAGCGAACCAGACAGCGACCACAGAATCTCCTTTCCGTTGGGAGCGAGCGTGGCAGAACGGATGCGCGATCGATGAGGGCCTTGACACGCACCGGACGACCGGTGTTCGCGCGCTGCGCGCACGACACCACTGCGTACATCAACATCGTCGAGAAGGCCGCGGGCGCCGCGCAGGACGCCCTGGGCAAGGAGTAATGCGCACGAGGATCTCGTCGCCGCGTGAGGACATCCCTCAAGATGAAGTCCTCACGCGGCGGCGACGTCCTCGTCCGGCCACGCACCGCTTGCGGGGCCGGAGTCAGCCTCGGAAACCCACGATCTTGTGCGTGCCGTCGCACCAGGGCTTGATGGCGGAGGCACCGCACCGGCACAGAGCCGACGTGCCCCGCCTCGTGACGATGCGGTTTCCGCTTTCGTCGACGACCTCCACGGTGCCCCGGATGATGAAGGGGCCGTCGGGGTAGGCCTCGATCGACGGGGGCCGCTCAGACGGTGTGCACATGCAGGTCTCCTGTCGATCCGGCCCGATCGTGCGCCGGCGGGCCCGGGCGGCGAGCGCCCAGGGCGGTCACGGCACGAGGGGCTCGCGCAAGGACGACCGCCCCTCCTCGAACGCGCTCAGCATGTCGTCCGCGCCCCACTCGTCGACGGTGAGACAGGCGGCCGCGCCGAAGAGGATGTCGGGGAGGAGCGCCGGGTCCTGCTCGGCGAGCGAGCCGGCGAGATCGCGTCCGGCGATCTGCTCGTGCACGGCGTCGGCCTCGACATGCTCGTCGAAGTACTCCGTCACATCGGGACCGAAGCCGAGGCGCCGGAAGCCGTCGCCGTAGGAGCGGTTCGGCAGTGACGACGTCATCTCGAACGCCGCGAGGTGCCCGACGATCGCCCCGAGCAGGCGGCGGTTCAGGCCGAACATCGACATCATGTTCAGCGACGCGAGCGTCGTGGCGGGGATGTGGTCGAGATAGGCGCCGTAGCGATCCTCGATGCCGGCACCGCGCAGCGTCCGCGCGAAGATCGCCGCGTGCATCCGGACGGGGTCGCCGCCGCCGTACTCGTCGGCCTGGATCTCCACGAGCGCCGCCTTGGGCACGCCGCGCAGTCGAGGGATCGCCCACGAGTGCGGGTCGGCCTCGCGAAGCGTGTACACGCTGCGATGGATGAGGAACTCCCGCACCTGAGCGAGCGTCGCCCTCTTCGCTACGAAGCGCGACAGGCTCGGCCCCGGGGTCGGGGCGGTGAGCGCGAAGAGCGCGGCTGCCACGGCTTCCCTCGTCGGCTCCGGGGCCTCGGGGACCTCCACGCGCTCGCGCAGATCGCCCTCGAACCGTCGCTCGAGCACACCCCGCGCGGCGATGATGCCGGCGTCCCACTCGTGGCGCGCGTCGATGTCCGGGAGGGACCCGTAGTGACTGGCGTACAGCAGGAACAGCGAGAGCTGGGCGTCCTCGTCACGGGCGAGGTCGACCGGCTCGTGGGCCGCGCGCTCGGCCGCCGCGACGAGGTGTTCGCTCGACGGCGCCGCGACGCGGGAGGTCAGCGTCTCCAGGAGGAGGGCGCTGAGAGGACCGCGAGGCGCCGGCAGCGCAGCGCCCGGGCGGGGGCCGTCGAAGCGCGCGACGAATCCCGCGGGGGGCGAGGGTGCATCGGTGGGCGCGATATCTAGGGCGCTCATGCGTTGCGCGTGGAGGGCGCGAGGTCCTTGCGCACGCGCGCGATAAGGGGCGAAAGGTGGTCGTTCATGGGGTTCCTCCGGAAGTGTGCTCCCCGAAGGTAGGCGCGTGGTTCCGTCTCCGGACGGGGGTTGACCTCACGCGCTCGGCACGATATCGGCGTTCGCCGGGAATCGCACGGGCAGCACCCGCCCGCTCACCCCACGGGTTCGGCGGGGATGGGCACCAGAGCGATGGGATGCCCCCGCGTACCCAGATGTACGCGTCCCGACGGGCCCCCTCGCCATTGTTCACGAGGAGCCAGCCGCCCTCTCGCTGGGCCGCCGCGATCTCCTCCTGAACCTCTGCGAGTTCTCGATTCGAGATCGTGTAGAGGTTTCCGTCGTAGTGGACGTCAATGCGCTTCACTGTGTCCTCCCCCGTTGCCCGGGTCGCCGTCGTGGCCGTTTCGGTGGCCGTAGTCATCGCCATTGTCTGGCTCGGGTGGCTCGGGCACGGCGTACAGGCCCGTCGGCGAGTTGGCCGTGTAGACGAGGGCGTCGACCCAGGCACGGTTGATGCGAGGTCTCCGACTGCCGTAGAACTTGTACACGAGGGAGCAACGCGGGTGGATCCACACGGTGGTGCGCTCATCCCCGATGCTCGTGTCGTCCTTCCAGCTGAAGTGGAAGGACTCGCCCGCCGCATCTTGGCACCGATGACCTTGTGCAGATGAGCGAGCGCTCGGTCGTCGAAGTCCGCCTTGACGTGCGACTCGTACAAGAACTTCCCCATTACTACCTCCGGCGCCACGGCGGCTGCAGGCGGGGGTACTTCGAGGGACGCAGCGACCAGCGCATGTCCCGAGGATCATGACCGGCGACCCTTCCCACCTGCGGCGCTGCACTGCGATCCACAGTTCGCGATGTCGACGACGAATGCAACCCCTTCCAGCGATGCCCGGTGTGGCGGTATGCGGCGCCTCTAACCCCGTCTCCCTGAAGGACTTCAGGGAGGCACGGACCGCCGAGTCGACGACCGACCGGAGCTCTGGCGCGGATTCGCCGATCCCCTTCCGCCGTGGCGCCGGATCCGCACCGAGACGGACTGATCGGGAATGCCCGTGGGGCTCCGGCGTTCACTCCCCCATGAGCACCGTCGGAATCATCGGAGCAGGCAACATCGGATCGACCCTCGCCCGGGGGCTCGTCGACCGCGGCTACGACGTCGTGATCAGCAACTCCCGCGAGCCGGAGACGCTGCAGCATCTCGTCGCCGAGCTCGGACCCCGCGCACGCGCCGCGACCGCCGCAGACGCGGCCGCCGCGGGCGACTGGGTGATCGTGACCGTGCCGCTCGGCGCGATCTACGCGATCCCGGCCGCGCCGCTTGCGGGCAAGATCGTCGTCGACACCAACAACTACTACTGGGAGCGCGACGGCCACATCGCCGAGCTCGACGAGAAGACGACCACGACGTCCGAGATGTTGCAGCGGCGTCTGCCGGACTCCACGGTCGTCAAGGGCTTCAACCACATCATGTCGTCTCAGATCCTCACCGACGGCGCGGCGCCGGGCACCC
Source organism: Microbacterium sp. NPDC078428 (assembly GCF_044542535.1). NCBI lineage: Bacteria > Bacillati > Actinomycetota > Actinomycetes > Micrococcales > Microbacteriaceae > Microbacterium > Microbacterium sp. NPDC078428. Next base: position 422,921 of record NZ_JBITUP010000002.1, read on the forward strand.
CGGGCCGCCGGGCCCTCGCGACGGCGAGCGATTCCGCCGCGGGCGTCGACTTCGTCACGCGTCTCTACGAGGCCTTCGGCTTCGACACCGTCAACGTGGGCCCGCTGTCCGAGAGCTGGCGCGTCGAGCGCGACCAGCCGGCGTACGTCGTCCGCCAGACCGCGACGGAGCTGCAGGAGAACCTCGCCCGCGCACAGCGCTGACCCGCTCAGGTCAGGCGGCCGTCGCCCGGTCGGCTGACGCGCAGCCAGCGGTGGCCGTAGGCATCCACCTCGAACGAGGCGGCATCGTCGGCGAGCCCCATCCGGTCGGGGCCGAACAGATCCACCAGCGACGTGCCCTCCGGCTCGCCCGGCAGCGCGATCCGCACGGTGGCGGGCACGTCGGTGAAGTTGTGCACCGCGACCATGCGGCCGACGTCTGCCGACACGGAGTGCGCGAGGATGCCGGGCGCCCCGGCATCCAGGATCTCCAGTTCCCCCCAGCCCAGTTCCGGCGAGATGCGGTACCGGCCGGTGAGATCGCGGAAGAAGTGCAGCAACGACCCGCGGTCATCGAGCTGATCGGCCGCGTTGACGTGGACCGGCGCGAATCCGTCGCCCGGCGGCGCCGCGACGAGCTTCGACAGCGGCGCGGAGGAGAAGCCCCCCGTCTCATCCCCGGCCCATTGCATGGGCGTGCGCACCGCATGCCGCTTGTCGAGGTCGGGGTTCTCGCCCATCCCGATCTCCTCCCCGTAGAAGATGACGGGGGTGCCGGGAAGGCTGAACATCAGGCTGTAGGCCATGCGGATGCGACGGGGGTCGCCGTGCAGCATGGGCGGAAGGCGTCGTACGATGCCGCGACCGTACACGCGCTGGTGCTCCTCGGGGGCGAACGCGTCGAACACCTCCTGGCGTTCGTCGTCGCTGAGCTTGTCGAGGGTCAGCTCGTCGTGGTTGCGGAGGAAGTTGGCCCACTGCGACTCCCGCGCGACGACGGGGCGGGAACGCAGGGCCTCGATCAGGGGCGCCGGATCGGCGCGGGCGAGGGAGAGGTAGAACGCCTGCATGCCGACGAAGTCGAACTGCATCGACAGCTCGTCGCCGTCCGCCCCGCCGAAGTAGCGCAGCTGCTTCTCGTACGGCAGGTTCACCTCGCCGAGCAGGATCGCCTCGCTCGAGCGGCGCTGGAGGAACTGGCGGATGTCGCGCAGGAACTCGTGCGGATCGCCCATGTCGGCGCCCGTGGGCACCTCGAGAAGGTAGGGCACGGCGTCCACGCGGAAGCCGGAGATGCCCAGTTGCAGCCAGAAGCCGATGGTCTTGGCGATCTCGTCTCGCACCTTGGGGTTCGCGACGTTCAGGTCGGGCTGGTGGTGGTAGAAGCTGTGCAGGTAGTACTGGCCGCTCTTGTCGTCCTTCTCCCAGATCCCGTCCTCCTCCCCCGGGAAGACCTCGTTGGGAGCGCGGGCGGGAGGGTCGTCGCGCCACACGTAGTAGTCGCGGTAGGGCGAGTCGACGCTCTTCCTGGCCGAGACGAACCACGGGTGCCGGTCGGACGTGTGGTTCACGACCAGGTCGACGATCACCCGCATCCCCCGGTCTTTCGCCGTGCGGATGACCTCGACGAGGTCGCCGTGGGTGCCGAGCCGCGGATCGACGCCGTAGAAGTCGCTGACGTCGTACCCGTCGTCGCGATCGGGCGTGGGGTAGAACGGCATGAGCCAGAGCACCGTGACGCCCAGCTGGGCGAGGTAGTCGATGCGCTGCGACAACCCCTGTAGGTCGCCGATGCCGTCGCCGTTCGCGTCGGCGAAGGTCTCGACGTCGAGGCAGTAGACGACGGCGGTCTTCCACCACAGGTCGCTCGTGTCGGTGATCTTCATGGGGTCTCCTTCAGGCGGGGCAGGATGACGCGGGCTGCGGCGTCGAGGAAGTGGCGCTGGTCCTTGCCGACGTGGTGGAGGTAGACCCGGTCGAATCCGAGCTGGACGAGCGCTGCGATCCGGTCGGCGAGCTCGTCGGGATCGTGGGAGACGAGCACGGCCTTGCGCAGCTCCGCCTCGTCCGGGTCGGTCGTGAGCGCCTCGAAGTCTTCGGGGTGAGGGAGATCCCACGCGAGCGGCGGCGAGACGAGGCCGTTGCGCCACTGGTCCCGCGCGAGCGCGAGGGCCTCGGCATCCGTCGGCGCGAGGCTCACGTGCACCTGCAGGACGCGGGGGCCCCCACCGCCGGCGTCGCCGTACGCGTCGAGCAGCGAGCGAAGGGCTTCGGGCTCCTGCGCCACGGTGGCGATGCCTTCGGCCCACGACGCCGCCCAGGCCGCCGTCTCGGGGCTCACGGCCGTCGCCAGCAGGGGCGGCGGCGTCTCCGGCAGGCTCCAGATCCTCCCGCGGTGCACGCGAACGAGACCGTCGTGGTCGACCTCCTCTCCCGCGAACAGCCGGCGCATGACATCGACGCATTCGCCGAGGCGCCGCGTACGGGTGTCCTTGTCGGGCCATCCGTCGCCCGTGACGTGCTCGTTCATCGCCTCGCCGCTGCCGAGGGCGGCCCAGAACCGGCCGGGGAACATCTCCTCGAGCGTCGAGAACGCCTGCGCGACGACGGCGGGGTGATACCGCTGCCCCGGCGCGTTGACCATTCCGATCGAGAACCGTGTGGTGGCGAGGGCCGCGGCGATCCAGCTGAGCGCGAAGCCCGACTCGCCCTGTCTCGGCGTCCACGGCGAGAGGTGGTCGGAGCACATGGCGCCGTCGAAGCCGGCCGCATCGGCATCCTGCACGTCCCGCAGGAGGGTGCTCGGGGGGATCTGCTCGTGCGAGGCGTGGAAACCGGTGAAGACCATTCCTCGATCGTGACGTCCGCACGCGGCGGGCGGTAGGGCCGTGCGGCGGGCGGCGCCTCTCCGCTACGATGCCGCGCCGGTCAGTCGGCGTGCTCGGCGGCGACCTCGGCGGCGGCGGCACGCGCCGCCGCGATGAGCGGGTCGGATGCCGCGGCATCCGCGAGCCGGCGCGGCATCTCGTCCCCCGCGCCCGCGTGCGACTCCGCGAGGTCGACGCAGGCCCGCAGGTTGGTCAATGCCCCGCCGAGCCCCGCCGCGAGCGCCTCGGCGGCCACCACGAGGTCTGCCGACAGGTTCGGGTTGCCCACCCCCGCGATGAGGTGGAGCTCGTCGACGAGACGCATTCCGACATCCCCCAGGCGCTGCGACGTGCCCGCCGCGGCGATCGCCGCCTCGCGCACGAGCCGGTCGCGGTCGTCGTCCTCTTCGTGCGCCAGCGCGGCGCCGAGCTCCGCCGAGCGCACCCCGTCGGCCTGGGCAGCGTCGACGGCGTCGTCCCGCAGACGGCGCAGCCGCCCGCCGGCGGCGACGGCCCGCTCATCGTCCGGCGTGTACGCCGCGACCATGTGCAGGAGCGATGCGGCGGTCGCCATCATGATGCCGCTCGCCGCTCCGCCTCCGGGGGCCCCCGTGGGCTGCGCGAGACGGTCCAGCCAATCCTCGAGGCTGATGCTGGGGTGGATGCGGGCGTCGTCGTCCATGCGCGCCACGGTACTCCCGCCGGTGGCAGGCTGGAAGCCGGGGGTGATCACGACGGACGATCCAAGAGAGGCCGCGGCTCGCTATCGGGCCGCCCAGACGGGCGAGGGCGAGCGCACTCCGCCCGAGGAGGAGCCGCGTCCGATGACGCAGGCCGAACGCGCGGCGGTCGTGGAGATCGCGATCGCCCAGGCCGTGCGCCGCGGCGAGTTCGACGACCTGCCCGGAGCCGGCAAGCCCCTGCAGGGTCTGGAACGCGGGCACGACCCGGATTGGTGGATCCGTCGCAAGATCGAGACCGAGCAGCTGCGCGGCCTCGGCCCCCCGGCGATCGCCCTCAGGGTGGAGAACGCCGAGCTGGACGACCGGCTCGACGCGCTGGGCCGGGAAAGCGATGTGCGGGAGGTTCTCGAGGACTTCAACAACCGCATCATCGAGGCACGACGGCAGCTGCTCGGCGGGCCGCCCGTGGTCACCCCCCTCCGTGACGTGGAGGCGAACGTGCAGGCGTGGCGCGAGCGTCGCGAGGCGGCAGCGCTCGCGGCGGCGGCCGCCGCCGAGGCCCTCGCCGCCCCGCGCTCCAGCCGGCGGCGCTGGTGGCGGCGTGGGCGCTAGCAGTGGGGCGGAACGGGGGTGCCCGTCGGCGGGACGCCCTGGATCTCGCCCCAGGCATAGCCGCTGACGGCCCCGCCGTCCAGGGTGCCGGAGTACGAGAAGAGGCCCTCGTACACCGCGCGGCCGAGGGCGTTGAGCTCCTGATCCGGGGCTGTGGCGCGGAAGACGAGAGCGGCCGCGGGGCGGGTGGGTGACCCGTCCAGCTGTACGTCGTACTCCAGGTGGTAGACGTAGCAGCTGTGCGGCGAGGTCCAGGTATCGGCGGTCGGTGTGATGTGGATCGCACCCTGCGGCCAGTTCGCCGTGGGCTCCAGCGTGCCGTTGACCGCCTGCGAGGAACCGGCGCCGCCCAGCATCGCGTAGTGCAGCTCGCCGACCTCCCGCTGTCCGGTCGTCGCGATCAGCATGCCCTGCAGGCTGCCGGGAAGCTGCACCGAGAACTCGGTCCATTCGTATCCGTCACCGACGACGTACTGCGCCGCGTCGTTGTAGGTCTCGGTGAGGTTGTCGAAGAACAGCAGCCCCTCCGTGCCGCTCGCGACGTACGACGACCCGATCTGCACCGACCACTCCTCGACCTCCACGAGCGGCATCGAGTAGTACTGTGACCCCTGCCCGGTCATGGGGTCGCCGGTCGCCTCCAAGTAGGCGCCGATGTCGCCGCCGTAGGAACCCATGATCGGCGTGCGCTGATCCGTGGTCGGGATGGGGCCCCCGGACGCGGGCAGGGGCTCGCCGTCGAACATCCACAGGGGGAAGAACCCGTTGGGCCCGTACCCCCACTGGATGATCCCGGTGAGGTCCTTCGCGCGGACGGAGAGCGTCGCCCACTCCCGGGCGGGCGACCCGGCCATGCCGGTCTCGACCGACACCGTCAGCTCGTACACCGACCCCACGGCTCCGACCGCACCCGACACGACGCGCATGTCGACGATCTGCTCGGGATCGCCGGTGCTCTGCTGCTCGACGTGGATGCTCCACGGCGCGTACCCGATCGTGGTGGGCACCGAGATGTCGGCGAGACCATCGATGCCGCCGAATCGCGGGCCCTCGTCGAGAGAGAGACGGTTGAAGATCAGGCCCGACTCCTCCATCGTCAGCCACGGCACCTGCAGACCGGGGATGACCGTGTTGCCCTGCGACATCAGCGCGATCGAGTTGACCTCGCCCTGATCGTCGACGAGGTGACCGAAGAACTCGAACGACTGCGAGTCGTACTGCGGCAGCCCGGTCGAGAGGAACGACCGGAATCCCGTGCAGTCCTCGCCCTGCGCCAACGCCGTCGTGGAATACGTCGCGATCGATCCGAAGTCCATGACGGGGATGCCCGGATCGGTGCTGCTGGTCGGGCACGCCGGTGGCACAGTGGGGACGGGCTGAGGCGTGGGAGCGGGTGTCGGCGCCGCGGTCGGCCGAGGCTTCGACGAGCCGCCCCCTCCGCCCGGCGCGCCGCCGCCGGAGTGACCACCGCCGACGGCGCCGCCTCTGCCAGGTCCTCCCCGATCGGAGTTCCCGGCGTCAGTCGGAGGCGACGACGGGGATGCGGTCGCCGTCGGTGCCGGCGTGGGCACGGGGCGCGCCGTCGTCGTCGGCGCCGGCGCGGCCGCGGCAGGCGGCGAGGCGCGGTCGGCCGCCGGCGCGGCGAATGTGCAGGCGCTCAGTCCTCCGGCGAGCAGAACGACGAGCAGCACGGCGGGGGCGCGTGATGACCTCACTCGGGCAGTATTCCACAGCGGGTGCGCCGTCCTCCCGACGGACGGACGCCCGTACGCGCACGCCCCGGACCTCCGCCAGACTGGAACGCGATGCGCGCGGTGATCGGATGGGCCGAGCGGCACCAGGTGCCGCTCTATCTCGCGGCGCTCGCCGCCGGCGTCGCCTTCGGGCTCGCGGTGCCCGCGGCATCCCGTCCGCTCGAGTCCGCGATCACCCCGATACTCGGGCTGCTGCTGTACGCGACGTTCCTCGGGGTGCCGTTCTCCGCGATCGGCTCCGCGGTGCGCGACGGGCGATTCCTCGTCACGGTTCTCCTGCTCAACTTCGTCGCCGTGCCGGCCGTCGTCTTCGCCCTGTCGAGGTTCGTGGCCGGCGAGCGCGCCGTCCTCGTGGGCGTGCTTCTCGTGCTGCTGACCCCGTGCGTCGACTACGTCATCGTGTTCACGGGCCTCGCCGGCGGCTCCGGCGCGCGGCTCCTCGCCGCGACCCCGCTGCTCATGCTCGCCCAGATGGCGCTGCTGCCGGCGTACCTGTGGCTCATGGTCGGCGGCTCCTTCGTCGCCGAGCTCGACCTGCGTCCCTTCGTCGATGCCTTCCTGCTGCTCATCGTGCTCCCCCTGGCGGCGGCCGTCGCCACGCAGCTGCTGGCGGCCCGCGCGGCGTGGGCGCGCCGAGTGGATGCCGCGGCGACCGGCCTCATGGTGCCCCTCATGATGGCGACGCTTGCTGTCGTCGTCGCGTCGCAGGTTCCCGGCGTCGCGGGCCGGTGGACTGTGCTCGCCGGGCTCCTCCCGCTGTACGTGGCCTTCGCGGCCGTCATGATCGCGCTCGGTCGGGGCGCGGGGTCGCTCGCGCGACTGGACGCACCGGGGCGCCGCGCCGTCGTCTTCAGCGGCGTGACCCGCAACTCCCTCGTCGTGCTGCCGCTCGCGCTCGCGCTGCCGAGCGGTTATGCCCTGACCCCGCTCGTCGTGGTGACGCAGACCCTGGTCGAGCTGCTCGTCATGGTGGCGATGGTGGCATATGCCCGCAGGGCCATGCCGCGAGCGTAAAATGGGAATCTTGAACGCCAGGAGTCTTGCGGCTCGTCACGGAGGATCAGTGGCCGGAAATGCGACCACTCGCTTCGACAACGTCTCTCTGTTGTCGGTCGCGAGCGTGCTCCCCAGCCGGGTGACGACCTCGGCCGAGATCGAGGACCGGCTCTCGGGGGCGCTCGCACGGCTGAAACTGCGGCCCGGCCTCCTCCAGCGCGTGGCCGGCGTCCTCGAGCGGCGCAACTGGGCCGAGGGGGAATCGACCGACGAGGCGACGATCGAGGCGGGCGCACAGGCACTCGCCGACGCGAAGGTCGCCCCCGCCGATGTAGGCCTGCTGATCAACACGTCCGTCACGCGCAAGCACCTCGAGCCCTCCGTCGCCGTGCGCCTGCACCACGGGCTGGGCCTGCCGACCTCGGCGATCAACTTCGACGTCGCCAACGCCTGCCTCGGCTTCGTCAACGGCATGAGCCTCGCGGCCAGCATGATCGAGTCGGGGCAGATCCGGTACGCGATCGTGGTCAACGGCGAGGACGCGGACGAGATCCAGGTCAACACCATCAACCGGCTCGTGAACGCGGACGTGGACCGCGACGGGTTCATGAGCGAGTTCGCCTCGCTCACCCTCGGGTCCGGGTCGGCGGCCGCCGTGCTGGGCCGCGCCGACGAGCATCCCGAAGGCCACCGCATCCTCGGCGGCGTCACGCGCGCGGCCACCCAGTTCCACGAGCTCTGCGTCGGCAGCGTCGACGGCATGTTCACCGACGCGAAAGCGCTGCTCAAGGGCGGGCTCGACCTCGTCGTGTCGGCGTGGAAGGAAGCCGCCCCCGAGTGGAAGTGGTCGTCGATGGACCGCTACATCACGCACCAGGTGTCATCGGTGCACACCAATGCCATCGTCAAGGCCGCGAAGCTCGACCGTTCGCGCGTGCCCACGACCTTCCCTCGCCTGGGGAACGTCGGCCCCGCGTCGATCCCGATCACCCTGGTCGAGGAGCAGAACACGCTCACGCGCGGCGACCGGGTGCTGCTCATGGGCGTGGGCTCGGGCCTGAACACCGCCATGATGGAGCTCGCCTGGTGACCCAGGCCGCGATGTCGCCCCCGCCCGGGCTGCCCGGGCTGGAGCAGCGCTTCAGCCGCCTGCTCGTCGTGCCCGGCCGGGGGGCGGATGCCGGAGCCGACCGCGGCTGGCACGTGCTCGACTCCGGGCCCGCGCTCGAGGACGCCGGCGTTCCGATCCTCGGGACGATCCTCGCGGTGCACGGCAATCCCACGTGGTCGTACCTCTGGCGCACCGTCGTGGCACGATCCGTCGACCGGGCCACCGTCGCCGGGGCATGGCGAGTGATCGCCGTCGACCAGCTCGAGATGGGGTTCTCGCAGCGCACCGGCATCCACCGCACGCTCGCGCAGCGCGTCGCCGATCTCGGTGCGCTCACCGACGCGCTGCGTCTCGAGGGTCCCGTCGTGACGCTCGGGCACGACTGGGGCGGCGTCATCTCGCTCGGCTGGGCGATCGATCACCCCGACCTGCTCGCCGGGGTCATGCTGCTGAACACCGCCGTGCACCACCCCGAGGGGGTGCCGATCCCCGCTCCGCTGCGGCTCGCCGGAGCGCGGGGCATGCTCGCGGCATCCACCGTGCAGACCACCGCCTTCCTCGACACGACGCTCGCGCTGGCGTCGCCGCGGCTGGGCGACGAGGTGAGGGCGGCGTACCGCGCGCCCTACCGCGGCGCCGCCCGCCGCGGGGGCATCGGAGGGTTCGTCGCCGACATCCCGGTGGACGCGCGCCACGAGAGCTTCGCCGAGCTGGAGCGGATCGCGGCGGGAACCGCCCGCCTGGGCGTGCCCGCCCTCATGCTGTGGGGCCCGCGCGACCCGATCTTCAGCGACCGCTATCTCGACGATCTGATCGAGCGGATGCCGCACGCCGACGTGCACCGCTTCGAGGGCGCCGGGCACCTCGTGGCGGAGGACCGCCCCGTCGCCGAGGCCCTCTTCGCCTGGCTCGACGAGCGGCTGGACCGGGTGCCGTCTGCGCCGCCGGCGGCTTGGACCGCGCCGCCGGCCCACCGGTTCGACCCGATCTGGCGCGGTCTCGAGGAACGCGCGGACGACGACGGCACCGCGGTCATCGACATGTCGGCGCGCGGCGACGAGGGTGCGCTGCGGGTGAGCTGGCGCCAGCTCGACGAGCGCGTACGCGCGATCGGGGCGGGCCTGCACGCGATGGGGGTGAAGCGCGGCGACCGCGTCTCGCTGCTCGTGCCGCCCGGCCCCACGCTCTCAGCGGTCGTCTACGCGTGCCTGCGCATCGGTGCCGTCGTCGTTGTGGCCGACGCGGGCCTCGGCGTGAAGGGCCTCACCCGCGCGGTGCGCGGGGCGTGGCCCGACGTCATCATCGGCGAGGCGCCGGGTCTGACGGCGGCACGGGCCCTCGGATGGCCGGGGCTGCGCATCTCGGCCTCGCGCCTGCCGCGGGTCTCGGCCGCCGCGCTCGGCGTCGCCACCTGCCTCGCCGACGTCGCGGCGCTCGGCGCCCGGGCCGCCCTCCCCGACGCCCCGGGACCCGACGACCCCGCCGCGATCCTCTTCACCTCCGGCTCGACGGGCCCCGCGAAAGGCGTCGCCTACACGCACGGCCAGCTCGCGGCCCTCCGCGACACCCTCGCGGCGCACTTCGGCGTGACGGGTGACACCGGCCTCGTGACGGGGTTCGCCCCCTTCGCCCTGCTCGGTCCCGCGCTGGGCACCCGCTCGGCGACCCCCGACATGGACGTCTCAGCCCCCCGCACGCTCACCGCGAGCGCCGTCGCCGCCGCCGTGCGCGCCTCGGACGCGCGGATGGTGTTCCTCTCCCCCGCCGCCGTGCTCAACGTCGTCGCGACCTCGGCCGCATTGACACCGGCCGACCGCGAGGCGCTGGGCGGGGTCAGCGCGTTCCTCTCCACGGGCGCGCCGGTCGGGGCGGGCCTGCTCGAGCGCATCGGCACCCTCATGCCGAACGCGAGCGCGCACACGCCGTACGGGATGACGGAGTGCCTGCTCGTCACCGACGTCACCCTCGAGGCGATCCGGGACGCCGCGTCCGCCCCCGACCGGGGTGTGCTCGTCGGCGCCCCCATCGGCGACAACCGCGTGCTCATCAGCGCCCTCGACGACGACGGCCGCGCCACAGGGGAACCGGGCTCGGAGCCCGGCGTGCTCGGCGAGGTGCTCGTGAGCGCCCCGCACCTGAAGGACCACTACGACCGCCTATGGCTCACCGACCGCGCCGCCGGGCGCGAGACGCCGGATGCCGCGGCCGGAGCGGGAGGCGACGGCCGCTGGCATCGCACGGGCGACATCGGGCATCTCGACGCCGCCGGGCGCCTCTGGATCGAGGGCCGGCTTCCGCACGTCCTCGTCACCGCGGACGGGCCCCTCGCCCCCGTCGGCCCCGAGCAGGACATCGAACGGGCGGACGCCGTCCGCCGCGCTGCGGTCGTCGGCGTCGGACCGCAGGGGCTCCGTCAGGCGGTGGCCGTCGTCGAGACGACGCCCCCGGCATCCCGCCCCCGCCTCGCCGATCCGGCCGTGACCGCCGCCGTCCGGCAGGCCACGCAGACCCCGATCGTCGCGGTGCTCGCCGTGCCCGCGCTGCCCACCGACATCCGCCACAACTCCAAGATCGACCGCACGCGCCTGTCCGCGTGGGCCGAGCGTGTGCTCGCGGGCGAGACCACGGGGGCGCCGTGATCGTGCTCGCGACCGGCGCGTCGGGGTTCCTGGGCCGCGCCGTCGCCGCCGAACTGGTCGCGCGGGGGCACGAGGTGCGGACCCTGCAGCGTCGCCCCTCCGGCGTCGTCGGCGCCACCGACATGCTCGGCTCCATCACCGACCCCGACACCGTCGCGCGGGCGCTGGAGTGTGTCGAGGGCGTCGTGCACCTGGCGGCGAAGGTCTCGCTCGCGGGAGACCCGCGCGAGTTCCGGGCCGTCAACATCGACGCGACCGCCCGGCTGCTGGAGGCCGCGCGCACCGCCGGGGTGGGCCACGTCGTCCACGTCTCGTCGCCCTCGGTCGCGCACGCGGGCGCGGCGCTCGCGGGCAGCGGCGCCGACCCCGCCTCGCCCGAGCGTGCGCACGGCGAGTACGCCCGCACGAAGGCGGAGGCGGAGCTACGCGCGCTCGCGGCCGACTCCGCGGCGATGAGCGTCACCGCGATCCGCCCGCACCTGGTGTGGGGACCGGGCGACACGCAGCTCGTGGAGCGGATCCTCGAGCGTGCGCGCCGCGGACGGCTCCCGCTGCTCGGCGGCGGCACGGCGCTCATCGATTCGACCTACATCGACAACGCGGCCTCCGGCATCGTCGCAGCCCTCGGCCGCCCCGACGCGACCCGCGGCCGGGCCTTCGTGCTCACCAACGGCGAACCCCGGCCCGTCGGCGATCTGCTCGCGGGCATCTGCCTCGCCGGCGGCGTACGGCCGCCGCGGTGGAGCATCCCCGCCGCACTCGGCCGGGGCGCGGGCTCCCTCATCGAACGGGTCTGGGCGATCCGCCCGGGACACGACGAGCCCCCCATGACGCGCTTCCTCGCCGAGCAGCTGTCCACCGCGCACTGGTTCGACCAGCGCGACACGCGCCGCGCGCTCGACTGGGCGCCGACCGTCTCGATCGACGAGGGTCTGCGGCGGCTCGCCGCCCACTACGGGGGGCACACGGGCGGCTGACGCGCCCCGTCGGCGCCTCGGCGGGGGCGCGTCAGCCGACGAGTGAACCCGTCGCCAGGGGCAGTCGAGCCAAGTCGGCGGCTCCGACCACGCCGGCGTCGTTGACGAAGTGCGCGATGCGGAACTCCGGCTGCGGGTGGAACCCGCGCGCGGGGAGCACGTCGAGGTACTGCGCTCGCACGACCTCGAGCAGACGATCGCCCGCAGCCGCGACGCCGCCGCCGACGACGAACATCTGAGGGTCGAGCACCGCACCGATGCTGGCGCAGGCCTGACCGACCGCACTTCCGATCTGCCCCAGTGCGGCAAGCGCTCCGGGGTCAGCGGCCCGGATGAGCTCGGAGATCTGAGCGGCCCCCAGCGTGCCGTGCTGCTCTCGCTGAGCCGCCAGGCCGGCCCCGATCCCGCCGGCGTCGGCCAGCTCGTCCGCGATGCGATGCAGGGCACGCCCGGATGCGTACTGCTCGAAGCATCCGCGCGCCCCGCATCCGCACGGCATGCCGCCGGGCACCAGCCTCAGGTGGCCGAGCTCGCCCCCCGCGCCGAATCCTCCGCGGAACAGCCGACCGCCGGCGACGATGGCGCCCCCCACGCCCGTTCCCAGAGTAAGCATGACCATGTCTGTGACGTCACGTCCCGCGCCGAAGCGGAACTCGGCCCACCCGGCGGCGTTCGCGTCGTTGTCGATCACGGTCGGCTTGCGCAGACGTGCTTCGAGCTTCTCGCGAAGAGGCTCGTGTCGCCAGTCGATGTTGGGGGCGTAATAGACGACGGATTGCGACGCATCGATGAATCCTGCCGCAGCGATCCCGACGGCTGCGATCGTGAGGCCCTCGGAGAGGTCGCGGACCATCTCCACGACCGAGTCCTCGATCGCCCGCGGTTGCGCGGCGGACGTCGGGCGTCGGTCACGGCGAAGGATCGCACCCGTCTCATCGACGACGGCCGCAGCGATCTTGGTGCCGCCGATGTCGATTCCGATCGTCAGCGTTCCTCCCCCGGCATCCACGGGTCGCCCGTCGTGGTTCATCGGACCACGTCCACCCAGCGCGCACTGGGTTTCGCGGTGCGCTGGAAGGTATCGCGGTCCACGGAGACGAGACCGAATCTGGGGCCGTAGCCGGATGCCCACTCGAAGTTGTCGAGCAGGCTCCAGTAGAAGTACCCGCGCACGTCGATGCCGTCCGTGATCACCTCCCGCACCCCGGCCACGGCCTCGGTGACGTAGGAGATGCGATCATCGTCGCTGTCCGTCGCGATGCCGTTCTCGGTGACCAGGAGGGGCACACCGGGTGCGACGCGCGACGCTTCGCGAAGGCCGAACGCGGCGGCCGGCGGCCAGTACTCCCAGCCTGTCTGCGTCGTCTTCGCGTCGGCCGCGACGGGCAGGGGCCCGTCGGAGCCGACGAAGGTGCGGGTGTAGGCCTGCACTCCCAGCCAGTCGTCCTCGCGCGCAGCCTCGAGGAAGCGGGTCTCCCGCTCGTAGGCGTATTCCGCGGTCGCGCGCTCGGCGCCGGGCAGCGAGTGGAACGCCTGAGTGGCGACCGCCCACCCCGCACGGGAGCCCGCGGACCGGACGAGTTCCACGGCCCGCCGGTGCGCCCGCGTCAGGCCGTCGGACACCGCGACGTCGGGCGCGGGAAGACCGGCCGTCTGCATCGTGCTTCTCCCGCTGAGCCGGGAGAGCGAGGAGGCGATGTTCGGCTCGTTGATCGTGCAGACGTACTCCACCTCGTCGAGCAGCGGAAGGACGTTCTCGACATACCGGGCGAATACGTCGGCGGCGTCCCTGGCCGCCCACCCGCCGCCGTGCGCGAACCAGCGCGGCGTGGTGAAGTGCTGCAGCGTGACGAACGGGGTCAGGCCTGCATCGCGCACCGACTCGATCATCCGCCGGTAGTGGGCGATCTCAGCGCGGGAGAACTCGCCGGGCGCCGGTTCGATCCGTGCCCATTCGACGCTGAACCGGTATGCATCCAGCCCCAGCTCGGCAACGATCGCGATGTCCTCCGGGTACCGGTGGTAGCTGTCGCACGCGTCCCCGCTGGGCTCCGCGCACGGGCTCCCCGCTCGGTGCTCCAGCTCCCACCAATCGCTGTTGACATTGTTGCCCTCGATCTGGTGCGCGGCTGTCGCCGTGCCCCAGAAGAAGCCCTCGGGGAAGCTCACGAGGGGAACCGCTCGCGCCGGATGACATCGAAGTCGAGGGTGCCGAAGGACCGCTCGAGGTCGTAGATGCCGTAGGCCGCCTGACCGTTCGTCAGGGCGTTGCAGGTGTCGTTGTCATCGCCCTTGACCTTGTTCACGGCGCCCGAGAACTCGGTGGTGTCGGGCGCGCTCAGCCAGTACGACGTGAGCACGCCCTCGCACTGGATGCCGGGCGCGACGTAGCCGTGGTCGTTGGTCGGGGTGGAGGTGGCGTACTGCATCCCGTACTGAACCAGTTCGGCGACATCCAGCAGCTCTCGGCTTCCGGCGAGGACGGCGACGTTGGCGAGGTCTCCGGTGAACTCGAGGAACTCGTTGTCGAGGTATGTCCCCGAGGCGATGACATCGCATACGGCCCAGCCGGTCGAGCGGAAGCGCGCCTGGTCGAGGAGGGTTCCCTCGGGGAACGGCACGTCCCAGAGGTACACCCACGACGCCAGGATCTTCGCGGCCTTGACGGCTCCGGCGAGGTGGCGGACATCCTGCGTGATCTCGTAGGCCTTCAGCAGCGACCGCATCAGGAACATCACACCCACGGAGTCGCTCTTCACCGACTTGATGTGCGTGGTGTCGTTCAGGCCGCCGACGTACAGCACCGGGTCGACGAACGTCTCGATGATGAAGTCCGCCGCCTTCGCCGCAGCGTGGCGGTACTTCTCTTCTCCCGTGATCCGGTACAGGGTCGTGAGCACCGGAACGGGGAAGATGGTGCCGCTCTTCTGCTCCTCGTACGACGCACCGAACCACGCCGTCGGAGACGTGAGCCCCTCCCCGGCGGGCGTGTACGCGCGGTACCAGGAGCCGTCGTCATGCTGGGCGTTCAGCAGGAAATCACCGAAGCGGGTGCCCGCCTGCAGCCACTTCTGCTCCGTCGACCCGGTCGCCTCGTAGGCGAGCAGCAGCGGGTAGACGGACTCGCACATCGTGCGCAGGTAGTTGCCTTCGACGTCGCGGAGCTCTCGTGCGACGGGCATCAGCGCGCCGGCGATCTGACGGCCGACGTAACGACGCACATCCTCTTCGTCCTCGGCGTACTGGAAGGGCATGAGGATGCCGGTGAACCAGTGGGTGAACGTGTCGTTGATCGGGTCGAAGATGCCGTGCGAGAACCCGTTGGGCAGCTGACAGTGATCGACGAAGAAGTCGAAGACCGTCTTCGCGCGTTGCACGTAGAGGGGCGTGTTGTTCTTCTGTCCCCAGATCGTCTGCGCGTAGGCGAGGAGCGTCTGGTCGCCCGAGAATCCGAACTCGATGAGGGAGCCCAGGGTCTCTCCCGTACGGGGCGAGAAATGCACGAGGTAGCCGGCGGGCTCCTTCTCGTTCTCTTCCCGCTCCCACTTCCGGTAGTACAGCTGCGTGAGGAGCTGACGATATTCCAGCGATTCCTCCAGCGTCACATCAGGGTTCGGTCGGGTCGTCCCCAAGACGTCACCTTGCCTAAGGAACAGTTCCCAGATCGCCTCGGTCAGGTCGGGCGTACGGGTGATGCGGAACTCGTAATCGACGTCGACGACGCGTCCCACCGCGTTCGGTGCGTAGGCAGCCCACCCACGCCCGTCTGTGTCGAGGCAGAAGCTGTACTCCTCGGAGAACGGGAAGCTGCCGCGCAACGCGACCTGTGCGTCGGCGGGAGCCAGGCCGAGCGACCCGATGTCGGTGCTCTGCGCGAAGTAGCGCGTCTCGAGCTGCTCCGGCGAGACGGCCGTGTCGAAGCTCGGCACGCTCGTGCGGGCGACCGTGAAGGTCGCGCCCGTCCGGGGAGCTCGGGCGAGCACCGCGAGAAGTCCGTTCTTGTCGTCGCGGTGGTCCTGCACGTAGGTCCCGAGGTAGTCCTCTCGCCCGTCGCCGTCGGAGTCGTTGCGGTTGTACATCGTGCCCGGGATGAAGAACTGCCAGTCATCCGTCTTCGCGTCCTCCACCGAGGTGACGGTGCCGAAGGCGATGCGCACGCCGTCGGACGACCCCTGCGTCGTCACATCGGAGGTGCGGTGGAGCTGGAACCGTCCGGCATCATCGAGGCGGTACGTATCCTCGACGACGACCCGGGTGCCGTCGTCGAGGGTGAGCGCTCCGGTCGCGGTCCACGAGCCGTCGGGCCGCTGGTCGACGGCGTCGTAACCTCGCGTCGTCGGGGAAGATCCCAGCGCTTCGGCGATGATCGGTTCGTGGATGTGCAGCGTGTCGCCGTCATCCGAGACCAGGTCGATGACGAGACCGAGGTCGGTGCGTGCGACGTCGAGGCGTGCGGGCATGGGGTCTGCTCCTTCTGGGGCGTGGGGTGGGTCAGCCTTTGACGCCGCCGGCGACCAGTCCGCCGACGATGCGGCGCTGGAAGATGACGACCAGGATGATCAGGGGGATGGATATGACGACGGACGCGGCGGCGATCGTGCCCAGGGGTTGCTCGTACTGCACCGAGCCGGTGAAGAACGCGATCGCGGCCGGGACGGTGCGCGCCTGGGGTGTGGATGTCAGCGTGATCGCCAAGAGGAACTCGTTCCAGGCGAAGATGAACGTCAGCAGGCCGGCCGTCACGATTCCGGGGGTGGACAGGGGCGCGACGACGCGGAGGAACGTCTGGAACTTGTTCAACCCGTCGAGTTCGGCGGCTTCCTCGATGTCGGCGGGGATCTCACGGAAGAACGTGGTCATGATGAACGTCGCCAGAGGCAGCGTGAACACCAGATACGGAAGAATCAGCCCGATCAGCGAGTCGTACAGCCCGATGTCGGTCCAGAGCGAGAACAACGGCGCGGCGATGGCGATGGCCGGGAAGGTCGTGACCGAGAGGATGCCGCCCAGGATCAGCGCCTTTCCGGGGACCCGCAGCCGCGCGAGCGCATACGCCGCAGGCGCCCCGACGATGATGGCGAGAGCGGTGGTCGACACCGCGACGATGGCCGAGTTGCGCAGCCCGAGGAGGAAGTCGCCGTCCTGGAAGACGGACGCGTAGTTGGCGAGGCTCGGGCTGCCGGGCAAGAGCGAGGCGCTGGAGAGCTCCGGCCCGGTTCGCAGCGACAGATTGACGAGCCAGTAGAACGGGAACAGGCAGAACGCGACCACCAGCACGACCGCGAGGGTGATGAGAATCGGCTTCAGGCGTTTCATCGGCCAGCCTCCTGTCCGGGACGCATCAGCCTGATGTAGATCACGGAGACCGCCATCACGACGATGAAGGTGATGACGGCGAGGGCGGATCCCAGGCCGATGATGCCGTTCTGCTGCAACTCCTGGAAGCTCAGCAGGGAGAGCGTGTTGGTCTCGTACGCACCCTTGGTGAGCACGTACGGCAGGTCGAAGATGCGCAGCGCATCCAGCGTGCGGAAGATCAGGGCGACGAGGATCGCCGGCCGCAGGAGCGGGAGCGTGATGCGCCAGAAGGTCTGCCAGGAGCTGGATCCATCGACGGACGCCGCTTCGTAGACCTCTTTCGAGATGCCCTGCAAGCCCGCGAGCAGCAGCAGCGCCATGAACGGCGCGGTCTTCCATACGTCGGCGACGATCATGACGATCAGGGCGTGGGGGCTCTGCCCCAGCCAGACGGTGTCGGCCGGGAGTCCCACGGCGCCGAGCACGGTGTTCACGAATCCGAGCGACGGGTCGAAGATCGATCGCCACATGATCGCGGTCACCACCGTCAGAACCGACCACGGCACGAGCACGACGGCGCGCAGGAACGCCTTGCCGCGGGCGAAGGCGTTCATGATGAGCGCCATGATCATCCCGAGCACCAGTTCCAGGAACACCGAGACGACGGTGAACACCAGCGTGGTGCGCAGCGCGGCCCAGAAGTCGGCCGAGCCGAGCGCGGCAAGGTAGTTGCCCAGGCCGAACGGCTCCGCCCACCGGGACAAGCCCGGCGTCTGCACGGAGTATTCGTGCAGAGACAGCCAGACGGCGTACCCGATCGGGAAGCCGGCGACGAGCACCATGATCAGCACGGTCGGGCTGATCATGGCGACGGCGAGGCGTCGTTCGCTGCGCCGCGCGCGCCCCAGGGAGACAGAAGTCATGGTTGAGAAGCTCTCGTCGTTCGTGGCGGGAGCGGGCGCCGGTCGTCGGCTCCCGCTCCCGCCCCGGGTGAGGTCAGAACGTGTTCAGGGCGTCGTTGATGTCGGAATCGGCCTGCTCGAGCGCCTCTTCCGGCGTGAGCTGACCCGACAGTGCCCTGTTGACGTTTTCGTAGATCGCCTGCGACACGAGCGAGTACACCGGCGTGACCGGCCGGCTCGTCGCCTGCTCGATTCCCCTCTCCAGCGTCTCCCAGAACGGCAGCGCCTGCTGCACCGCCGGGTCGTCGTAGACGTCGGACAGCGTGGCCGCCTGCCCCTTGAGCGCCGCGAGCGTCTGGCCCTCCGCCGACGTGATGAAGTCGACGGCCTTCAGGGCGGCGCCGGGGTTGGCGGAGTACTTGCTGACGACCATGTTCACGCCGCCGAGGATGCCGCTGCCATCGCCGGTTCCGCCGTCGAAGGGCGGAAGCGGCTCGATCTCGAAGCTGTCGGCGATCTCCGGGTTCTGCTTTCCGAGCACGTACGCGTATGTCCAGTTGCGCAGCAGCCCGGCCTGACCGGCCTCCCATGCGCGACGGCTCTCCTCCTCGGTGAAGGTGAGCACATCTCGGGGAGCTGCGCCGTCCTCGATTCCGTCGACCATGAACTGGAGCGCTGCGAGGTTCTCGGGCGAATCGATCGCGGAGCTCATGCCGTCTTCCGAGAGCACCTCACCGCCCGCCGCGTTCGCGATCTCCAGGAAGTTGACCGTGAGCCCCTCGTACGCCGAGCCCTGGTAGAGGATGCCGCCGGCCTGCTGGGCGTCCGCGTACGCGTTCTGCCATGTGGCCGGCCCCTCGCTGACTCGGTCGGTGCGCCAGAAGAGGAACCCGACGTTGGTGCCGAAGGGCACCGCCCAGTTCTTGCCGTCGTACTCCGTCGTGGAGAACGTCGACGGGATGAACTCGTCCGCGCGCGTCTCGACGTAGGGCGTCAGATCGTACAGGTAGCCCTTGTTCGCGAACTCCGCGGTCCACACGACGTCGGCACCGAAGATGTCGCACTCGTCCGACTTCGCCTCCTGGCGCTGCACGAACTGGTTGCGCCACTCGTCGGTGGACTCGGGGAACTCCAGCAGCTCGAGCGTGTGGCCGTCGGCCTCGAACTCGGCGTTGAAGGCGTCCACGATCGCCGTGAAGGCGCCGGACGAGTCCTTCTGCGCACACCACGTGATGGTGTCCGCGGGGGCGTCATCCATGGACGCCGGATCGATGGCGTCGCCGACGTCGGCCGAGCCTCCGGTGCCGCCGGCCGAGCATGCGGACACGGACAGGACGCTTAGCGCGAGAGCGGCTCCTACGGCGGCGCGTGCTGATCTTCTCATCATCGAGACACTCCTCGGTATTGGGTAGCCGCCCGTCTGGCGACCGGACGAAACTAGCACTCAAGCGCTTTAGTTACAAAATGTCGCCGCCCTATCAACACGTTGCTGTTGCGTTATAGTTCCCTCTGTGGGAACAAGGACGACCATGGCCGACATCGCGCGCCTCGCCGGGGTATCCTCGAGCGCCGTCTCTTTCGCACTGAACGGCCGGGAAGGCGTCTCGGAGAAGACGAGGGAACGCGTCATCAAGATCGCTGCCGATCTCGGCTGGTTTCCCAACGTCGCGGCGCGCGCCCTCACCGGCGCACCCGTCGCCGCCGTCGGCATCGTGCTCTCCCGGCCTCCGAGATCCCTCGGGGTCGATCCCTTCTACATGTCGTTCTTGTCCGGCCTCGAAACTCAGCTGAGCGAGACCGGTACGAGCCTGCTGATGCACATCGTCTCGACGCCCGAACAGGAGATTTCGACGTACCGCCGGTGGGCCACCGAACGGCGCGTGGACGGACTCGTCCTCCTCGACCTGCGCGTGAACGATGCCCGGCCCCCCGTCGTCCGCGAACTCGGCCTCCCTGCGGTCGTCGTCGGCGACCCCCGCTACGCCGGAGGGCTTCCTTCGGCCTGGACCGCGGACGCCGACGCGATCCGCGGAGCCGTCGCCCGGTTCGCCGAACTCGGGCACCGGCAATTGGCGCGCGTCAGCGAACGTTCGGACATGGCCCACACCCTCATTCGCACGCAGGCGTTCCTGGACGCCTGTGCAGAGTTCAACCTGCCGACGCCCCACCTGGTCGAAGCCGACGCCTCTGGCGACAGCGGGCGGGAGCAGACGCTCGCGCTGCTCAGGCAAGAACGTCGACCCACGGCCATCCAGTTCGACAACGATGTGATGGCCGTCGCCGCGCTCGGCGCCGTACGCGAGGCCGGGCTCAGCGTTCCGGATGACGTCTCCCTGCTCGCCTACGACGATTCCCTCCTCTGCGAGATCACGCATCCCCCGCTGTCCGCTCTGAGCCACGACGTCTACTCGTACGGCACTCACGTCGCGCATCTCCTCCAGCGCACCATCGACTCACCCGACATCAGCGCAGACGAGCTGGATGCCACCCCCGTCCTCGTCGAGCGGGGTTCGACAGGACCCGTGGTCGGTCCCAGCCGCTGACAGCTGCAGGCGTGCAGGCGCTCTCCGTGTGCTGGGATGGATGCCATGACCTCCTCCGGAACCGCCCTGTCCGTCACGATCGACGGCACGCCCGACCTGCCCGGCGAGGTCCTCAAGTCCCTCTACCGGATCACGCGACGCTCGACGACAGAGCTGCGCCGATCGATCGTGGCGGGCGATTCCGTGTACACCGCCGACCTCTTCGGAAGCGACCACGTCGAGGTCGCGCCGCGGCTGGAGAAGGCCGTCGACTACCTGCAGGGGCTCGGCATCCCCGTCGTCCTGCACGAGACGACCGACGGGCAGCGCGACGAGATCGCCCTCGAGACGATGCGCGAGATCCTGGCGGCCGGCGCCGAGTGAGGACGAGGGGTGGACGGCGGAATGCCCCAGGCCTGCTCGTCCTTTCACCCTCCATGCGATCGATCATCTACTCCCGCCCCGGTGACTCCTCCGTTCTGACCGCCGTCGAGCGCGACCTTCCGATCCCCGGCGCCGGCGAGGTGCGGGTTCGCATCACGGTCTCGGGCGTGAACCCGACCGACTGGAAGGCCCGCGCCGCCGCCAGCCGCCCCCTGCCGTTCGGAGAGGTGACGCCGAACCAGGACGGCGCCGGCGTCGTCGACGCCGTGGGCGAGGGCGTCGACGGGCTGTCTGCGGGCGACCGGGTCTGGCTCTTCCTCGCCGCCCACCAGCGCCCCACCGGCACCGCCCAGGAATTCACCGTCCTGCCCGCCGACCGCGTCGTGCGCCTGCCCGAGGGCATCGGCTTCGACATCGCCGCGAGCCTCGGCGTCCCCGCGATGACCGCGCACCGCGCGCTCACGGTGCACGAGTTCGGACCCGAACGCCTCGCTCCGGGCGCCCTCAGCGGCCGCGTCGTGCTGGTGCAGGGCGGTGCGGGCGCTGTCGGACACGCGGCGATCCAGCTCGCGACCTGGGCGGGCGCCACCGTCATCGCCACGGTCAGCAGCAAGAAGAAGGCGCAGCTCGCTCGCGCCGCGGGCGCGCACCATGTGCTCCGCTACCCCGACGATCGCCTCGCCGAGGCGATCGCAGACCTCGCGCCGGGCGGCGTCGACCACGTCGTGGAGGTGGCGCCCGCCCAGAACGCGGCGCTGGATGTCGCGGTGCTCGCCAACCACGGCAGCATCGCGTACTACGCCAACAACAATGGCGACCAGTTCACAGCGCCCATCATCGAGAGCTTCGCGAAGAACGTTCGCTGGCAGGGTCTCCTGCTCTACACGGTGGGCCGCGCAGCGCTCACCGCCGCGGCGGAGGACATCACGGCGGCGCTGGTCGACGGTGCCCTGCCCGTGGGCGAGGCCGCGGGTCTGCCGCTCACGTGGTTCCCGCTCGAGGAGACTGCGGCCGCGCACGACGCCGTCGAGCAGGGCGCGACCGGGAAGGTCCTCATCCGCGTCTCCGACGACGCCAGCTGACCCGCCAGCGCCGGCGGCGCGCCGAGCTCATCGTGCCGCGGCCTCGGAGATTCGGTCGCCCCGCTCCAAGGTCAGGGAGAGACTTGCGCGGGGAACGCTCGTTCTCTGTAGTCGTCCCCACACGGAGAGAACGCTCGTTCTCGTCCACGACCGAAGGAAGAGATCATGGGATACATCACCGTCGGAACCGAGAACTCCACCGACATCGAGCTCTACTACGAAGACCACGGCACGGGCCAGGCGGTCGTGCTCGTCCACGGGTATCCGCTCGACCGGTCCTCTACGACACCTTCGCCGCAGACCTCGACGCCGTGCTCACGGCGCTGGATCTGACCGACGTCATCCTCGTCGGCTTCTCGATGGGCACCGGCGAGCTCGCGCGGTACGCGAAGCTCTTCGGCACCGACCGCGTCGCCAAGTTCGCCTTCCTCGCTTCCCTCGAGCCCGGAATGCTCGGCCAGGGCGTGCCCGCGTCGACGTTCGACGGAATCGCCGAGACGGCGAAGGCCGATCGGTTCGCGTGGTTCACCCAGTTCTTCCATAACTTCTACAACCTCGATGACACCCTGGGCTCGCGCATCTCGCAGGAGGTCGTGACGGCCAACTGGAACACCGCGACCGGCAGCGCCCCCGTCGCAGCGTACGCAGCGGTGCCGACATGGATCGAAGACTTCACGGCGGATGTCGCGGCCGTCGCCGCCAGCGGCAAGCCCGCGCTCATCGCGCACGGCACCGCCGACAACATCCTGCCCATCGACGCGACGGGCCGCCCGTTCCGCGCCGCCGTGCCCCAGGCGGAGTACCACGAGATCGAGGGCGCCCCGCACGGCATGCTGTGGACGCACGCGGAAGAGGTCAACGCCGTCCTGCTTCCGTTCGCGAAGGACTGAGCTCGCTCCCCGATCATCACGAAGAGATAACGGCAGATCCTTGCCCGCCGTTATCTGGTCGTTATAGAGTGCAGGCACGGTAGTTGTTTTGCTGTGGCAGCTGCCGACATGTGATTGCAGGACACTCTTGGTGCAAAGGGACAAGGGCCGGTCGGAAGCCTCTCCGACCGGCCCTTACTTGTGTCTCGCGGTGTGTCCCCGATGACGGCGCGGTGGCGGACGCGCCGCGTCGGTGCACTCCCGCGACGCCTCAGCCTCCGGCGACGCCCGTCGGCCGGTACCGCTGCACGACCACCCCAGACCGGAACTCCCGACGCTCGACGAGCTCGAGCGCGATCTGTTCTCGCAGACCGGCGAGCAGCGTCGGCCCGCGTCCGGCGAGGACCGGATGCACGACGAAGGTGTACTCGTCGATGATTCCCCACTCCGCCAGCGCATGCGGGAGCTGCACTCCGCCCACCGACAAGCCCGTCCCCGGCTCCTCCTTGAGTCGCCGCACGGCGCGCTCGAGATCTCCGCGCACGAGCTCGGCATTCCAATCCACCTCCGTCAGCGTGCTCGACACGACGTACTTCTTCTTCCGGTCGATCGCCTCGGCGAACGCGACCTCCGACTCGTTCATCCAGTCGGGCCACACCCCGTCGGCCGGGCGTCGCCAGGCCGACTCCATCAGCTCGTACGTCGCCCGGCCGAAGATCTCTGCATCCACTGCATCCATCTCAGCGGTCCAGAAACGCATGGACTCCTCGTCGGGGGGAAGACCCGCCTCGTGGTGGCAGCACCCGTCGAGCGTGACGTTGATCGCGTATCGCAGTGGTCTCATCACGTCGCTCTCCCCCGATGCGCACCGCCCGTTTCACCGGAACGTAGCAGAGCCCGCTCACGCTGTCATCAGCGTGCGCCGGCTGCGCGGAGCAGCGGCGCGGATGTCGAATCTAGGGATTGTTGTCGAAGCTCGACCTACCTGATGTGGGATTTTCTTCACATCCGCGCCTTGGTGGAGGACGATCTTTCTCACAGGAGTTGTTACGATCCGTCGCCAGCAGCACACCTGCTTAGGGGGACTCGTTTGTGAGGTTGGCACAGTGACAGCGGCGATCGAGACGATGGGATTGTTGGTGAAGTGCCGGGGTCGCTGTAGTCCAGTCAGTGGGCGTTGCCGAGTCCGCCGGTGAGGCGGCCGTGGAATCGGGCGGTGGCGTCGTTCATGCCGGTGAAGGTTACTGTCTTGCCGAGGTGTTCGTATTTGGTGTGGATGGCGTCGAGGGCTGCGACGGTGGATGCGTCCCAGACGTGGGAGCGGGTTAGGTCGACGACGACGCGGTCGGGGTCGTGGGTGTACTCGAACTGCGTGGTGAGGTCGTTGCTGGAGGCGAAGAACAGTTCACCGTCGACCGTGTAGCGGGCGGTGGGCTGCCCGTCCAGGTCGGTGATCTCGCGGGTCACGGTGGTGAAGTGCGCGACGCGGCGGGCAAACAGGATCATCGCGGCGATCACGCCAACGCCGACGCCGATGGCGAGGTTGTGGGTCCAGACGGTGATGCCGACGGTGACGACCATGACGAGGGTCTCGCTAAGCGGCATGCGCTTGAGGGTGCTGGGGCGGATGCTGTGCCAGTCGAACGTGGCGACGGAGACGACGATCATCACGGCGACGAGGGCTGCCATCGGGATGACGGCGACGATGTCTCCCAGCACAAGCACCAGCACGAGGACGAAGACGCCGGCGAGAAACGTGGAGATCCGGGTGCGGGCTCCGGACGCTTTCACGTTGATCATCGTCTGCCCGATCATCGCGCAGCCGCCCATGCCACCGAACGCGCCGGAGAGAATGTTCGCCGCCCCCTGAGCCCATGCCTCGCGGGTCTTTCGGGAGTGGGTGTCGGTGATGTCATCGACGAGTTTCGCGGTCATGAGGGATTCGAGGAGTCCGACGATGGCCATCGCGGCGGCGAACGGGAAGATGATGCCGAGGGTGTCCAGGGTGAGCGGGACGTTGGGGATGAACAGTTCGGGCAGGCTCTGCGGGAGTTGTCCCTGATCGCCGACGGTGGGGACGCTGATGCCGAACACGACAGCAGCGCCAGTGAGCAGGACGATGGCGATCAGAGGCGCGGGGACCACACGGGTGAGCAGGGGCATCAGATACATGATGAGCAGGCCCACGATCACGAGCGGGTAAACCATCCATGGCACCCCGAGCAGCTGCGGGACCTGCGAGATGAAGATCAGGATGGCGAGGGCGTTGACAAACCCGACCATGACGCTGCGGGGGATGAACCGCATCAGCTTCGCCACCCCGAGAAGTGCGAGCACGATCTGGATGAGCCCACCGAGGATCACGGTCGCGATGAAGTAGTCCATCCCGTATTCACGAGCAACAGGTGCGATGACCAGCGCGATCGCACCGGTCGCGGCAGTGATCATGGCGGGCCGGCCACCGAGGAACGCGATCGCGACCGCCATCACGAACGACGAGAACAGGCCCACTCGGGGGTCGACGCCGGCGATGATCGAGAAGGCGATTGCTTCGGGGATCAGCGCGATAGCGACAACGAGTCCGGCGAGGACTTCGCGGGTGAGGATGCGTGGGCTGCGCAGCGCCTGCAGCACGGTCGGTTCGATCCGGTACCGAGTTGTGGGGTCTTGGGTGGGCACGACAGCCGTCACGGTGCTCCTTCGTAGTCGGCGGGGTGCAAGCCCGCAGGAAGGCGCTCCGTTGCGCCGGGAAGTCTCAGAGATTCGGGAGAGGATGGATGCTGCACGACAGGGTGCGCGCGAACAACGAGACTCTAACGTAACGTGAGGGTTGAAGGAAATCGGGGATCATGACTGACGCGTCGATGCACATCGGTGAACTGGCCGAGCGCACCGGGCTGTCACTGCGGACCCTCCGCCACTACGACGAGCTCGGGCTCGTCACTCCGTCTGGCCGCACCGATGGCGGGTTCCGCCTCTACACCGCCGATGACGAGGCGCGGGTGATGCTGATCCGCCGAATGAAGCCCCTCGGTTACAGCCTCGAGCAAATGCGCGAGCTGCTCGACCTGATGGACCGCGTCGATGCTCACCCGCACGATCCGGCAGTCGAAACTCAGCTGGAGAGCGTTCGAGATGAAGCGCTCGAACGGCGCGACCGCCTCAAGGCCCAACTCGCCGCAGCTGAAGAGTTCCTCACTCAACTCCAGTCCCGCTCCGCGAATACCTAGGGCATCTCATTGCGCTGTCGTGCCGATACGCGCGCGCGATCGTGGAGTCGATCGAGACCACAGTCGACCTCTCTGGCGGCGTCGGCCTGCGTCTGAAGCTCCCGCGAGCATTATCTGCCGGATGCCATCCGCGGCCCACCGAACGTCGTCGCACGCGGCAGTGGCGGACTTCAACTTCCGACTTGCCCGCGAAGCTCCATGGCACATGGGGCATTCCCTCTAGCTAATCGATGACGCGTACTTCTTTCCAGAACGCGACATAGTTCGCGTACTCCCCGAACCGCTTCACGGAAGCGGGGAATGGGTCCGGGTACGACCAGGCGCGGTCAGCGAGAACGGTGTCCCCGCTGCGGATGTTCATGTACTGGCATGCGCCCTTCAGTGGGCAGGCGTACGGGGTCGAGCTGGGCGAGACGTGCTCGAAGTTCACGCGGGACGGCGGAAAGTACCAGTTCCCTTCGATGGATAGCAGCTCCTCGCGGGGCGCTTCTGCCAGGATCGTGTCACCGAGTACGGCCTTCATCTTTCCTCCTGTCGTTTGCCGTCGACAGACGGACCGCATCACCGTATCTGCGGCGCGCGACGCCGGTCGGTGACGCAGATCACACTCGCCTTCGCCTCAGGTGTGGTCTCATCGAGAAGCGCGACCGGCGCGGTCGGGAGACTCGGCGTCGAAAATGCCGACGAGGGAGTGTGAATATGGCGTTGTTGCGGTTGCTTCGCGCGTGGGAGCTTACGACACGAGCAATCCACCCGGTCAGTCGCGCGGCCCTTGATCGTCGGTGGGCCGAGCTCCCTGCGCATGTCAAGACGCCGAATCAGTTGCTCGGCCGCAGCGCGATCGGCTGCGAGGGAACCCACGGGGTCTTCCCGAAGTGCGATCTGACCTGCTCGCCCTGCTATCACTCCGCGGACGCAAACAAGGTGCGCGTCGACGGCGACCACACGCGCGAGCAGGTCGACGCTCAGATGCGGCTGCTGAATGAGATCCGAGGTCCGCGCGCTCACGCTCAGCTGATCGGCGGAGAGGTCAGCCTCTTGTCGGCGGCCGACCACGCGGCGGCGCTGCAAGCGATGCGTAAGTATGGGCGCGAGCCGATGTCGATGACCCATGGCGACTTCGACCCGGAGTACCTCCGCGATGTGGTGCTCGATGCGGACGGGATCCCCCGATTCGAGCGCGTGTCCTTCGCGGCGCACTTCGACTCGTTGATGCGTGGCCGACGCGGTGCCGTGAGGCCGCGCTCGGAGGCGGAGCTCGACCCCTTCCGCGCCCGCTTCGCGCAGATGTTCGTCGACCTCGAAAGGGATCACGGCGTTCGCTCGTACCTTGCGCACAACATGACGGTCACGCCGTCGAATCTCGACGAAGTGGCGTCGACGACGCGGGCGGTGCTCGAGATGCCCTTCGACATGCTGTCCTTTCAGCCGGCGGCGTTCGTGGGAGATGATCGCCGGTGGAAGGAGGACTTCACCGAAGTTTCGATCGACCGCGTCTGGCAGCAGATCGAAGAGGGCGCGGGGCAACAGCTGTCGTGGCAGGGCACCCAGTTCGGTGATCCCCGCTGCAACCGCTACGCCACCGGACTACGGGTGGACGGGCGCTTCGTCGCGTTGGTCGACGCGGCTGATCCGCGGGATCTCGCCGCGCGGGATCGGCTGCTCGCACATCACGGCGGGATGATCTTCGGCGGCACGAGCACGCCTGTCCTGGTGACGAAGATCATCCGGGCCGTTGCGCGTCATCCCCTGGACGTCGGGGTGCTCATTTCACATGTCCGCCGGGTGGTGAGGCGTGCCGGTGGACTCGCCCGCGTGCTCAGCGCAGCGCGGCGTCGGCGCATCCGCTCATCGAGCTTCGTCGTGCACAATTTCATGGATGCCGTCCAGGTGGCGCCGGCATGGGAGCTCATGGAGCGGGGGGTGCGCAGCGATGATCCGCTGCTGCGTGAGACGCAGGAGCGCCTTGGGGCATGCATGTACGCCATGAGCCACCCCGAATCGGGTCGATTGGTGCCCGCGTGCGTCCAGCATTCGGTGCTCGATCCGGCCGAGAACATCGAGCTGCGTCGCCTGCTGCCCCTCGCGCCGCGGTCGTCGATCACGGCACGGCCCTCGGGGCTCACCGAGGTACGACCGACGGGGCACCCGGAGCGAAGCAGACTCTAGCAATCCCTCCGACCTCGATCTCGGCGCCGGGCGGAATCTCCGCGACGAGCTCCGCCGCTCCGCGCCGCAGCGTGAGTGTTCGCCGGGCACCGGCCCGGGCGAGCTCCGAGACCGTCCCGCTGTAGGTGGGTGCGGCGGTTGTCTCGCCGTCGGTGAGCACGCGTATGGATTCGGGTCTGACGACGAGTATCCCCGGGCCGCTGAGGGTGCCGGGCTCGATGGGGACGAGTCCGAGGTCTGAGGCGTGGACGCCATCCGTCACCAGGCCGTCGATCGTGTTTCGTCCTCCCATCAGACGTGCCACAGCCAGGCTCGCCGGTCGGTGGTAGATCCGATCGACCGTGTCGTACTGCAGCAGTGTGCCGTCCTCGACGACGGCGATGCGATCCGCCACAGCGGCCGCCTCGTCACGGTCGTGAGTCACCAGCACGACGGTCGGGGGAAGCTCCGACTGGAGACGGTCGAGGAGTTCATGCATGTCGCTGCGGAAGGCGGGATCGAGAGCGCTGAAGGGTTCGTCGAGCAGCAGGATCGTGGGCTGCGATGCGAGCGTGCGGGCGATCGCGATGCGCTGCTGCTGACCGCCTGAGAGCGTGGAGACGGGGCGCGACGCGAAGTCCGCCAGCTGCACGAGAGCGAGGTACGGGCGTGCGCGGTCGCGGGCCACGCGGCGCGATGATCCCTGCGCACGCATGGGGAAGGCGACGTTGTCGAGCACGTTCAGATGCGGGAAGAGCAGCGGGCGCTGAAAAACCATGCCGATGCCGCGGCGCTCGGGAACGATCCCCGTCACATCGCGTCCGTTCAGGAGAATCTGTCCATCGCTCGGGTTTTCGAGTCCCGCGATGATGAGGAGTGTGCTCTTGCCGGAGCCGCTCGGTCCCAGGATGGCCGTGCGCGTCCCGGTCAGGATGTCGAGGTTGATTCCGGTGAGAGCAGGGACCGGATGCGACGCGTACTCCTTGGTCACGGACTGCAGGGTGATGGCGGCAATCATGGTGCTCCCTTTGTCGGCCTGCGATCGCGAGCGAGAAGAAGCAGCAGTGCCAGTGGCGGCACGAGGGCGGCGAGCGAGAGCACGGCAACCATGGCATCGTTTCCTACGCCGCTCGCGGCGGAGGCCGCGATCAGAGGAAGAGTGATGATCTGCCCACCGCCGATCATCACCGTGACGATGTAGTCGCTCCACGCCACGAGGAACGCAAGGAAAGCAGACCGGGCGAGCGCTGGGGCGAGAAGGGGAACCTGGACGCGCCAGAGCACGTGTGCCTGTGTTGCGCCGAGGGTGCGCGCTTCTTCCTCATAGCCCAAATCGTGCGCGGCGTACGCGGCACGCATCGAGAAGACGGTGTACGGCATGGCCATGACCACCAGCACCAGCCCAGCCAGCGCGGGGATCTGCGCACGCAGCAGCAGGACATTCATGCCGAGCGCCCCCGCGAACGGCGGTAGGAGGATCGGTGCGAATAGCACAGCGCTGAGAGTCCGCGGCATCGGCGCCCACCCGAACGCGAGCGCTCGTCCGAGGATCGCGCCCAGCGGCGTCGCGATCGCAGCGACGACGATGCCCAGCCCGACGGAAGTGCCGAGCGCGGCGAGCCCACCCTGCGAGATTGCGGAAGAAAGTCCCGCGACTCCCCAGTCCGTGGGGAGCAGAGACGGGAACCGCCACGTGTCCGCGGCCGACCAGACAATGAGGGGCAGAAAAGGGAGCGTCAACCAGATCGCCAGTGACGTTCCCAGGCCCAGTCGGGCGAGTCGCGAGGATCCCCCGGACGTCGTGAGCGGGCGGCCGGGATCGCCGGGGAGCCGGCGATCGGCTCGTGTCGCAGTGCCGTCAGCGGGGAGCTGTCTGATGGAGAGCGTCATCGCCATGCCGCCGATCGTCGGAGCGCGGCGAAGGCGAGACCCACCGCGGCCGCCGACAGGCCGACGATCGTCATCGCGACCGCAGCGGCAACTGGACGCGCCGTGAGGCTGACTTCGCCGTAGAGGCGGAAGGCCATCACGGACAGGGGCTCGGGATATGTGCGGCCCAGCAGCCAGGCCACCTCGTACGAGCCGAGGACATAGACGAAGCCGATCGTTCCCGCGATGATGATCGACGGCCACGCCAGCGGGAGCAGCACGAGGCGCAGTCGCGCGCGACGCCCCGCGCCCAGCAAGGCCGCCGTCTCATCGAATCGCGCGACCCGTGTGACCAGGGTCCCGGCCACGACAAGCGCGACGAATGCCGATTCCTTCCACGCGTACTCCACAATCACCGCCGACCACCACGGCCCGCCGACGAACGAGGGCCACGACGCGGCTGGGATTTGCAGCATGCGGGCGATCACGCCCGAGTCCGCCAGCAGCAGCCCGATCGCCGCCGCCCCGATCAGGTGTGGAACGGTGACAGTGGCAGCGCTCAACCCGAGCAGCGCGCGAGAGGTCCACCCTCCCTGGGCTGACCCCGTTTTGTAGGTCCGTTGGTTTTGAGAGTCGTCCTGTCGCCCGCGGTTGCGGGCAGGGAGACTGGTCAGATCATGTCGAAC